>JBKJQR010000121.1:0-10244 GCA_046593895.1 Gemmatimonadaceae bacterium | reverse complement strand
GACACATGCCCAGCATGGATTGGAGCCTGCGGTGCATCCCGATTATCGGGCGATGGCTCGACCCCTCGGCGCATGCGCGTCGTAGCGACTTACTTTTCTTCTGGAGACGATAGACGATGAACGAAAATCAGTTTCCGCCGGTCCGCGCGCGAAAGCCGTATGTCCCGCCGGCGGTAGAGCGGGTGGTGCTCGACCCGATCAAGGAGATGTTGGAGTCATGTCCAACGGACCTCGGCGGCAAGGCACCAAACACGTGCGGCGCGACTTTCAGCTAACCCGCGCCCTGGCGCGTTCGCAGGAAACCGATTGCCCGAGCCGATCCCGTCGGGTCGGCGGCAAACATCCACTCGTGGAGACGCTCGTGTATCTGAAGCGATTAATTGCTGGCAGCGCGTTGCTGGCGGCCACCGGTCTGGCGGCCTGCGACAAGGACCCGAGTTCCCCGGAAGTCGCGTTCGCGCTCGTCGCGTGCCCCGCGGGGGACCTCGCCGTCAACTCGCCCATCAACCTCGATTTTTCGTCCAAGATCCTGCCGTCGACGGTTTCGTCCGGAAATGTGGTCGTGACGGATGCCACGACCGGCGTCGAGGTGCCCGGATCGTTGTCCTTGGCCGCCAACGGCTCGCGCGTGGTGTTCACGCCGAGTTCCACGTTGCCGTTTGGCACCGTCCTTGGCATCCGCATCCAGAATCTTCTGAGCTCTACCGGTACGGTTCCGCTCCGGGTGTCGGTGTGTAATGTCCGTACCGCGGCGCCGCCGATCGCGGAAGTGGTTTGGGACCGCCTTGAGTCGCCAACGGGGACCCAGCTGCTCGGCGCGTCGCTGGTTGGTCCGGATTCGGGATGGGTCGCGTCGTTCGCCGTGCCGCTGTATCGGCGTATTGGCACTGGATGGGAGCCCCGGTTCACTCAGCCCTACTTCGCGGCGACGTACGACCTCGCCTTCGTTTCGCTCACCCACGGTTACGGCGCGCATTTCGACACGCGAAACCTGCGGTCGGTCATCACCCAGACGCGCGATGGGTTCAACTTCGACACTGTCTTCACCGTCGGGGGACAGGATATCCGCCGACTGCGAATCGATTCGGTCAATACTGGCGGCCGCCTCTTTGGCGTGGGCGGCGGTGGGTCGTCGTTCAGTGCGAAGTTCGTGAAGCTCAATGCCTCGGGCGGGTTCACATCGACTTCCTCGTTCGGCGGCGCGTCGAGCATAGCAGACATCGACTTCGCGAAGAACGACACGACAGCGCTTTATGCGGTTTCGTCGGGCACGCGCTTCATTACCGGCGCGACCTACCCGGGCCGTCTGTTCACAAGCACGGACGGCGGACAGTCGTGGACGCTGGTGACCGGCGCTCAGGCCGACAGCCTTCGCGTCGTCACGTATTCGGGGGTTGCACGTCGGAGTAACGGCGACGTCTACACCAGCGGGGGCAACGGATTCCTGGGGCGCTTCGTCGGAGGCGCAGCACCTGCCATCCGGATCAATCTTGGCGTGGCGTCGCGCGACACGACCGACTACACCTCGCTGGTTTACCGCGACGTCCAGTTCGCTCCCGAAAATGATCTCGTGGGCTGGGTCGTCGGCGCCCAGGTCACGGGCTTCCTTAATGGCGTCCCGCAGTTCCGCGGGTTGATCTTCGGAACCAAGGACGGCGGGGCGACCTGGACGCGGCAGGGCGTGCGCGGGGCAAACCAGTTCGGCGCTGAGTTTCCCCCTCTTAACCGGCTCTCGGTTTTCTCGGCCACCAAGGCGTGGGCCGTCGGCGACGGCGGAACGGTCATCTCGGTCAAGCCATAATCTGCTCTCAGCCTCACGATAAAGGAGACGCGCGTGCACGTGAAATTACAGCGGTGGGCAATGGGTCTGGCGGTCGCGGCGGCGTTTTTGCCCTCGGCAGTGCGGGCGCAGCTACTGCCCGCCGGGACGTGCGATTTCGACATCGCAGACGATCTCGGCCGTTTCACTTTTGGAAGCACCATGCACCTGACAGGGCGCGCGGGTGCAAGTACGAATCGCGGTGAGTTCTTCATCGTCAACGCCGATAATTTGACGAACGATGTCGACCACGATGGCTACAATCAGCCCGGGACGGCCTGTGACTTCAACCAGTTGTTCGTTCCGCGTACGTTGCGCCGGAATCTGGTGAACGTCGAAAACCCGTCGCTTGCGATCCCCGCTGACAACGTCATCCTGATCAATCTTCCCCGTCGCCTGCCTAACGGTACAATGGCCCGCGTCGAGGCATTCGTCGAGTTGCCCAAGGGAACCGTCGCCGGTCGCTACATCGGGGAATTCCAGATCCGCGACAGCCTGAACCTGGTTCGTTTCGGACCGAACAACGAAGTCCTCGCCGAGGATCGAATTTTTTTCGAGGTCACAGTCAGCGAAGATCGTTCGTTCGCTATCGTCGACCCGGACTCCTCCGCGATCCTCGACTCCGTGGTCGTTCGCGGTCGAGCGGGCCAGCGGGCGTCCAGCGTTCTCCGGATCGCGAACACCGGCAACGTGAACCTCAGCGACGTCCGCGTCACTGCAACGGACCTCCGATCGGAGAGTGCGGTTGGAATCATCATTCCGGCTGCGGCGGTCAGTTTTTCACCGGGGAATCTCGCGGGAATCCAGTTCGGTGACACTTCGCGCGTCGTCGTAAACGTACAGATTCCGCGCGGAATCCTCGGGGGACGCTACCGAGGGGAACTGATCGTACAGGGTCAGGGCACCGCCGCCCGGCGCATTCCGCTGATTTTGATCGTCACCAGCACACGCGGAATCCTCTTCGCCAACAACCCTGTTCGAGAGATCAGCGGCGATATCGCCAACATTGCCTTTAACGGCGACCCGGGCACGGCGTGGAAGCTAGGGATCTATGACATGGCGGGATTGGTGGCGTACAAGACTTCAGGCACCGTCTTCGCTGGCGCGCCGCTTCCGGGTACGACGACGCTCGTCGGCGCCGATTTCGCCGTCAACGTCATCTGGTCGCTTCGGAATGGCCGCGGTGAAGCTGTCGCCAGCGGCATGTACCTCGTCGTGGTCGAATCGATCGTGAACGGCAAGCGGCAACTCGCGCAGGATAAGCTCATGGTAATCCGGTAAAGGCCGCGACCAATGACGAAACTACATCAGGCATTATTGCTTCTCGCCGTCGCGGCGCCGGTACTCAGCGCGCAGACCACGACCCCCAAGAATCCCACGTCAATTCCGAGCGGGGATGCCGACAACGGCATTCACGCCGCGACGATGCTCATGCGCGGCATCACGCCGCGCGGCGTCGCGTTAGGCGAGGCGATGGGTGCTGTCGAAGGCGACCCCTCTACGTTCTTCTATAACACCGCCGGCATCGCGCGAATCAAGACGAACTCGTTCATGGTGACGGGGTCGCAGGGATTCGGCAACTCGCAGCTCGTCGGGGCAGTGGTCACGTTCCCAACGACGCTCGGTACGTTTGGCATCGGCGCGCGCGCGCTGAACGCCGGGACCATCGAAGAAGTCCAGAACTACCAGCCGGGTGGGCGCCTTCGCGCTTACCAGCTCGCACTCGAGGGCGGCGGTGCCGTCCAGATGGCGAAGCATTGGCTCTGGGGCGGCACGCTCTTCTACGCCCAGGAGACGTTAGGCAACCAGTCGGCGGGCAGCATCGGCGTCAATTCGAGCATGCTGTTTCCGGATATCTTCGGGCGATTGACGTTAGGCGGCGGCGTCCGGAACTATGGCACCGTCGTGACGTTCGACAACGACTCGAAGCGTCCGCCATTACTCGGCTATGCGGCTGGCGCGATCGATCTGTTCAGACACCGCGATCTGCTGCAGACGCCGCTGCTGTTCCGAGGCGAACCGCTCATCGTCGATGCGAAGCTCGTCGGCCAGGTGACCGTGCCGGACAGGAACGAGGTATTCGAGCAGGCTGGCATCGAAGCGACGCTCAACGGCGTCGCGATCGGACGTATCGGCTACGTAACCGGAGACGACAACAGAAAGGGCATCTCGCTCGGGGCCGGGATCAACGTCGGGCAGTTCCGACTCGAGTACGCATTCCGGAACCGCACGAACGCTGGCGCCAAGTTCTACGAGTTTGATCCGATCAGCGATGAGCATCACGTTGGTGCGACGTACTTCTGGGGTGGGGAAACGACGAACACGCCAACCGTCCCCGTCATTCTCACGCAGCCGATCGATACCGCCGCGATCAACTCGGCGGTTCGTGACGCGGTCGACCGGCAGCTCGCGGCGCTCCGTCCGTTGCTCGACAGCCTGCGGAATTCCCAGGTGGAAGTGCGGCAGGAGAGCGACCTCGTTTCGAAGTATGTCGTCCCGGTGCACTTTGGATTCGACTCGTCACTCGTGCGTGACGTTGACTTCGCGGTGCTCGGCCAGATCGCCGACGTGATCCGCCGCGTGTACCCGAGTGCGCTCGTCACGATCGAAGGGTTCGCAGATCCGTCGGGCACACCGGCGTACAACCTGCGCCTGTCGCGTCGCCGGGCTGAGGCGGTGCGCGATGTGATGACCGAACGCTTCGGACTCCCGTCGCGTCAGTTCAAGACCGTAGGGTACGGGGAACAGAAGGCTCGACAGGTCGAGCCGGGGGCCAGAAAGAACGACGCGGGCGCGCTGTCGAACCGCCGCGTTGTGTTCACCATCGACGCGACGCAGCGCTTCTAGCGCCGCCCGTGTTCGTTGCCGAGCGGGGTGAAGCGAGAGCTTCACCCCGCTTCGTGCATCCAGGCTTCGCTGAGGCTACTAGAGGAGGCCGGGGGAAAACGCGCTTTTGAAGACGAGCGGGCGCTTGGCGCAAACTCCGCGAACGCCGGCACGCCGTGAATCGCACGTTGCCGTGAGCACCCCGGCCCGATAAATTTTGCAGGCTTATCCTTGAACCGTTTTTGGAGCTCTGGTGAACATTACAGTGGTTGGCACCGGCTACGTGGGATTGGTCGTTGGCGCGTGCCTCGCCGAGACTGGCAACGCGGTCATTTGCGCGGACCTCGACAAGAAAAAGATCGACGGGTTGAAGGAGAACATCCTGCCGATCTACGAGCCGGGGCTCGACACGTACGTCGAGCGGAATCAGGCGCAGGGACGCATCACCTTTACGACCGACGTCGGCGGTGCGATCGAGACGGCCGACGTCATCTTCATCGCGGTCGGAACTCCGCCTGACGAGGATGGGTCGGCTGACCTCCGTCACGTGCTCGCGGTAGCCGAGGAAATCGGCAAGCATGCGAAGCGTGAAGTCGTCGTAGTCACCAAGTCGACAGTGCCGGTCGGGACGGCGGGGAAAGTCGCCGCGGCGGTCTCGAAGAACGCGAAGCGCCCGTTCCACATGTGCAGCAATCCCGAGTTCCTCAAGGAGGGCGCTGCCGTCGACGATTTCATGAAGCCGGATCGCGTCGTGCTCGGCGTCGATAGCGACTTCGCCCGATCGACGATGGCCGAACTCTATGCGCCGTTCGTACGCACGGGCAAGCCGATCATCTTCATGGACATCCCGTCGGCGGAGATGACGAAGTATGCCGCGAATGCGATGCTGGCGACTCGCATTTCGTTCATGAACGAGATCGCCAACCTGTGCGAGAAGGTTGGGGCGAACGTCGATCTCGTTCGGCGCGGTATCGGGAGCGATGCGCGCATCGGACCGTCGTTCCTCTTTCCGGGACCGGGTTACGGAGGCTCGTGCTTCCCGAAGGACGTGAAGGCACTGGTGCGCACGGCGAAGGAGCAGGGTGCGGCACTCGCCGTACTCGAAGCGGTCGAGGACGCGAATGAGCGGCAGAAGCATCGGTTGTTCGAAAAGGTCGAGAAGGCAGTTGGCGGGTCGGTCAAGGGAAAGCGGATCGCACTCTGGGGGCTCGCTTTCAAGCCGCAGACCGATGACATGCGTGAAGCGCCGGCGTTGACGCTGATCGAATCGTTGAACAAGGCGGGGGCAAAAGTCATCGCGCACGATCCAGCGGCGATGCACGAGACGCAGCGAAAGATCGGCGACGCGATCGAGTACGCCGAGAGCAATTACGGCGCGCTCGAAGGCGCTGACGCGCTCGTGGTCGTCACCGACTGGAACGAGTACCGGCATCCGGACTTCGCGAAGATCAAGAGTGCGCTGAAGCAGCCCGTTGTCGTCGATGGGCGAAACCTTTACGACCCGCAGAAAATGCGCGCGTTAGGCTTCACCTACCTGTCGATCGGTCGGGGACGGGAATGAGGGTCCTGATCACCGGTGCAGCTGGCTTCCTCGGGTCACACCTGACGGACCGGTTCATCGCGGAAGGGCATGATGTCGTCGGGCTCGACAACTTCATCACCGGGCACCCGGACAACCTCGCGCACCTGGTCGGCAATCCGAAGTTCGAGCTGATCCGCCACGACATCTCGACGTTCACGTACGTGCCCGGGAAGTTCGACGGTGTCTTCCACCTCGCCTCGCTCGCCAGCCCCGTCGACTACCTCAACTTCCCGATCGAGACGCTGAAGGTCGGGTCTATCGGGACGCTCAACACGTTAGGCATCGCCAAGGCGAACAAGGCGCGTTTCTTCCTCGCGTCGACGTCCGAAGTGTACGGCGATCCGGCGGTGCATCCGCAGCCCGAGAGCTATTGGGGGAACGTCAACCCGATTGGCCCGCGCAGCTGTTACGACGAGTCGAAGCGATTCGCGGAAGCCGTCACGATGTCGTATCATCGCGAGCACAAGCTCGATACGCGAATCGTGCGAATCTTCAATACGTACGGTCCGCGGATGCAACCGCACGACGGACGCGTAGTCACGAACTTCGTCGTGCAGGCGCTCACCGGAGAACCGATCACGCTCTACGGGGACGGCTACCAGACACGCAGCTTCTGCTACGTCGACGATGAGATCGACGGGCTGTATCGGCTGTTCATGCGCGGCGATACACAGCCGACGAACATCGGCAATCCGAACGAGTTCACGATGCGCGAACTGGCCGACCTCGTCATCGAGCTCACGGGGAGCAAGTCGGCGGTCGTTACGCGGCCGCTGCCGGCAGACGACCCGAAACAGCGCCAGCCAGACATTACGAAGGCGCGCACGCAGCTCGGTTGGGAACCGAAGATCCAGCTGCGCGAAGGGCTGGCGCGCACGATCGAGTATTTCCGTCCGCTGATCGGGTCGCCGAAGATGAAGGCGCGCGCGCAGAGGCTCGTTGGATAGCGCGCCCGACCTCGTTGCCCGAGCCAGGGAACGATTCGCCGTCCGTGATTATCATGGAGCGGTGCTCCTGCTGCGCGAAGCCGTTGTCGAGGGCATGGCGTACGCCGACGCTCAGAACATGCTCGGCCTGTCACTCGCGCTGGTCGGCCGCCAGGACGAAGCCATAACGGCGTTCGATGCCGCGTTGGCGTTGAACTCACGTTATGTCGAGGCGCACCTGAATCGCGCTGTGCTACTCAATGACATGGGTCGGCTCGCTGAAGCGCGGGTCGCCTTCGAGACGGCCGAGCACCTGGGAAAGCCCGACGACACCGGATTTCCGGTGATGGTGGCGAACCGATTGGCGAACGCACACGCCGCGCTCGCGGGCGATTACCGCGCGGCGGGTGCACTCGATGACGCAGTGGCGCAATACGAGCGCGCCCTGCAGCTCCGACCGGGATACGCAGACGTTCGGCTCGCGTTGGCCCGAGCGCTCACCGAGCGCGGTCGCCATCGTGAGGCGGGCGAACAGTTGGACGAGGTCCTTCGGATACGGCCGGAATGGCTCGATGCCATGCTTCTCCGCGGGTTGACCGCTTATCTTCAGGGGGACCTGGCCAGCGCGGATCAAGTCTGGACCGCGGCGGCAGCACGTCATCCGGAAGAACCGCGCATCGAGATCTACCGCTCGATGCTGGCTCGTCGACGCGACGCCGCACGCTAGCCCGCTTTTCCCCCGAGATCGAACCGCCACCCGGCTTCCGGGTAGCAATCCAGTCATGCCACCTGTGACCCGAACCGCAGTCTTTATCCTGGCCGCACTCTCGGCCGCTGCTTGCAGCTCCAAGGCGTGGAGCCCGAAGACTTATACGTCCAGCGAAGCGCTTTACACTGCGTCGAAGCAGCGCCTGGATCACGGCAAGCTCGATGACGCGATTGCTGGCTTCGAGAAGCTGACGCTCGACCTGCCGGCGCGAGACACGCTACTCTCGCGCTCCCACTACTGGCTGGGCCTCGCGCACGAGCGGAAGGGAGAGCACATCCTTGCGGCCCAGAGCTACAGCCGGTTGATGGAGGCGTTCCCGGACGACACCCTCGCGGACGACGCGCTGCTCCTCGCCGGCAAGTCGTATCGCAAGCTGTGGCGAAAGAGCTCGCTCGACGCGACCTACGGCGAGTCCGCACTGAGCACCTTCAACACGCTCCTCGCGCTCTATCCGAATTCTGACAAGCGCGCCGAAGCTCAGAAGAACGTCTCTGATCTCGAGTCAGACTTCGCGCGCAAGGACTACGATACGGCGATTCACTATTTCCGCCGCAAGGCGTACGACTCGGCGATTCTGTACTTCAAGGATCTGGTAAAGAAATATCCGGCGACAGATTACGCCCGGAAGGCGCAGTTACGACTCGTTGAGTCGTACGACGCCATCGCGTATCGCGCCGACCGCGACGACACCTGCACTGCACTTCGCGAGCGTTATCCAGCCGACGGCGAGGTGCGCGCCCGCTGCGGCAACGCCCCGGTTGCCAGTACGGCACCGACCCCGCCAACGCCCTGAGGGCGTGCGCCTCGGAATCCTGGGGGGAACATTCGATCCGCCGCACTTTGGGCACCTGCTCGCGGCGGTGGACGCGGTCGAGCGCCTGACGCTCGATCGCATCGTACTTGTTCCGGCGGCCGTTCAACCGCTGAAGGTGGCGTCGATGGGTGCGCCGGCGCAGGATCGGCTGGCAATGACCCGGTTGCTCGTTGTCGGGGACGCGCGCTTCGATGTCGATGCGATGGAAATCGAGCGGGCCGGGTTATCTTTCAGTGTCGAAACGCTCGACGTGTTCGCCGAGCGGTACCCGTCGGCCGAACGATTCTTCGTGGTCGGCGCTGATGTGCTCCGAACCTTCGACCAGTGGCGTGAGCCGGAGCGCGTACGCGCGCTGGCAACGCTGGCCGTGATGACGCGAGACGACGGAATCCACCAACTTCCGATGCCCGAGGGCGCGGTTGCGGTCGCGTCGCGGAGGATCGACATATCGTCGACGGAAATTCGTGCGCGCGTTGCAGCCGGTCGATCGTTGCGCGGCTTCGTGCCTGAGTCGGTCGCCGCGTACGTTGCGGCGCACGGACTGTATCGATAAAGGAGAGAAATGTTAAAGCGGCTGATCACATCGGTCATGGGTACGCGTCACGAGCGCGAGCGAAAGCGCATCCAGCCGATTGTCGACGAGATCAACGAGCACTACGCGCGGCTGCAGACTGTCTCGGAGGAAGAACTCCGGGCGCAGACTGACAAGCTCCGCGCGATCATTCGGGAGCGAACTGCGGAGATCGAATCGCAGATCGCCGCACGTCGGGAAGCGAAGCGCAGCGCGGCCGAGCCCGCGGAACGCGAGCGCATCGACACCGAGCTCTCCGGCGCGGATGGCCGCAGTGGACTGGAAGGCGAGCTGCGCGCGACAACGGCTGAAGTGCTCGACGAAATCCTGCCCGAGGCGTTTGCGACCGTCCGCGAGGCCGCTCGGCGGCTCCTCGGCACGAACGCAAGCGTGACGGGGCACGAGCAGCTGTGGGACATGGTGCCGTACGACGTCCAGCTGATGGGTGGAATCCAGCTGCATCTCGGAAAGATCGCCGAGATGGCGACCGGGGAGGGCAAGACGCTCGTCGCTACGCTGCCACTGTACCTGAACGCGCTGCCCGGGAAGGGCGCGCACCTGGTCACGGTCAACTCGTACCTGGCCCGGCGCGACTCGCAGTGGATGGGGCACCTCTACCGCTACCTCGGCCTAACGGTCGCCTGTCTCGACGACACCGAGCCGGGGACACCCGAGCGACGCGCGGCGTACGGCAGCGACATCACGTACGGCACGAACAACGAGTTCGGCTTCGATTACCTGCGCGACAACATGGTGCCGTCACTCGATCAGCGGGTGCAGCGCGGGCACAGTTACGCGATCGTCGACGAAGTGGATTCGGTGCTGATCGACGAGGCGCGGACGCCGCTGATCATCTCCGGCCCGACCGAAGACCAGCCCGACATGTACCACACCTCCGACCGCGTCGTGCGCCACCTGAAGAAGGACATCGACTACA
>JBKJQR010000083.1:0-15814 GCA_046593895.1 Gemmatimonadaceae bacterium | reverse complement strand
GTTGAGCCACTGCAGGTAACGCCGTTACTCGACGCTAACAGCTGATGGCTAACGGCATTAGTTCAAAGCCACAGCTTGCCTGCGGAAATGAGGTACCACTCTCCAACCGCAATCATCGCGATCGCGAAGATGCGCTTTACCCAGAGCATCCAGCCCCCGGCGCGGGGGAGTCGAGCGAGTGAGCCGGACGAGAGTCCGACTACCACCAGCAGAGTGCACATTCCGAGCGAGAACGCGAACAAGTAGAAAAAACCAAGCACCGCGCTGTGCGTCTTCGTCACCCAAGTGAGCACGGCGGCCATAACCGGTGCCGAGCACGGTGCGGCAACGAGGCCGCTGACCGCGCCCATCACCAACGCGCCAGAATAGCGTCCTGCTCCACCGGCAGTCGAGGCGCGCGAGGTCAGCGACGCCGGCAGCCGAACAGGAATCACGTCGAGCATCGCCAGTGCGGCGATGATCAGCACGTTCGCCATGGCGAACAGCGCCCACGGGTTCGCGCTGACCGAGCCGAATATCGTACCCGACAGACCGGCAAAGAGCCCGAGCAGCGAATAGACGAGCGCGAGGCCGAGCACGTAGGTGAACGTCAGGCCGATCACCCGCGCCCTCGGCTGCGCCTCGGTCGCGCCACTCGCGCCGACACTCTGTCCGCCGACGATCGCCGCGGTGATCGGGATCATCGGGTAGACGCAGGGCGTCAGGCTGGTGAGGACACCGCCGAGGAAGAGCAGCGGAATCGCGACGAGCGGCGAGTCCGACAGGTGCGACGTGAACGACGCCGAATCGACAAGAAGCAGGCTGAGTCCTGGAAAGGGTGAGCGACGACACAACGCCCGGGCCTAACATCGCATGGTACGCTGACGTCAACCAGTCAGGCACGGTGCGGGCGACGTCACGCTCGCCGGGGCAAACCGTCGAGCGACTCACCCGGAGACAAACACACCGCGGAAGGCCAAAGTTCCGGCCGACACCACCTATGCGGAGGCGTGCGCATGACGCAGGCAACGGACGCGACGAGAGCTCGTGGGCGCGCGACGATCATCGCGCTGGCCGTCGCCGCAATGATGACGCTGCCTGCGACGGCGATCGCACAGCACTCGCCGCACGCGTCGATGGATTCGATGCCGGGAATGGATGGAACGCATGCAACGCCATCGATGCAGGGTGAGACCGACGCAGCGATGTCCGGTCCGATGGCGGAGATGTCTTCACATCGGCACATGCGGATGAGCGTAAAGCGCCCGGCGACCGCGGCCGACAGCGCGCGCGCCCGCGCGATCGCCGACACGCTGCGGCGTGTGCTGGCGAATTACTGCGACGTCAGCGTCGCCGAAGCCGATGGCTTCAGGATGTTTGCACCGCGAATGAAGCAGCAGCACTGAAGCCGACAGGTCCACCGCCGCACGCAGGGGCGGGGATGATGCCCGCGCCCCCACTCGCTGGAGAAGCGCGCGACGTGCGTTAGTTTGAACGACGTGATTCCACCCGCGGATCTGTCCGCCCGGCGTCCCCTGCTCGATGGTTCGCAGTGGGCACGGCGCCTCGCCTCGCTCGTTGAAGACCTGCGACGGCGCGAGGACCGGCTCGCACTTGTGCTGAGCCTCGTCGTCGGCGCGCTTGTCGGTCTCGTCGTCGTCGCCTTCGTGCTGCTGACGGGCCGACTGGCCGCGCACATGTACCCGGCGGGCGCCGCGGGTTGGCGCCGCGTCGTCGTCCCCACCCTCGGTGCGCTCGGGAGCGGGATCCTGCTGGCCCGCTACTTCCCCGAGGCCCGAGGGAGCGGGATCCCCCAGACGCGCGCGGCGATCTTCATCCACGACGGCCGCATCACGCTGCGCACCGTGCTCGGGAAGTTCATCTGTTGCACGACGTCGCTCGCCAGTGGGATCGCGCTCGGTCGTGAAGGGCCGTCAGTGCACATCGGCTCGGGCATCGCGTCGGTCATCGCGCGGCGACTCGGTCTCAGTCGCGAGCAGGTACGCTGGCTCGTGCCCGTTGGCGGCGCCGCCGCGCTCGCGGCAGCGTTCAATACGCCGATCGCGGCCGTGCTGTTCGCGCTCGAGGAGATCATGGGCGACCTGCACTCGCCCATCCTCGGATCGATCGTCCTCAGCTCGACGACGGCGTGGATGGTCCTCCACCTCGTGCTCGGCGACGAGCCGTTGTTCCACGTCGCGCCGTACCACCTGGTGAGCGCGACCGAATTGCTCGTCTATGTCGCGCTCGGGATCGTCGGTGGCCTGGGCTCGGTCGGCTTCGTCAAGATGTTGCTCGCACTCCGGCGCCGCTTCGCACGGCTGCCGCGCGCTGGCGCCTGGTGGCACCCGGCCGTCGGCGGCCTCGCCGTCGGCATCCTCGGATACTTTGTGCCCGCCGTGCTGGGCGTTGGTTACGACCAGGTCGACCGCGTGCTCGGCGGCGACCTCGTGCTGCGCACGGTCGTGCTCCTCGCCGTCCTCAAGGCATTCGCAACCGCGATCTGCTACGCGTCCGGCAACGCCGGCGGTGTCTTCGGCCCGAGCATGTTCATGGGTGCGATGATGGGCGCGGCGGTCGGGGCGGTCGCGCACGCCGCCTTTCCGGCGTCCACCGCGGGGCCTGGCGCGTACGCCCTCGTCGGCATGGGGACCGCGTTCGCCGGCATCGTCCGGACGCCGCTCACCTCGGTGATCATGATCTTCGAGGTGACGCGAGACTACACGATCATCGTGCCGCTGATGATCTCGAACATGATCGCCTTCTACATATCGCAGCAGTTGCAGCGCGAGCCCCTCTACGAAGCCCTTGCACGACAGGACGGGCTACACCTCCCGTCCGGTGAGTTCCGCCAGCACGCGGGGCGGTTGCGCGTGAACGCGGCCATGCGCGAGGCTCCCGAGCCGCTTACTCCCAAGCTTGCACTGCGCGACGCGCTCGCCCGCGTCGCCGGCCGTGGTCTCCGGTCGTGGCCGGTGGCCGACGAGGCGGGCATGCTCGGCATGGTGCGCGTGGCGGAAATCGAGCGCCTCGCCCAGGCCAGTACGACTGAGGAGACGCTCGCCACGTTGCTCGACGCCGCGGCCGAAAAGGACGGCAAGCACGGCGAGGAACCCGGTGGCTTCGTGCACGTGCATGGTGACATGCCGCTCGGGCAGGCGCTCGCACGCATGGGGGAAACCGGCCACACGGTGCTTCCCGTCGTAAGCCGCGCGAACGTGCGCCTGCTACTCGGCGTCGTCACCCTGGACGACATCCTGAGCGCGTATGGCGTCGAGCGCGCGGAACAACTGATCGCCGCGGAGCGAAGCGATGCATGATGCGACGCGTGACTCGGCGGCCCAGCGGCCGGTTGCAAGTGCCGGCGTTTTCTTCGCCACGTTTGCCGCGATTCTCGGGGTGATCGTCGCGCTGCTGGCGCTCGATCTACTCCTCGCGCGCGTCGAGCGCAGCGAGACGCGACGGCAAGCGGCTGACACTTTCGAAGAAGGGCGCGCCCTTCTCGCCGCCGGCCGGTCCGCCGACGCCGCGGACCGTCTCGCCACGGCCGCGTCGCTCGAGCGCGACAACATCGCGTACTCGCTCGCGCTCGCCGACGCACTTCGCGCCGAGGCGCGCACCGCGGAGGCCGAGCAGATCCTGAACCGTCTCCTCGACCGAGTCCAGAACGACGGGCTGGTGAATCTGACGATGGCACGCTTGCTCGACGCCACGGCGCGGCCGAGAGATGCGAAGGCGTTCTATCATCGGGCGATCTATGGCCGTTGGGGCAGCGACAGCATCACGCGTCGGTTCGCGGCGCGGTTCGAGCTGATCGACCTGCTCGTGCGCCAGCACGCGCACGAGGAGTTGCTCGCCGAGCTGCTACCGCTGCAGAGCGCGCCCGAGGACAGCGCGGCATTTCTCACCCGGCTCGCGCCACTCTACCTGCGCGCCGCGTCGCCGTCGCGCGCGGCCGAGGCTTATCGCGCGCTGCTGCGTCACAGTCCATCGGATCCTGGCGCCTACGCCGGACTGGGCGAGGCGGCACTGGCACTCGGGCAGTTCCAGAAGGCGCGCACGGCCTTTCGCGGCGCGGCGCGGTCGCGGCCGGCCGACAGCACGATCGCCGAACGTCTGCGCATGGTGGATACGTTGCTCGCGCTCGATCCAACAGCGCGCGGGCTGAGCGACGCTGAGCGCCTGACGCGAAGTCAGGTGTTGCTCGCGCGAACGATTTCCACGCTCGATGCCTGCGCCGCGTCTGACGTTAGGCAGGAGCAGCGCGCCGCGCGTGATTCCGCGCGCGTCGAGCTCATCGCGCACGTCACGAGGGGCCGCAGCGCGTTGTCAGCGGAGCGGAACGTCGAACGCGCCGAAGCACTCTGGCGGGCACGGGCCGCCTCCTGCGACAGCACGGCGGGCTCCGGGTTGCCGACGAACGTGCTGACGTTGCTCCAACGCGTCCTCGCGCCCTAGCATGGGCGGTGACCCCGGAATCGTGATTGGAGTCGGGCGCGGCCTGTGGATTCAAGCACTCGGGGCTGACCCGCGTTCGTCGTCGGCGTCCTTCACCGCCTCTCGCGAGCGGGCACCGTCCTCCGAAGTGCGGCGCGCTGCGTGTGCAATGCCTGACGGCGCGGGCACCGCCCCCTTCCCGGCCGGCCACCCCTCCCGCTGGCGACGTCGGTCCCCGTCGGTCTCTTCGGTCTGGTCGTGGAAGAGAATCTGCTGCGTCGGAAAAGGAAGGTCGATGCCCGCCGCGGTGAGTTCCTCCTTGATGCCCGTCAGGACGCGGTCCTGTGCCAGCAGCCCGTCTGCCAGCCGCGACTTTGTCCACCAGCGTGCGCGCAGGTTCACCGTGGCGTTGGCAAGCTGCACGACGATCACGTCTGCCTTCGGATCGGGCGCGACGTCGGCCGCGTTCTGCAGCACGCCGAGGATGACCGCGCGCGCCCTTTCGATGTTGTCGCCGTAGCCGATGCCGACGTCGTACTGCCAGCGTCGTTGTGGGTATGCCGTGTTCACCGTGACCGAGTTCGTGTAGAGCTCCCCGTTGGGGATGATCACCCGCCGGCCGTCATAGCTCTTGATGTAGGTCGCGCGCGTCTGGATATCCTCGACGGTGCCCTCGTACTCCTTGAAACGGATCTGGTCGCCCACCCGGAAAGGTCGGGTCACGAGGATGAGGATGCCGGCAAGGAAATTCTGGAAGATGTCCTTGAAGGCAAAGCCGATGGCCACTCCGCCGATGCCAAGCGTGCTGACCAGGTTCGCGGCCGTGAAGCTCGGAAACGCGGCCGTTGCGGCGATCAGCACACCCACGGTCACAATGAACGTCTGAGCCAGGCGACCGAGTGCCAGCTCGAGCGCGCGCTGCTCGCCGCGGCGTTCGGCGTTGCGGCGAACGAGCGTTCGGACACCCTTACCGGCGCCGACGAAGATGATGGCAATGACGAACGCCAACGCGAGCCGCGGCAGTACCGCCACGAAACCGTTGATCAGTCCCTGGCCCGTTCGCCAGGCCGCGGAGAAGTCGAGGTTCATCGTGCCGTCAGTGTGAGCAGTCGTGCCGGCGACGCTGCACCGGCATCACGACGACCGTCCGCCGCCGTCGGCGGGAGCGGAGTGCCAGCGCTCGCGCGGAACGACCTTCTCGTTGGCGGGATCCTTCACGTAGTGCGGCGACGTGATCTGGACGCCGTACTCATTGAAGCAATCAAGGACGTGACCGTGCAGCTGATCGAGCACGCGGACGCGTTCCTCCGGGCGCTCGAGCGCGGCATTGAGCTGGTACTCGACGTAGAAATCTCCGAGCCCCGTCTTGAGCACGAACGGCGCGAGCTCCCGTCGCAGTCCATCCGTGCGGCGCGCCGCCATGACGAGGAGCGCCTCGACCTGTCGCCACGGCGTGTCGTAGCCGATCGTTACCGAGGTATAGAGCAGCAGTCCCGCGTCCACCCCGGCGCGCGAGTAATTCTTGACCGAGGCGCCGGCGACGACCGCGTTCGGAAGCGTCACGTGCTCGCGCTTCGTCGTACGCACCTTCGTCGAGAGCATGCCTAACGTCGCAACCACGCCCTCCGTCTCGCCGATGCGCACGTAGTCACCGGGCCGGAACGCGCGCGAGTACATGAGCACAAGGCCACTCATCGCCTGATTGACGACGCCCGACGATCCGAGCGAGAGTACGAGGCCGGCGAAGACGCTGACTCCCTTGAAGACGTCGCTCCCGCTGCCCGGCAGGTAGGGGTACGCGACGACGATCGCGAAGAGCCACAACAACGCGACGGCGATCCGCTTTGTCGGATTGGCTGTCTCCGGGTGCACCCATGGGACGTCGACCGTCGCTGCTTCGACCGCGTCGAAGAACGACGAGATGAGCCGTGAGATCCAGCGCGTCGCGACGACGATGAGCACGACCGTGAACAGTCCGGGCACACTGGAGAGCGCCGAGAGCGCGAGGCGGGCAACCGTCGTCGTGAGGTAGGCGCCGAGCGCTTCGCCCCAGGGACGCGTGTACGGAAATCGGGTGAGGACGAAGGCAAGCCAGAGGTACGCGACGAAGAGGCCGATCGCCCACGCGACGAGGTCGACGAGTCGCCGCGCGAAGAGCAGCAGGTTCTCGGGGGCGATGAGCGTGAACCCTCCGACCGAGGGGGCGCGCAATCGCGCGCCGGCGGCGGCTGGCAGCCTCGCGAACAGTGCACGGCGAGCGAAACGGAGTAGCCGGAGCAGGACGAGGAAGACAGCTGTCGCGAGGATCGCGAACGCGGCGGCGGTGAGGATGTGCGCGAGGCTGCCCGCCTCACGCGCGTCAGCGAGCACCGATCGAAGGCTCGCCGCGGCGCCGGTCGCCAACCGCGGCAGGCTTTCCCCGTGCAGCGTGTCCACGTCGGCCGGCGTGATCGTGAAGACGTTCCGCGCGCCGGCCGAGATGAGCACGCCCTCCGGAATGGCGCGCGCCGAAACGCTGTCGCGCGTGCCGTCCCGTACGAGCACCTCGATGCGACTCGCCGCCGCGGCCGCGCGTTCCGCGGACGAGAGCGCGCCGAGCGCAGTGCGGAAGACAACAATGCGCCGGCCGCGAACGGCGAGAACCGCGCTGTCCGCCTGTCCGGTCGCCGCGCGCTCGGCGGTCCCGGTGCTCGGCGTCTGTGGCGGCAACGGAGCAGGGCCCTGCGCCTGCGAGGCAGCGGGCGCGCCGGCGACCAGAATGATCGAGAGGAGCGCCCGGGTCGTCGCGAGACCGAGCGCAGTCGGCGAGCGGCGTCGCAACACCGCTCGCAGGTGCCGGAAGGGCCGGCAAGATATCGTCATGGCGGCAGTATAGAAGGGACCGCGGACGTCCGCCAGCGCTGCGCCCCGTCGTGGCTCCCGAGTCACCTCGTGGTCGCAGCGTTAGGCATCAACCCGCCGTCAATATCACCGCCGGCCTTGCTGCAGATCGCGGATCAGGCTGTCCATCTCGGCGATCTCGCGCCGCTGCGCGGCGATGATCCCGTCGGCGAGCTTGCGCACGCGCGGGTCGGTGATCTGAGCGCGTGAGCTGGTCAGGATCGCAATCGAGTGATGCGGGATCATCGCCTTCATGTAGGCAACATCGTCGACGGTCCGCTGGCTGCGGGCGAGGAAGAGAAAGAGGAGGAAGACGACGATGGCGCCGCCGAAAATGGCGGCGTTTGCGCGCTGGTTGCGATACATGCCGAGCATGAATGCGAGCATGATCACCGTCATGGCCGCGCCCATGTACAGCGCCATGAAGAAGCGTGTGTCGGCGAACCGCACGTGATCGGCCTCGAGCACGAGCGAGTACATCAGCCCGAACATCACCGCGGTCGAAGTAATGATCATCGCGGCGAAGCGTCCGTAGGATCCGTGCATCGTCATCGGCTTCCCGGACCCCACATGGGGCTCTGGCTGAGCACGGCTCGGTGTATGCGCGGCGGGATGAGAGGGCATCGTCATGTGATCAGGTCTCGAAAAGGGGTTCAGGAGCAGAGGCGCGCCAGCACGGCGGCCCGCAGTGATAGAATTGAACGACAAGCGTAAAACGAAATGAGTTGCAGCGTCGCGACTCGCCCAAATTTTCACAAGCAAGGCGCAGGCCGCGTATGACACTGGCTGATCAGGTCCGCGTTCTCGCGCGGCGCGAGTGGAACCTTCCGCGCCGCTCGCGAGTTTCCGCCGGTCTTCCATGTGGCGGGTGTAAGCGATGCCAGAAGTGACGTCTGACCCATCGGTCAGCGATGCGAGGGTGGACCATGAGCCGCGAGCGAACAGCGATCTGGAGCTCGACAAGCTCCAGCGCGACACGTTCGGCTATTTCCTCGCGGAGGCCAATCGCGCCAATGGGATGGTACCCGACAACACCAGACAGGGCGCGCACGCGACCATCGCGGCCATCGGATTCGCGCTGGCGGCCTACACGATCGGCGTCGAGCGGGGATTCATCAGTCGGGGCGATGCCGTCGAGCGGACGCTGACGACGCTGCGATTCTTCCGCGACAGCGAGCAGAGTGACGCGCCGGACGCGACCGGCTACAGGGGGTTCTACTACCACTTCCTCCACATGGACACCGGGCGCCGCGCCTGGGAGTGCGAGCTGTCGACGATCGATTCGACGTTTCTGCTCGCCGGTGCGCTGGCTGCCGGCGCGTACTTCGACGGCGACGCCGAGGAGGAGCGCGAGATCCGTGAAATCGCGGCGGAGTTGTACGAGCGCGCCGACTGGGACTGGGCGCTCAACGGCGGAGATACCGTGTCCATGGGGTGGAAGCCCGAGCACGGATTCCTCCGCCACCGCTGGCAAGGGTACAACGAGGGATTGATCCTCTACGTGCTCGCCCTCGGCTCGCCGACGCATCCGGTCCCGGCCCGCAGCTACACTGCGCAGACGAGCACCTACCGGTGGAAAAAGATCTACGGCTACGAGCACCTCTATGCCGGCCCGCTCTTCATCCACCAGCTCTCGCACATGTGGCTCGACTTCCGCGGAATTCAGGACGAGTACATGCGCGGCAAGGGAATCGACTACTTCGAGAACAGCCGCCGCGCCACGTATGTGCAGCGGCAGTACGCGATCCGCAACTCGCGGAAGTATGAAGGTTACGGGGAGAATTGCTGGGGGATCACGGCCAGCGACGGTCCCGGTCCCGCGTCGCTGCCGATCGACGGAGTCCGGCGTCGCTTCTTCGACTACAGGGCGCGCAGTGTTCCCTTCGGCCCCGACGATGGCACGATCGCGCCGTGGGCGGCAATCGCGTCGCTGCCGTTCGCGCCGGAGATCGTCCTCCCGGCCATCCAGCACTTCAACGAACGATATCCCACGATGATCAGCGAATACGGATTCAAGTGCAGCTTCAATCCGACGTTTGCTGCGGCGCGGCCGGGGGAGCGCGGGTGGATATCGAAGGGATACTATGGGCTCGACCAAGGCCCGATCGTGATGATGATCGAAAACCATCGCTCGGGATTTTTCTGGGAGTTGATGAAGAAATGTCCCGCCATCACCGACGGCCTGCGCAGGGCAGGATTCGCCGGCGGATGGCTGTAGCCTTCCCGTTTCCAGAACCCGAATGAAGAACCAGAACCACTACGAAATCGTCGTCGTCGGCGCAGGACAGGGCGGGGGACCGCTGGCCGGCGCGGCCGCGCGCGGTGGGAAGTCGACGGCGCTGATCGAGCGCGCCCATGTCGGCGGCACCTGCGTCAACGAGGGCTGCAGTCCGACCAAGACGATGGTCGCCAGCGCGCGAGTCGCCCACCTCGTGCGCCGCGCCGCGGACTACGGCGTCCACGCGACCTCGCCGCGGATCGACCTCGCGCGTGTGCACGAGCGAAAGCAGCACATCGTCGACAGCTTTCGCGGTGGCAGTGAGCGCGCTCTCGTTCAGGCCGGCGTGGAGCTGATTCGCGGCGACGCGCGTTTCGTCGGGCCGCGGACACTCGACGTCGAAGTCGGTGACGGCGCGAGACGCACGATCAGCGCGGATACCATCGTCATCAACACGGGGCTTCGCGCGGCAATCCCCTCGATCCCCGGCCTCGACACCGTTCGATATCTCACCTCGACGTCGATCATGGAGCTCGTCGAGGTTCCCGCCCACCTCGTCGTGCTCGGCGGCGGTTACATCGGGCTCGAGTTCGCGCAGATGTTCCGTCGCTTCGGGAGTCGCGTGACCATTCTGCAACGTGGCGCGCAGCTGCTCGACCACGAAGATGCCGACGTCGCTGACGCAGTGGCGACGATCCTGCGCGACGAGGGGATCGAGGTGCTGCTCGGCACGACCGTCACCGCGGTCGAGCAACGCGGCGTCGAGACGCTGGTGCGGTACTCGACGCGGAGTGCCGACGGTGCGGCGCAAGGCACGGTGTCCGGTACGCATCTGCTGGTCGCGAGCGGGCGCCGGCCGAACACCGACGATCTCGGGCTCGATGCGGCGGGGATCGCGACCGACGACCGGGGTTACATCCGCGCCGACGATCGGCTGGCGACCAACGTGCCCGGAGTCTTCGTGATCGGTGACGCGAAGGGCGGACCCGCGTTCACGCACATCTCCTACGACGACTTCCGCATCCTGCGCGCGAATCTGCTCGAGGGGGGCTCGCAGACGACGAGTGGGCGCCAGGTGCCCTACACCGTCTTCATCGATCCGGAGCTCGGCCGCATCGGAATGACCGAGAAGGAGGCGCGAGCGGCCGGCCTCACGGTTCGCGTCGCGAAGCTGCCGATGAGCAGCGTTGCGCGGGCGCTCGAGACCGACGAGACGCGCGGCTTCATGAAGGCAATCGTCGATGCCGGTACGCAGCGGATCCTCGGCGCCGCCGTACTCGGGATCGCCGGCGGCGAGGTCGCGACGATCCTGCAGGTGGCGATGCTCGGCGGACTCCCGTACACGGCGTTGCGCGATGGGATCTTCGCCCATCCCACGGTCGCCGAGGCGCTGAACAACCTCTTCACGGCGATGGATCGCGAACGTTAGGCAGCGGCGGACACGATTCGAGGCTTGCGCCGGCGTCCCTCCGGCGGGAGCTTCCCCGACGATGACCATCCCACACTCGACATCGGTCGGGACCGCATCGATGCTCGCGGCGATCGACGTAGTCCATTCCTACGGTTCCGTTCGTGCCCTCGACGGCGTGACCGTGGAGGTCGCCGCGGGACAGAGCGTCGCGCTCGTCGGGGAGAGCGGATCGGGCAAGACGACGCTGCTCCGCTGCTTCAACCGGATGGTCGAGCCGACGAGCGGCGTCATAACGGTCGGCGACGTCGATGTGCGTTCACAACCGGCGATCGACCTGCGCCGGCGGATTGGCTACGTGCCGCAGCACGGCGGACTGCTCCCGCACTGGACGGTGCGGCGCAACGCCGCGCTCGTGCCGAGCCTCCTCGCGATGGACGACGTGGCCGCCGTCGCCGACAGCGCGCTGGCGCTCGTCGGCATGCCGGGGCGCGAGTTCGGCGAGCGTTACCCGCACGAGCTGTCCGGTGGCCAGCGGCAGCGCGTCGCGCTCGCGCGGGCGATTGCCGCGCGCCCGCGGGTGATCCTCCTCGACGAACCGTTCGGTGCACTCGACGCGATCACGCGCGCCGACCTGCAGACCGTCTTCGCGGATCTGCGTGCGGAGCTCGGCGTCACGACGCTCCTCGTCACGCACGACATCGCCGAGGCTGCGCGGCTCGCCGACGAGCTGGTGGTCATGCGCGCGGCGAGGATCGAGCAGCGCGGGACGCTCGCGACCCTCGTCGACTCGCCGGCGACGCCGTACGTGAAGGAGCTGCTCGACAAGGCGCGCGCGAGCGCGCTGCCGGCGGCGCGATGAGGCGAGTACCGCGCGCGAGTGGGCCGGTGCGCGTCGCCGCGACCGGGCTGCTGGTAATCGTGACGGCCGCGACGCTCGCCGCCCAGCGACCGGACGCGCGCCCGGTCATCGTCGCATCGAAGCCGTTCGGCGAGTCGTATCTGCTCTGCGAGATGTTCGCCCAGCTGCTCGAGTCGCGCGGGATCGCGGTCGATCGCCGACCGGGCCTCGGCGCGACCGAGATCGCGTTCGGTGCGCTCCGCCGCGACGCGATCGACGTCTATCCCGAGTACACGGGCACCGGGCTGCTCGTGGTGCTGCACGACACCCTCGCCGACTCGATGTCGCGCGACCCGCGGCGCGTCTTCGCGCGGGTCGCGGAGGAATCGGCGGCCCGCTACGGGGTGCGCTGGCTCCCGCCGTTAGGCTTCGAGAACACGTACGCAATCGCCGTCCGTCGCGAGACCGCTGAACGCTACCACCTGCAGACGTTGAGCGACCTCGGCGCGGCGAGCCCGGCCCTGGTCGGCGGGTTCACCGCCGACTTCATCGGCCGCGCGGATGGTCTCGTCGGGCTCGCGCAGACCTACGGGCTGCGGCCGCGCGCGGTGCGTCCCCTCGCACCCGCGGTGAAATATCAGGCGCTCGCAGCGGGCGGAGTGGACGTGGTCGACGGATATTCCACCGACGGCCTGCTTGCCCGCTATCCGCTGATGACTCTCGAGGACGATCGCCATTTCTTTCCACCGTACCAGGCGGCCGCGGTGGTGAGCGCGCGCCTCGCCCGGGAGCGGCCCGACGCGATCGCCGCGCTCACCCTGCTCAGCGGAACACTGGACGAGGCGAGGATGCGGGAGCTCAACCGCCGGATCGAGGTCGACCGGGAAGATGTCGCGCACGTTGCAGCCGACGCGCTGCGCGCGATCGGCGTCGTCGGCCGGACGTCCGCCGCGCCCGTGAAAGAGGGGCGGGCGAGCGGCTTCTGGCGCTATCTGTGGGAACGCCGGGCGAGCATCGGCGCGCTGACGATGCGCCATCTGCTGCTCGTAGCGATCGCGCTGCTGGCGGCGATCGCCGTCGCGGTACCGGTGGCCCTCGCGCTCGAGCGGTCGCGCCGAGCCGCCGAGCCGGTCGTCGCCGTGCTCGGCGTGCTGCAGACGATCCCGAGCATCGCCCTGCTGGCGTTCATGATTCCCCTGCTCGGCGTCGGCATGGCGCCGGCGCTCGTCGCGCTCTGGCTCTACGCACTGTATCCGATCGCCCGTGCCACCTACAGCGGCGTGCGCGACGCCGACGCCGAAGCCGTCGCGGCGGCCGAGGCGTTAGGCATGACTCCGCGCCAGCGGTTGCTGTTGGTGCGGCTGCCGCTGGCGGCGCCCGTAATCATGAGCGGGGTGCGAACAGCGGCGGTGATCACCGTCGGCGCGGCGACGCTGGCCGCGTTCATCGGGGCAGGTGGGCTCGGCGATCCGATCGTCGCCGGGCTCGCGCTCGCCGATACGCGGATGATCCTCTCGGGCGCACTGCCGGCGGCGCTGCTCGCGCTCGCGCTCGACGGCGCGCTCGGCCTCGTCGAACGCGCCGTCGCGCCCGCCCACCTCGGCCGTCGCGCGCCGACGCGCTGAGGGTGAGCGCGCCTCCCGCCTAACGGCCCGGGTCGCGCTCCACGGTCACGCCCCGCCAGAAGGCGACGTGGTCCTTGATGTTCGCCGCCGCCGGCTTCGGATCAGGGTAGTACCACGCTGCATCCCGGTTCACGTCGCTGCCAACGCGAACGTTGTAGTAGTGGGCTTCCCCCTTCCACGGGCAGTGCGTCACCGTGTGACTGGGTTCGAACTCCGACCGGCGGATCGTCGCCGGGGGAAAGTACACGTTCCCCTCGACGATCTCGTAGTCCTCGCTCTCGGCGAGCACTGCTCCCTTCCATGTTGCTCGTGCCATGTCCCTCGTAGTGTCGAATGAAAGTGCCAATCACGGCGCTGGCGCCGCTCGATGCAGCCGCCGCTCGTCACACGGCCTCGAGGTACGCGACCCAGAAGAGGCCACGAGCGTCGGTCCACCGCTCGACGACGCTGAAGCCGGCGGCGCCCGCGAGCTCGGTGAGCCGAGACGCGTCGTACTTGTATGACGACTCCGTCCAGATCGTTTCCCCCTCGTCGAAGTGCACGTCGACGCCGCCGACGCGCACCACTTGTGAGAGGAGGCTCACCAGATGCATCTCGACGCGCCCGGCCGCGACGTTGTAGAAGGCGCGATGCGCGAACCGGTCGAGGCGGAAATCCGCGCCGATCTCGCGATTCAGGCGAGCAAGCATGTTGAGGTTGAATGCCGCGGTGACGCCCTGGCTGTCGTCGTACGCGGCGTTCAACACCGCGGCACTTTTCGCGCGATCGACGCCGAGGACGAGGCCGCCCCCTTCGCCGATGGTGTGACGGATGCGATGCAGAAACGCGGCGGCCTCCGTCGGATGGAAGTTGCCGATCGTCGATCCGGGAAAGAACGCGACGCGCCGGGCACCGGCAGGAAGCGGCGGCAGCGCGAGAGGCCTCGTGTAGTCGGCGCGCACAGACCGGACGACGAGTCGCGAGTATTCGACAGCAATCGCCGAGGCGACCCGCGCGAGTTGCTCGCCGGAAATGTCGATCGGCACGTATGCCGCGGGTCGCTCCATCGCATCGAGAAGGACTCGCACCTTCACGCCGGCACCGCTCCCGTACTCGACCAACGCGCACCCGGGACCAGCGAGCGCGGCGATCCGCCCGGCGCGCGCGCTGAGAATCTCGAGCTCGGCGCGCGTTAGGTAATACTCCGGAAGCGTCGTGATGCGCTCGAAGAGCGCAGCTCCGGCGGCGTCGTAGAACAGCTTCGGCGGCAGCGTCTTCGGTATGCCGAGCAGCCCGCTCAGCACTTCGTCACGGAGTGCGTCAACGACACCCGTGGCCGTGCGCGGTGCCGCGCTCGCGTGTTCGGTCGACGCTCTCATCCCTGATCCTCCGCACCGCTCGCGAGTCGGATTCCGGTGAATTGCCACCGTGCGTCGGAGGGGAAGAAGTTGCGGTAGGTGAGCCGCGCGTGCGAGCGCGGCGTGGCGCATGACGCGCCGCGGAGCACCCACTGATCGGCCATCCACTTTCCGTTGTATTCGCCGATCGCCCCCGACTCCGGGCGGTAGTTCGGGTAGGCGACGTAGGCGCTCTGCGTCCACTGCCACGCGTCGCCGTAGAGCTGCTCGAACGTTAGGCCGTCAAGACCGGCGGCGGGGCCCGGATGGAATCGCTCAGCTTCAACGAATCGGCCATCCACGGGGCTCGACGCCGCCGCCACTTCCCACTCGAATTCCGTCGGAAGCCGGCGGCCGCTCCAGCGGGCGAAGGCGTCCGCTTCGTAGTAGCTCACGTGACAGACGGGGTCGTCGAGGGCAAACCCCGCGAGCGAGCGCGTGCCGCCGAGGGTGAACTCGGTCCACTGCCCGTCGGTACGTTCCCAGTAAAGCGGCGCGTCCCAGGCGCGGTCCTGCGCCGCCGCGAGCCCCGCGGACAGCCAGAGCTCGGGACGCCGATACCCGCCATCCTCGATGAACTGGAGATACTCGCGATTCGTGACGAGCCGCGACGCCAGCCGGAACGGCTCGAGGAAGACGCGATGGCGCGGCGCTTCGTTGTCGAACGCAAATCCATTTCCGCTGTGGCCGATCTCGTGAATCCCCCCGGCTACGGTGCACCACCGCATCGGCGTTTCGGCGCGACGCTCGGGGGCGCGCTCGCGGTAGACAGGGCGCAGGGGGTTCGTCCACAGCACATGCTTGATGTCAGTGACGAGCAATTCCTGGTGCTGTTGCTCGTGATTGAGTCCGAGTTCGACGAGGGCCATCGCCGGGTGTGCGGCATCCTCGCCGACGTGCTCGATCAGCCGCCGCATCGCCGCGTCCACGTGCGCGCGATAGGCGAACACCCCTTGCACTGTGGGCCGGGTAACGAGCCCACGTTTCGCGCGGCAATGACGCTCGCCGGCCTGGAGGTAGTACGAGTTGAAGAGGAAGGCGTAGCGCGGG
>JBKJQR010000281.1:0-3380 GCA_046593895.1 Gemmatimonadaceae bacterium | reverse complement strand
GCGCTGGTAGACCGCCCCGACGTCCGTCTCGGACACCGGTAGTCAACCGATGGCCGATTCGCGGTTCCACAAGATCAAGCAGCGGCGCTCGGAACGAGCGCCGCTGACTGCCCACGGGGGGCTGAACCTCGTGCCGCTGGTCGACATCCTAACGTCGATCGTGTTCTTCAGCTTGGCGACATATACGGGTGTTGCGCTCGCGGCGATGACTGCATTCGATCTGTCACTCCCGCCGACGGTCATTACGGCTCCGCAGGCGCAGACGAGCGGGAAGCCTCCCGAACTCACGCTGCTCCTCGCGGTCCGCATCAACACCGACGGCATTCGCGTCGAGCATTCCGGCGGCAACGCTGCGTTCCGAAAGGACATCCCGGGCTTGGGACAATCGTCGCTCAATCAGCTGCACGACGTCCTCGCAGGTATTGCCCGCAGCTATCCTGATAACAAGGACGTGCTCGTCGTCCCAGATGACGCCGTGAGCTATGATGACATCGTCAAGGTTCTCGAACAGGCGCGTCTCGCAAACTTCAGCAACATTGCGTTAGGCAATCGAGCACGGGCGACGCAGGTCGCTTCGGCCAATCGCGGAGGGCGCTAGATGGCGAGCCGGGCAAAGGCGGCGCGCGAGGCGCGCCGCACGGCGACGTTCCAAAAGTTTCGCTTGACCGAGCTGAATCTCGTTCCGCTCGTCGACACGTTCGTATCGATCGTGTTCTTCTCGCTGACGACGCAGACCCTCGGCGACATGACGCCGACGGTCAACGGCGTGTCGCTGCCCCAGAGCAGCGTGGGTTCGCTCTCGGCCCATGAGATTACACTCGGCATCGCGAGTCGCCCTGCCGAGATGACGTTGGCGGGCCGTCGTGTGATGACCGTGCAGGCGGCAGCGCAGTCGGCGTCGAACGTTCCGAACGAGCCTTTGCTCATTCCTGAGCTGTACCGCGCACTTCACATAACGGCAGATTCGATCAGAAAAGCGAATGATGTCCCCGCCGATCAGTCGGTCGAGGCGACGCTTGCTGTGCAGGCCGACAAAGGGATGCGCTACGACCTGTTAGCCCGCGTACTGCAGACGGCGCGAAAGGCTGGATTCAAGAAAGTCTCGCTTCAGGTCCTCAAGACGGGCGGCGAGGCGTCCTGATATGGCAACACCATTACGTCCCGCAAATGCATCGGGACCAACGCCGCCAGGCAAGAACGGCGAGACGACGTTTACACGGGGCCTTCGGTTCGAGTGGGCGAGCGAAGAAGGGCGGGCTCTTCTTGGCTCGTATGGAATTTCGGGAACGCTCGGAATCATTTTCCTGCTTCTGGTCCACCTGACGCCGCCGCATCCGGTAGTTAAGACGGTTGACTCGCCCGTGGAGGTTACGTACAATCCTGACCCGCTGCCCGAGACTGCTCCTCCGCCGCCGGTTGCGCAAACCGGTGCGGCGACCGTCGTGCCGGAAGCTGGGCCGGTGAAAAAACCCGCGGGTCCGGTCGGACCGGAGAAGGGCAGCCCGAAGCCCGGGCTACCCGGATCGCACACAGAAACGACCAGTACCGGGGCCATCGGGACCGCATTCGGCACCGGAAGTGGTTCCGGCACCGGCGGAATGGTGGGAGACGTCTCGGGGATTCTCCGCGGAGTGGACGTCAATTCTGGCAGCGGCGGGACCGGCGGCGGGGCAGGGGGTAATGGCGGTGGTGGCGCAGGAGGCAAGACGGTGCTCGGCTACGGCCAAGGTGGTCAGGGCTCGACTACGCCGGGGAGAGGCGGCATCGGGGGCGGGATTGGCACCGGAGGCGGAGGCGGAGGCGGGGTTGGTGGCGTCGGCGCGGGTGGCGGTGTCACCGCCGCGCGGGTGAGAATCGCCGCCATCAGCGTCCGCGTGTCGGATAAACCTCTCGGTCGTGGACGCGATGTATCGGAGCTCGGGACGTTTGTCCGGAGCCGCGAGGCGCAGCTTCGTTTCTGCTACGTCGAGCGTGGTCTGAAAGCCAATCCGAATCTGGCGGGTACGATCAACGTCGCAATTACGATGACAGGTAGCGGGAACGTGACGGGCGTCGACATCACCAGCCGGACATGGGGTGGTGCGGGGGCCTCCGAGGCGGAGTCTTGTATCGTCGACAAGATTCGCTCGTGGAAGTTCCCGTCTTCAGATGCGGGCGGCGGTACGTACGGGTTCCCGTTCAACTTCACCAGGTAGTTCAGGTGATGATCGGTTATAGAGGGGGGCGGCGATGTAATCGTCGCCCCTCTTTGTTCGAAGGCTCTGTTGAAGGCGAACGTTAGGCAGCGGCGAGCCAGGCACAAGCCTGTTGGAACGGAGCTATGGAACGTGTCCCAGCGGCAATGTGTTGGTCGATCGCGTTCAGAGCGGGCGTTCCGTTGGAGTGAGTCCGGCTGCTGCCTTCCTTCAGGAGTCCTCCCAGCCCCGGCGACCTCGGAATACTCATCAGCGAGTGCTGACAGCATGATGTCACGATCGTACGCTTCCGCAGCACACTATCGAGTGCCGATTGTGATGGGCACAGATTGGCGCATCTTGGAGTTGCTCTCGGTCGCCAAGACGGGGGAGCGATAGTGTTGCAAAACGTGCTTCATTCGGTCGGATTGATAATTGCCCTTCAGGGGACGGGCGCGGTTCAGCTCCCGCAACCGACTGGATTCGTCAACGACTTCGCTAACGTCCTCAGTCCGAACACCGAGCAGACACTCCTCGGGATCGCGACGACGGTGCGCGCAAAATCGGGCGGTGATGTCGCGATCGTTACTCTTCCCGACATCGGCGACAGGGCACCAGGCGACATCGCGCTCGCCCTGCTTCGGCAATGGAAGCTCGGTAAGGCATCCAAGCCTGGCGACCCAACACGAAACAATTCCGCGGTGATTCTGCTCGTCCCCAAGGAAACGAGTTCGGACGGCCGGGGGCACACGTTCATCGCGACGGGCTATGGCGCCGAGGGGTTCATCACCGACGCGACAGCGGGCGCGATCCAGGACGAAGCGATTCCGTATCTCAAGCAGCATGACTACGACGCCGCCGTGATTCTGATGGCACAGCGCGTCGGCGAACGATTCGCGAGGGAGTACAACTTTTCGCTCGACAGCGGAGTAACTCCTGGAATCGACCGCGTCATCCCGTCGACGCGCCGCGTGAGCGGCGGCTTCAATCCAGGGACGCTGCTCATCGTGTTTCTCGCCGTGATGTTTGTGCTGAATGCCTTCGGCGGCCGGAGGCGCGGGCGAGGAGGTTGTGGTGGTGGGGGGTGTCTGCCGATTTTTCCCCCGATGGGCGGCGGCGGGTTCGGCGGCGGCGGGTTCGGCGGCGGCGGATCGGGTGGCTGGGGTGGAGGAGGATTTGGTGGTGGTGGAGGATTTGGCGGCTTTG
>JBKJQR010000008.1:0-5895 GCA_046593895.1 Gemmatimonadaceae bacterium | reverse complement strand
CAAGCACACCCACCTCGTGCCGATGCTCTCACTCGGCAACGCCTTCGACGAGTCGGAGCTCGAGGACTGGGAGAAGCGCATCGTCAGGCTCGCCGGTGATTCGGTCCAGGCCAGTGGATACACCGCCGAGCTGAAGATCGACGGCGCTGCTGTGAGCCTCACGTATCGCGATGGCGTGCTCGAGATCGGGACGACGCGAGGGAACGGCACGGTGGGCGAGGTGGTCACCGCCAACATCCGCACGGTGCACGACGTCCCGCTGCGATTGCGGGGCGCGGGGCATCCGCGGCTGCTCGAGATCCGCGGCGAGGTGTACATGCCCTTCTCCGGTTTCGAGGAGCTGAACACGTCGCGAGTGCGGGATGGCGAACCGGTGTTCGCCAATCCGCGGAATTCGGCGGCCGGCTCGCTGCGAATGCTCGACCCGGGGGTCAGTGCGAGCCGGCCACTCCGCTTCTTCGGCTACGCGATCGCCCTGCCTGACGGCGAAGCGCCGCCGGTGCGCTCGCAGTGGGAACTGCTCGCGCTGCTCGACTCGTGGGCGATTCCGGTTGCGCCGCATCGCCGGCGCTGCGCAACGTTAGGCGATGTCCACGCCTGGGCGACCGCCATCGAGCACGAGGTGCGGGCCGGGCTCGATTTCGCGATCGACGGCGCCGTCGTCAAGGTCGACGCGTTAGGCGTGCAGGACGAATTGGGGATCGTCGGCCGCGAGCCGCGCTGGGCGATTGCCCGGAAGTTCGCGCCGGACATCGCCGAAACCACGCTGCTCGACATCCAGGTCAACGTCGGGCGGACGGGGGTGCTCAATCCGTTCGCGATGCTCGAGCCGGTCGAGATCGGGGGGGCGATGGTGAAGCTGGCCACGCTGCATAATTTCGATCTCATTCGTTCGAAGGACCTCCGCGTCGGTGACCGCGTGCTGGTGAAGCGCGCCGGGGAAGTAATTCCGCAGGTCATCGGACCCGTTCCCGAGAAGCGGGATGCGAAGCGCCCGCTGCGTGTCGTCGAGCCGCCGACCGAGTGTCCGCGCTGCGGCACCCCGGTCGAGCGCGATGAGGACGAGGTCGCGCTCTACTGCGGGAATGTTGCCTGTCCCGGCCGACAGCTCGAGGGGCTCGTCCACTTCGCGTCGCGCGGCGCGATGGACATCCGCGGGCTGTCGTACGCGAGGATCATCCAGTTGATCGACGCCGCGATGGTGCACGATGCGGCCGACATCTACGACCTCACCGTCGAGCAGCTGGTAACGCTCGAGCGGTTCGCCGAAAAGAGCGCCGAAAATCTCGTCGCGGCAATCGTCGAATCGAAGACGCGGCCGCTGTCACGGCTTCTCAACGCCCTCGGAGTTCGACACGTCGGGGAGCAGTCCGCACAGCTACTCGCGCGGCATTTCGGGACCATGGATAGACTGATGACGGCAACCGCCGCGGACATTCTCGAGGTCCGCGGCATCGGCGAGATCATCGCGAGCGCCGTGCAATCGTTTTTCGCCACGGAGAGCACGCGCATTCTCGTCGAAAAGCTCCGGTCGCACGGCCTGATGTTCGATGAGCCGGTTCAGGTGGCGGCGGATGGTGCCCTCCGGGGGAAGACGGTCGTCATCACTGGGACGCTGCCGACACTGTCGCGTGGCGAAGCCACGGCCATGGTCGAACGCGCCGGCGGCCGAGTGACGAGTGGTGTCTCGAAGGCAACAAGCTTTGTGGTCGTCGGCGAGGAAGCCGGCAGCAAACTGGAAAAGGCTCGTCAACTCGGCGTCGAGACGATCGATGAGGCCGAGTTGATTTCTCGACTCTCCGCGTAGTTCCGATTCCGACTTCAGCTTCAGCGCACCGACCCATGGAATTGTCCAACAACGGCATGCTCGCACTCCCCCGGGCCGCGCTCGCCGCCCTGCGCGCGGCGCTGTACCGCGACGCTGGACCCGCGGCCGCGGCCTATCTGCAGGAAGCGGGGTATGCTGGAGGAGAGACGCTGTTCGCCGCCTTTCGCGGCTGGCTGAGCGCGCGCGGCGATCCGGCTCCCGAGTCGCTCACGATCGAGCGATTCGAACAGCTCGCGACGGGATATTTTCGCGACGCGGGGTGGGGCTCCCTCTCGGTAGGCTCGCTGCGAAGTGCGGTCGCGGTACTCGACTCACCGGATTGGGGCGAGGCGGATCCCGACAGTGGCATGGAGCAACCGGCCTGTCATTTCACCACTGGCATGTTCGCCGACTTCTTCGGGCGGATCGCCGATGCGCCGCTCGCCGTGCTCGAGGTCGAGTGCCGCTCGAACGGCGCACACCGCTGCCGCTTCCTCGTCGGGAATGCCGAAGTAATGGAGCATGTCTACGACACGATGGGCCGCGGCGCCGACTACGAGGCAGCGTTAGGCGAAGTGGAGTGACGCAGCCGTGAGCCATTAGCCGGCAGCCATCCAGCGCGCTAACCGCAGTCGCTCAGCGCTAACGGCTCACGGCTAACGGCTGCCTTATCGGTACGGCGAGAGCAGCTTCCGCGCGTCGTCGTAGAGCGGGTTGGGCACGAGCTCGTCATCGACGAGAACCTCACGGTCCCAGGGAAGCACGATCGTGCTCTCGGTCTCCAGCGCCCAGAAATCAGGATGGTACGGGCCGGTCCGGAAGCACACCGCGGTACGCACTTCCGCGGCGCCGGCGTTGACGCATGCACTGACCGCGAGGCGCATCGTGTCGCCCGAGTCGCAGGTCTCATCGACGATCAGCACGTGCTTCCCGCGGACCTGCGGTGGCACGCTGCCAAGGACGTGCGGCGTCTCGCGAACCTTCTCCTGGTCGCCGCGCCGGCTGATGGTCATCGCGCGGAATTCCCGGCCGTGAATCGCCGCGACGACCGCACCGGGAATGACTCCCGATGTCGCGATCCCGACGATGACCTCCGGGTCGTAGTCGCGCGCGACCTTGAGCGCGAGCGCACGCGCCATCTCGCCGAACAGCGGCCATTCGACGTCGAGGACGCCCTTGTTCTGATCGACGGTATAGCGACGGGGTGACATGGAGAAAAGTTAGTCCGTGCGCGGGGGCGGAGGAAGCGCGTCGGCATCGGTCACGCCGGAGGTCGGCGTGCGCGTGAGGCGTAGCCTCTGCGGCCATGACGCGCGGTTGCTCCCGCCTCTCCCCTGCCATAGCTTGGAGCCGGAAGCCGCCGCCGGCTCGCCGGTTGCAATTTGCGGTCGGCTGCCCCCTCCCCTCATCGAACAAATCCGACCGCATGTCCTGGTGGAGCCGCCTCACGAGCGGCAGTCCGAAGCGCGACTCCAAGACTCAGCGAATCGACTACCTGAGCGAGGCCCTGGCGCTGGAGCGTCAGGGCGATTTTGACGCGGCGCTCACCTCCTACCGGCTCGCCCTGCGCGATCACCCGAACGACCCGAAGATTCTGCAGAACATGGCAATCGCGTTCTCCAAGACGGGGCGGCTCGAGGAAGCGATTCGCAGCTACCGGCGCGCGCTCGAACTCGACCCGGCGCTCGCCGGTTCGCACTACGGCCTCGCGTTCCTGCTGCTCAAGCGCGGGGATTCCACCGGTGCGTCCCGTCATCTCGAGGCGTTTCTCGCCCAGCCCCCGGATGGGGTGGACACCAGCCGCTGGGTAAGGCACGCAAAGGAAACGCTCGACGCGCTGCAGGCCGGCGCTGATTCGCCCACCCCGGCGGAGTGAGAGTGGGCAAAGTCCTCGCGATCGTGAGTCAGAAGGGTGGGGTTGGCAAGACGACGACGGCAGTGAATCTCGCCGCGGCGTTCGCCCGCCGCGGGATGCGGACGATCCTCGTCGATGTCGACCCGCAGGGGTCGGTGCGCTATGGCATCGGCTTGCGCCCCGGACAGCCGACCCCCGGAATCAGCGAGTACCTCACCGGCGAGCGCGCGCTGCAGGAGGTGCTGCTCCCGACCCCGCTCGCCGCGCTCAAGGTACTCGTCGCCGGCGGAATCGCCGATCGCGGTGATCATGTCGACTTCGCGCGTCAGGTCACCGCGCCAGCGGTGCTCGACGAGCTGTTCGCCGACCTGTCGGAGCGCGCCGACATCATCGTCGTCGACACGCCGCCTGGGCTTGGCGGCATCGTCAGGCGCGTGCTCGAGGCGAGCGCGCATGCCGTCGTTCCCCTGCAATGCGAACCGCTGGCACTGCAGACGACGCCGCAGATTCTCCGCGGACTGCAGGATATCATCGCGACCAACGATGCGCTCGCGCTCGAAGGAATGCTGCTCACAATGTACGACCAGGGTGATCCGATGAGCGCCCGCGTCGCCGAGTACGTCCGCGCCAGCCTGCCGGAAGACCTGGTCTTCGATCGTGAGGTTCCGCGCACACCGGCCGTCGTCGAAGCGTCAGCGGCGGGCCAGCCGGTCGTGTTGCGCGATCCGCACGACGCGGCGTCCGGTGCCTACGTCGCGATCGCCGGCGTGCTCCGCGAGCGAATGGGCTGATGTCGCGCTGCACCGCACGACTGCATGGCCGCTGCCTAACGCTAGCGATCGGCGCGACGGTGATCGTCGGCTCGGCGTGCAGCGACATTCCGTCCGATCCGAAGACACCGTTCGCGATCGAGTTGAATCGGGCACCGTCCCCGTCAGTCGTCCTCGGCAGCGCAATGTTCGACTCGATTGGCGTCGTCACCCCGCTGAAGGCCATCGTCTACAACTCGAAGGGCGATGTCATCGCGGGCGCGGCGGTGTCGTATCACGTCGTGCCGCGCGACACGATCCCGCTCGTCGTCGATGCGACCAGCGGGCAGATCACCGGGAAAAGCGACCCACGCTACGCGACGCATACTGCGCGAGTCTACGCTCAAGCCGGTTCGCTGCAGAGTCAGCCGATTACCGTCACGGTCACCCGGCGCGCCGACGCACTCGTGGCGGCGGGGCCGCTCGAGGATTCGTTGCCGTTGCGTTTTACGTCACTGGATTCACTGCCTGTGTCGCCAGCGTTCAGCGTGCGCGTCAGGCACTCCCCTGCCGCCCCTGAAACTGCTGCCGACAGCACGGTCCCCGCTTATCTCGTGCGATTCAAGATCGTGCAGCCAGGCGGCGGCGAGGTCACGGACACCACATACGTGACGCTGACCAATGGCGACCACCGGCGGTCGGAGCTCGACACGACCGACGCCAGTGGCGTTGCGTCGCGGCAGGTGCGCGTGCGACGGACGAGCTTCCCATTCGGGAAGGCCGCCGACGCCAATGGAATCATCCACGACACGATTCTGGTTCGTGCATCGGCGTATCGCGATGGGCCGTCGCTGATCCCCGGGAGCGGGTTGCAATTCCGCCTTATCATCACCGCGCGGAAGCCGTAGTCGCATTTGTCGCGTCGCGTTGGCTGGCGGTCGCGCGCGGGCGAGGGATATGTTGGGGATCTGGCCCGAAGCGCGTGCGGCCCGAAACCGACCCGAGGAGACACGATGCTCGCCACCGGTGGTCCGCGGACGATTCCGCCCGGCACTCTTCCGCAGCTCTTCTTCGACGCGGTCGCCCGCCACGACCTGCCTAACGCGCTGATGCACAAGACCGGCGGCGGCTGGCGGCCGATCTCGCATCGCGATCTCGCGCAGCGCGTCATCCGCTGCGGCCGCGGGCTGCGGGCAATCGGAATCCAACCCGGCGATCGGGTGGCGATCCTTTCGGAGAATCGCCCGGAATGGGCGATCGCCGACTATGCGTGCCTGACCTCGGGCATCGTCGATGTCGCGGTCTATCCCAACCTGCCACCGGATCAGGTCGCATACATCCTGCGCGACTCCGGCGCCGTGGCGATCTTCGTCTCAACCCCGGCGCAAGCGGCCAAGGCCCTCGCCGCGAGGAAAGATGCCGCAGCGGTGAAGCACATCATCTCGTTCGTCGATCCCGCACCGCCAGGCGTCGAGCTGTCGATG
>JBKJQR010000212.1:0-3787 GCA_046593895.1 Gemmatimonadaceae bacterium | reverse complement strand
GATGGGGATGATGGTCCACGCGCTGCGCGGCATCTACGTGCTCGTTCCGCGCGACATGACGCGGGCGGCCGGCTTCTACAACACGCTGCTCCAGGGCGACGATCCGGCGGTGGTAGTCGAGGTGCTGAACGGCTATCGGCTGCGCGAAAAGCTGCCGTCGAACATCGGCACGTTCACCATGCCGCTCGGCGTGCCCGACGTGCTGCGCGAGGGCAGCGACGTGACGGTCGTGACGTACGGCGCGTGCGTGCCGATCGCGATCGAGGCGGCACGGGCGCTGGAGCTCAGCACCGGCACCTCGGTCGAGGTGATCGACGTGCAGTCGTTGCTGCCGTTCGACGTGCACGGGGTGATCGTCGAGTCGCTGAAGAAGACGAGCAAGGTGCTGTTCCTCGACGAGGACGTGCCGGGCGGAGCGACCGCGTACATGATGCAGGAGGTGCTCGAGCGGCAGGGTGGCTTCCACTGGCTCGATACTGCGCCGCGGACGCTGGCCGCGTCGCCGCACCGAACGGCCTACGGGCGCGACGGCGACTACTGGTCCAAGCCTAACGTCGAGACGGTGTATTCCGCGATGTATGCAATGATGGGCGAGACGGATCCGGCGGGGTATCCGGCGCTCGGTGTCTGACAGCCGGAACTCACCGGCCGGCGCCGGGGTCCGGCTCCGCTTCGCGAGCCTCGCGCCGCTGGCGGATGACGAGGAATGTCACGACCGCGACCGCCGCAACGACGCCGAGCGCGATGCTGAACCGTCCGAGGTAGTGCTCGAGCAGCGGCAGGTTGTGGCCGAAGACGTAGCCTAACGTTCCGAACACCGATGCCCAGGCGATCCCGCCTGACGCGTTCCAGAAAGTGAACGTTCCGTAGGGCATCTCGGCGACGCCGGCGAGCGCGGCGGCCCAGCTCCGGAGCAGGGCGATGAAGCGGCCGATGAACACCGTTTTTGCGCCGTGCCGGGCGAAGAATCCGCGGACGCGTTCGAGCTTCTTCTCGGTGAGACCGACCTTCCGGCCGTAGCGGCGGACGAAGGCGATGCCCCCCTTCCGACCGAGCCAGTAGCCGGCGTTGTCGCCGAGGATGGCTCCGGTCGCCGCAGCAGCAACGACAGCGAAGATGTTGAGCCGGCCGAGTGCAGCGTAGGCGGCCGCGGTGACGAGCGCCGTCTCGCCGGGCAGCGGGATGCCGAAGCTCTCGAGGCCGACGAGGACGACGAGGAATACGTAGCCGTAGTGGGCGACGAGATTAGCGATGGGAGGGTCCCGGTAAGTCGTTCGTTGCCATCGCCGCGCGTGTCAACCGCGCCGCGGCCAGTACATGATCACACCGGCGCCGCAGATGCAGATCAGCGCGCCAATCGCGTCGGCGGCGTCGGGACGATTGCCCTCCGCCCACCAACCCCAGAGCAGCGAGAGCGCGATGAAGATCCCGCCATAGGCTGCATAGGTTCGACCGAACGTCGATGGCTGGAGCGTCGGGATCACCCCGTAGAGCACCAGCAGCGCAGCGCCGGCGATCCCGACGAAAATGCTGTGACCGTCGCGCAGCCAGCGCCACATCAGGAAGCCACCGCCGATCTCGGCGACCGCGGCCAGCGCGAACAGGGCGACGGACCGGAGGATGGTCGGGGTCACCAGATCATTCCCAGCGTGGCGTTAGGCATCATACGGATGGCGGGGTGGGTCAACGCAGTCACGGTGGACAATCAGTGGCCAACGGCCCGCTTCACCGCCATCACATCGAGCGCAGCCCCGAGTCCGCGGGCCAGCGTCACCGCGTCGTCGTTGGCCCAGAAATGCAAGAAAAACAACCGAGGGCTTTCAGTGAGCATGTGGCTGTGCAGTGCGGTGACCTCGATGCCATGCTCGCGCAGCGCTCGAATGACTGGGTTCACCTCGCTGCTGACCATCACGAAGTCGCCGCTGATCGCTGCCTTGCCGGCTCCCGTCGGCTGGAAATTGATCGCGGTGGCGACGCCCATCGACGGCGCGATTTCCATTCCGTGATCGCTGATCCGCTGGCGGCGCGGCACGCTCACCTGATACACCCCCCCGTTGACCTTGCCGGCCGCGCCTAACGTGCGAGCGATTGCCGCGGTGTCGATGTCGATCGGGCTCGGCACCGGCGCCGGCCCACCGCTCTCGGGGGCGGCAGTGGACGGGGCGCTGCTGGCGAGGGCGGGCAGCGGTGTCGCGCTCTGCGCCAGCGCGGTGCGGATGCTCGACGCGATCTTCGCGGCGTCGCCGTGCGCCATGATGTGCATGTACATGATGCGTGGCGTCTCGTGGAGCAGGTGATTGTGCACCGCCGTCTGCTCGATCCCGCCCTGCTGGAGGGCGAGCATCACCGGCTCGATCTCGTCCTCGGTGAGGACGAGATCGCCCATGACCATTGTGCGCGCCGCGGCCGTCGCGCCCATCCGCTTGAACGCGACCCATGATCCGAGCGCAAGCGGTGGCTTCACTTGGACGCCGGCCGCCATCACCTGAAGATCGCTCCGCGGGAAGCTGAACTTGAGGACGCCGCCCGGCTGTATCGCTCCCTTTCCGCCAAGCGCGGCTTGTACTTCAGTCCAGGCCAGGCCGCCGTCGAGCGCCGGGGTCGGCGACTGCTGCGCGCCGAGTGAAAGCGCGATGCTGGCACTGGCAATGACGACGAGTGGGATGCGCACGGAGTACTCTCCTCTGAGAAAAAACAATAGCGCGGCTTCAGGATTGCGGTACGCGACCCAGCGGGGTGACGTGCCTCACTGCTGACACGGGCGAAAACAGTGCCATGCAGTTGTCACGCCCCCGTTAGCAATGCGAGTCTATCTTTGCACTCTGTCGTATCCGTGTTGCCATCCACGAGGACAACTCCTTTGCACAGTCGTATCGCGCGAGCAATCGTCGTACTCACGCCGTTCGTCTCGTCGGCAACGCTCCTCGCCGCGCAACAACCGTTGCGCGATTCCGTGTCGATCAGTTCGAGCACGAGGTTCGTTCTCGGGGCGGATCATGCTGCACCGCCAGCAACCAGAGCGCCAAAGCCGCTGTTCACCGCACGTGATGCCTACATCGCGGCTGGCTTCGCGGTCGCGACATTCGCGCTCTTTCCCGCCGACAAGCGCATCGCGATCCGCCTGCAGGATTCGACGACGCAGGCCAACCGCTTCGCCCATCATGCGGCGACCGGGATCGAGCTGATCGCCAGCCCCGGCGCCTTTGTCATCGGCGGCGGGATGTATGCGATCGGACGCCTCGCCCGCATCCCGCGCGCTACCGACCTCGGACTGCACGGGATCGAAGCGGTGCTGATGGCCGACGTACTCACCGGGCTGTTGAAAGGCAGTGCCGGCCGCGCGCGGCCGTTCGTGGTGGGCGACACACTTCCCCGCGCGTTCAAGTTCGGCCGCGGGTTCTACAAGGGCACCGACTACAGCTCGTTTCCATCCGGTCACACAACGAGTGCCTTCGCCGCCGCGGCCGCGGTGACCAGCGAAACGTCGCACTGGTGGCCGCGCTCGACCATCTTCATCGCGCCGGTGATGTACGGTGGCGCAACGCTGGTCGGGCTCTCGCGCATGTACCACAACAAGCACTGGGCAAGCGATGTCGTGCTCGGCGCTGGCATCGGGACGTTCAGCGGGATCAAGGTCGTCCGCTACAATCACGACCATCCCGGCAACCGGATCGACCGGTTCTTCCGCAACGTCGAGGTCGGCCCCGACGCCGCGAGCAACGGCGCCCGCCTGAGCTGGACGGTACCGCTCTCACTGTCGCTGCCCGGCAGCGGCTCGCGCTAGCTC
>JBKJQR010000070.1:0-2633 GCA_046593895.1 Gemmatimonadaceae bacterium | reverse complement strand
CGCCCTCGGCACCATCGAAGTCACCATGCTTGCCTACCCGAAGAATCTCGAGGGCTCGATCACCATCCTCGGCGAGAAGGGATCAGTCAAGATCGCCGGCACCGCGGTGAACAAGGTTGAGACTTGGCAGTTCTCCGAGTACGACGACGACGACAAGTTGATCGAGGCTGCAGCGACCAATCCGCCTAACGTCTACGGCTTCGGGCATGAGACCTACTACCGCAATGTCCTCAAGGTGCTGCGCGGCGACGCCGTGCCCGACACCGACGGTCGCGCCGGTCGTAAGTCGCTCGAACTCATCCTCGGCATCTACGAATCCGCCAAGACCGGCAGGGAAGTTCCCCTGCCGCTGCGAGTGACCGTATGACGCTCTACCATAACGCTGCGCCGTTCCGCCGTCGCTCAACGCTAACGGCTAACGGCTAACGGCTGAAGTTTCACTCAACACGCACTCGAATGCCCGTCCCCCTGCTCGACCTGAAGGCGCAGCACGCAACCATTCGTGACGAAATGGTCAAGGCCGTGATCGATGTCGTCGATAGCCAGCTCTTCATCCTCGGCGACCGCGTCAAGGAGCTGGAATGCGAAGTGGCTGGCCTCTCGCATTCGAAGTTCGCGATCGGCTGCGCCAACGGCACCGACGCCATCCTCCTCGCGATGCGCGCACTCGACATCGGCCGCGGCGACGAAGTCGTGACCACACCGTTCACCTTCTTCGCGACGGCGGGCACGATCCACAACGTTGGCGCAACGCCCGTGTTCGTGGACATCGAGCCGAAGACGTTCAACATCGAGCCCGACGCGATTCGCGCCGGCATCACCAGCAGGACGAAGGCGGTCATCCCCGTCGATCTCTTTGGTGCGATGGCGGCGATCGAACAGGTGAATGCCGCCGCCGGGCGCATCCCGGTCATCGAGGATGCCGCGCAGTCGATTGGTGCGCGTCGCAAGGTCGAAGGCAAGTGGACGATGGCCGGCGAGTCGGTCACGATCGGCACCTTCAGCTTCTTCCCCAGCAAGAATCTCGGCGGCTACGGTGACGGCGGCATGATCGTCACCCAGGACCAGGAGATTGCCGAGCGCCTCATGCGACTCCGCGTCCACGGCGGCGCCAAGCAATACTTTCACGACGAAGTCGGCTACAACAGCCGGCTCGACGCGCTGCAAGCTGCGGTGCTCAAGACCAAGCTGCCACATCTCGCCAACTGGAGCGCCAGGCGCCGCGAGCACGCGCGATTCTATGACGCTGCGTTCAAGGACATCGCTGGTCTCACGACACCATACGTCGACCCGAGCAACGAGTCGATTTACAATCAGTACACGATCCGCTCCGACAGACGCGACGCCCTTCAGGGATTTCTCAAGGAGCGTGGCATCGGCTCGTCGATCTACTACCCGCTGCCCCTGCACCTCCAGCCCTGCTTCAGCTATCTCGGCTACAAGCGGGGCAGTTGCCCCGAGTCGGAGAAAGCGGCCAGCGAAGTGCTCTCGCTGCCGGTCTTCCCGGAGCTCACCCAAGGACAGCTCGACGAAGTCGTCACTGTTGTCCGCGGCTTTTATGGGCGCTGAACGTTAGGCGCCGATCTCCTCATTGAACGATTGCACCTTATGATGCAAGACCAGCTCCTCCGTCGCATCTCCGACCGCTCGGCCACCGTCGCCGTGGTCGGACTTGGCTATGTCGGTCTCCCGCTCGCCATGGAGTTCGCCAAAGCGGGTTTCCGCGTCATTGGCTACGACGTGAGCCAACGCGTGGTCGACCTGCTGATGAAGGGGGAATCGCACATCCAGGATGTCCCCGCGAGCGAGATCGCGGCGCTGGTCAAGTCCGGAAAGTTCACGGCGTCCACTGACGAGTCGAAGCTGAAGGAAGCGGACACTATCTCGATCGCCGTGCCGACGCCGCTCGCCAAAACCCGCGATCCGGACATGAGCTACGTGATCGCGGTCGCCGAGGCTGTCCAGCGTCAGGCGCATCCTGGCCTGCTGATCGTCCTCGAGAGCACCACCTATCCCGGGACGACCCGTGAAGTCATGCAGCCTCGGCTCGAGTCGTTAGGCTTCACGGTCGGCAAGGATGTCTTTCTCGCGTTCAGCCCCGAGCGTGTCGATCCGGGGAACGAGAAGTGGAATACAAAGAATACGCCGAAGGTCGTCGGCGGCATCACGCCCGCCTGCGTTGCGGTCGCGTCCGCGCTCTATCAGACGTGCATCGATACGATCGTGCCGGTCAGCACCACTGAAGCCGCGGAGTTGGTCAAGCTCCTCGAGAACACCTTCCGGTCAGTGAACATCGGCTTGGTGAACGAGATGGCGATCGTCTGCGACAAGCTCGGCGTCGATGTCTGGGAAGTGATCGACGCTGCCGCGACGAAGCCATTCGGCTTCATGAAGTTCACCCCAGGCCCCGGCATCGGCGGTCACTGCATTCCGCTCGATCCGCACTACCTCGCCTGGAAGATGCGCACCCTCAACTACCGGACGCGCTTCATCGAGCTGGCAAGCGAGATCAACAGCTCCATGCCGGAATACGTGGTGGACAAGACTTCGATCGCCCTCAACGACGATCGCAAATCGGTGAAGGGAAGTCGCATCCTTGTCCTCGGTGTCGCCTACAAGCGCGACATCGACGA
>JBKJQR010000053.1:0-33061 GCA_046593895.1 Gemmatimonadaceae bacterium | reverse complement strand
GACGCCGACGATTGCGATCGGCGCCGGCTTCTGGTCGGCCGCGGTCACCCACACGCAGGTGACGGGCAAGAGCTGCCAGATTGCGGTCAACACGAACAACACCCTCGTGACGACTGCGGGCGACGGCGAGCCGGCCTGTAAGTAAGCGTTAGGGAGGATGCAGGACGCGCGGGCCAGGCTCTTCGCCTGGCCCGCGCTGCGTTCAGGGGCGCGTCGCGCCCGGGTGTCAGCCATTCATTCGCGCGATCACGTCGTCGCGGTACGCCCTCCCTAACGTGAGCGTCGCGCCGGTAGTCAGGAACAGCTTGTAATCGCCGGTGTCCATCGGCGCGAGTTCGCGAATCCGCGACAGCCGGACGATAGTCGACCGGTGCACGCGGACGAACTCCGCCGGGTCGAGCCGTTCGGCGATCGACATCATCGTCTCGCGGATCAGCGCCGAATCCGACGCCGTGTGCAGGCGGACGTTGTTTTCCGACGCCTCGATCCAGTCGACCGCCGCGGCGTCGACGACCTTCAGCCGCTCCGGCGTGATGGCGACGAAGCGCACGGGGGTGTGCACGTGGCGGGCGAGGTCGCCTAACGTGCTCTCGAGCCGCACTGTCCGCTCGGCGGCAATCGCGCCAGTGCTGGCGCGACTGGCCTGACGTTCGACCGCGCGGCGCAGCGTCTCGCGGACGCCGTCGTCGTCGAACGGCTTGAGCAGGTAGTCGATCGAGTCGTTCTCGAAGACCCGCACCGCGTACGGATCGTAGGCGGTCACGAACACGATCGCCGGCCGCGCGCCCGCTTCGAGCTGGGTCGCGACCTCGATGCCGGTAAGGATCGGCATCTCGACGTCGAGGAAGACAGCGTCCGGATGGAGCTCGTCGCAGGCCTCGAGCGCCGCGAGCCCATCGGCACATTCGCCGACGACATCAGCGCGCGGGTCGGTATCCAGCGCGCCACGCAGTGCGCTGCGCACCAGCGGCTCATCGTCGGCGATCAGTACGCGGAATGGTCGAGGCATTCGCGCCGGTGATTGGAGGTCAACGTTGCGCTAACACTATACACGCTCATCCGATTTTAGCGATAGGGAAGATTATAGCGCGATGCACGACGTACCGGAAACAGCGAAGCACGGGAAGCGCGAGTAAGAGATGCACGATTCACGATCCACGATGAAAACACTGTAACGCAGCGGTTCCGCCTGGCTTTTTCAATCATCGCGCATCGAGGATCGCAGTATCGCGATGCACGACGTACCGGAAACAGCGAAGCACGGGAAGCGCGAGTAAGAGATCCACGATCCACGATTCGACTTGAAAGCGCGGTACCGCAGCGGTTCCGCCTGGCTTTTTCAATCATCGCGCATCGAGGATCGCAGTATCGCGCTCTCCGTTCATCGCTGTTTCGTGTGCGTCGTGCATCCCCCTAACCGTCGTGCATCGCCCTCGCCGTCGCGCACACGGTTCGCACTGGGCAGCGGCCACAGTGCGCCACCCGCGCCGTGCAGACCAGCGCGCCGAGCTCCATCAGCGCCTGGTTGTGCGTCCATGTCGCGGTGCCTGTGCGTGGCAGCGAGCGCTCGGCGATCCGCCAGAGGACCGTCAGGTCGCGGGCGCGTTTCGGTGAGAGCGATGGCGCGAACACTCGCGACAACACGCGCGCGACATTCGTGTCGACCAGCGCGGCGCGCTTGCCGTAGGCGAATGAAGCGACGGCGCCCGCCGTGTACGCCCCGATTCCGGGGAGTGCGCGCAACTCGTGCGGTTCGCTCGGGAGCGCGGCGCGGCGGCGCGTGCCGTCGCTGGTGACCTCGGCGGCGAGGCGGTGCAGGTTCCGCGCGCGGGCGTAGTACCCGAGGCCGGACCACGCTTCCATCACCCGAGCCGGCGTGGCCCGCGCAACGTGGGCGAGCGACGGAAAAGTCTTCAGGAATTCATGATACTTCGGCACGACGCGCGAGACCTGCGCCTGCTGAAGCATCAGCTCGGACACGAGGATCCGGTATGCGTCGCGCGTCCGCCGCCACGGAAGATCGCGCGCCGAGCGGCGATACCATGCACGGAGGCGACGCCCGAAGTCACTCAGTGCGCGCGGGTCGAGCCCCGCCGCGATGTCAGTCGCTACTTCGGAGTCCAGATCGGATTCCCGGTGAACAGGCCGTCAGTGAAACCGATGTGATGCGCGAGGTAGAGGCCGAACGCGATGCTCGCGAACCCCGCCGCGTAGCGCAACACCTGCCGTGCACCGTCGATATGCTGTGACGCATAGAGTGAGGGCAACGCGATGGCAATCGTGACGACGACCATCCCGGCGATCGTGCCAATCCCGAAGAGCACGAGATACTCCGCGGCCAGCAGTGGACTGGCGATCAACGGGAGCGCGAGCAGCGTGAACGCCGCCGACCCGGCCATCCCGTGAATCGTCCCGACGATGAGCGGCCGCGCGCTGCTGTCGATCATCCGCTCGCTCCCCTTGCCTCCGACGACGCTGACCACGCCGAGCACAACCAGCATCACGGCGACCACCAGCTCGAGCGTCAGGCCTAACCATGGCGGCATCGCCAGCTTGAGGATGATCATCGCCCCGCCGACGGCGAGCAGCGTCAGGGTGTGGCCGAGTCCCCAGAGCGCACCGATCGACGCCGCCTTGGGCAGCGATCGCTGCCGGCTGACGATCGTCGTCACGGCGACGACGTGGTCGGCATCGGTTGCGTGCCGCATTCCGAGCAGGAAGCTAAGAACGAGAATGCCGAACGACGTGAGCATTGGGGCCAAATCTAGCGTCGCTCACGGCCGGAGCGAGAGTGCGACGGGGCGGTGATTCCGCGCGCGGCCGGGGCGACCTTGCGGCCGGTCCCGGGGATCGGCATGATCGAGCGCTGCCGCGGCGCTGCATTGCGCGGCCCAAAACACAAGGAGGCCGTCATGCATCCGTTCTGGAAGCGCAGGCTCTCGCCGTCACTGGCGCGGATTGTCGCGCTGTTCGCTGTCGCCGCACTCGCCGCCTGCGACGCCGCCACGAACCCCACCGCTGTCCAGACGCGTTCCACGGCGCGCGGCACGCAGGCAGCCGCAGGCGACGAAGGTGCCGACGGTCCCGGTATCGGCAAGCTCTCGATCATGACTTACAACATCTATCAGGGGACGGAGCTGCAGAATTCGATCGCCGCGACGACCCCGTTCGGCTTCATCGTCGGCGTCGCCCAGGATTTCGCGATGATGCACCAGACGAACTTCGCCGAGCGGGCCAACGCGATCGCCGCCGAGATCGACGCGTCACGCCCCGACCTGGTCGGAATGCAGGAGGTCGCACTCTGGCGGACCGCACCGCACACCACGCCCGCGACCCCCGCGACCACGGTCGACCAGGATTTTCTCGCGATGCTGCACGCTGCGCTCCGTGCGCGCGGGCTGCATTACGCGACCGTCTCGCACGTGGACAATTTCGACGTGCAGGGGCCGGGGCTGTTCCCCACCGGGCTGGTCGACGTCCGACTCACCGACAGCGACGTGATCATCGCGCGGACCGACGGGGGCGATGACGACGATGGTGGTCGTGCACTGTCTCTTTCCAATCCGCAGTCAGCGAACTTCGTGACGAACCTGCACATCACGACCGTGGGCGGGCCGGTGACGGTACTCGAGGGATGGGCATCGATCGACGTCGCAACGCGCGCGGGGCCAGTCCGGTTCATCACGACACATCTCGACGCGTTCGCACCACCGATCCGCCTGGCGCAGGCGAACGAGATCCTCCGCGGGCCGGCGAACACCGCGCTCCCGGTGATCCTCGCCGGTGACCTGAACACGACGAGCGTGACTGATACCTACGCCGCAATCAGGGCCGCCGGCTTCGGCGACGTCTGGGCGGGGTTGCGTCCATCGGAGGCGGGATTCACCTGCTGCCAGGCGCTACCAGCGATCGTGAATCCAGTCTCGGTGCTGTACGAGCGCGTCGACCTGATGCTCATTCGCGGAGCGCTGACGCCGCACCGGATCGAGCAGGTCGGGGCGACACCAGACACGCGGACCGCGTCGGGGCTCTGGCCGTCAGACCACGCCGGCCTCGTCGCCCGCTTCAAGATCAGGAAGGCGGACTGACCGCGGGATCGATCGGCGGGAATTAGTAACAGGCCGTTACTAATTCCCGCCGGTCATCCTCACGACACCCGCTTCGTCTTCCGCTTGAGGAAGTCCATCAGGATGAACTGGCCGAGCGTCATCGTCGTCGTGAAGTAGGCCTTGCCGCGGGCGATCTCGCTGACGCGCTTCACGAACTCGACCAGCGCCCGGTCGCGCGCCAGCATGAAGGTGTTGATCACGATCCCGCTCTGCCGGCAGCGCGCGACCTCCTTCAGCGTCTCGGCGATCACGCCCGCGTCGAGCCCGAAGGAGTTCTTGTAGATCCGGCCGTCAGGCAGGGTCAGGGCGCTCGGCTTGCCGTCGGTGATCATGATGATCTGCCGCATGTCCTTCTTCTGCGCGAGCAGCAGCCGGCGAGCGAGCTTGAGCCCTTCGGCCGTGTTCGTGTGGTACGGCCCGACCTGCGCACCGGCGAGTGCGCCGAGGGGGATCTCCTCGGCGCTGTCGTGAAAGAGAAGGAGCTTGATCGTGTCGCCGGGGAATTGCGTCCGGATCAGGTGCGTCAGCGCGAGGGCGACTTTCTTCGCCGGGGTGAATCGATCCTCGCCGTAGAGGATCATCGAATGCGAGCAGTCGAGCATCAGCACCGTCGCGCAGCTCGAGCGATACTCCGCCTGGCGGACCATCAGGTCGGGATAGTCGATGTCGAGCGGAACGGTGATCTCCCCGGTGCGGGCGAGTGACCGCTTGAGCGTGGCGATCACGTCGAGGTTGAGCGTGTCGCCGAACTCGTACTCCTTGACGTCGCCGTCCGCCTCGATGCCTGTGGCGAGATACGGCGTGTCGTGGCTCCCCGCGCTCGCCTTGCCTAACGATCCGAGCAGCGACCGCAGGGTGCGGTAGCCGAGGAAGTCGATCGCCTTGTCGGTGAGGTTGAACTGGACGTCGCGCGCCGCGGCCTGGGCGAGCCCGCCCTTGCCGGTCACCGACTGGTGGCCGGCCGGCATCTGCGGCTGATTCTCGATGTTGAGAAAACCCTCCTCCATCAGCCGCTTCACGAGCGAGTCGAGCATCGCGGCCAGCTTCGCCTGCCCATCGGGATCGCCGTCCGCGTCACCGCGTAGCGCCTCGAGCATTTCAGGAGTGAACTGTCCGCTCTCGATCAGTGCATCGAGGATCGCCCGCTTCAGCGCGTCGAGCGAGCGGTCGCCCTCCTCGTCGGCGTCGTTCCACCCGAACGCGTTCCCCTGCCCGCCGGCGAACCCCGACTGCAGCAGAAAATCCGCCAGCTTGTCGAGCAGCGCCTGAAGATCGACCGCATCGGCCATCTCCGGGCTGAATTTTGTATAGGTGTGGGACTTCATATCTGGAGGATACTGGGTGCGTAGCGTGCGGGCCAGATCGCGGATCGCCAGCCGTTAGCCTTTAGCCGTTAGCGTTGAGCAACAGCGTCGGCGGTTTAGATTCGGAGTGTGCGCGAGACCCCCCTCCACGTCCGCTCGATACGAACGCTCCGGCGGAACAACCCGTTCCGCGTGCTCGGCGAGCACCGGAACTTCCGGATCTTCTGGATTGGCCAGACGCTGTCGCTGATCGGGACGTGGATGCAGGTGATGGGTGAGGGCTGGCTCGCTCTCGAGCTGACCAACAACGCGTTCCTCGTGACGCTCGTCAGCGCAGTCGGTGCGCTTCCCGTACTCGCGCTATCGATGCAGGCTGGCGTCGTCGCCGATCGTGTCGACAAGCTGAAGCTCGTGCGCGCGATGCAGGCGCTGATGCTCATCGAGGCGATCACCCTCTGGGCGGTCACGATCTCCGGGCACGTCACCATCCACTGGCTCCTCGGGCTCGCCGCGCTCAGCGGAATCTTCAGCGCATTCGAGATTCCGGCGCGTCAGGCGATGATGATCGAGCTGGTCGGGCGCGAGGATCTCGCCGGCGCGATCGCGCTCAACTCGAGCGGCTTCAACCTCGCGCGCATCGTCGGTCCGGCGATCGGCGCGGTGGTCATCGCAACCGCCGGCATCGCCTGGTGCTTCGCGCTGAACGCGGTCAGCTACCTCGCGGTAGTGATTGGCCTTTACATGATCCACCTCGCGCCGCACGTCGAACGGGCGCGCCGAGCCGGCGGTGGAGAGATGCGCGCGGGCATCCGCTACATGCTGTCGACGCCGGAGGTGCGCATCCTGATGATCATCGTCACGGTAGTCAGCGTCTTCGGTGCGCCATACATCGCGCTGATGCCGGTGATTGCCCGCGACCGCCTCGGCACCGGCGCCGGTGGTTACGGCTCGCTGCTCACGGCGATCGGGATCGGCGGCCTCACCGGCGCGCTCTTCCTCGCTGCGGTCGGCTCACGCGTCAAGCGTGGGCGACTGCTCGCCTGGTCTACCGTCGTCTTCGGCGCGATGCTCATCGCGCTGGCGATGACGCGGGCCTTTCACGTCGCCTGGGCGATCCTGCTCGTCGCCGGTTGTGCGATGATCCTCAACGGTGCGCTCTGCAACGCGCTCCTTCAGGCACTCGTCCCCGACGAATTCCGCGGTCGGCTGATGGCCGCGTATTCGCTCGTCGTTGTCGGGCTGTCGCAGGTCGCGGGCAACTTCGTCGCCGGAGCGGTGGCCCGCGCGGCGGGCCCACAGTACGCGGTCGCCGGTGGTGCGCTGATCATCCTCGCTGTCGTCGCCTGGTCGTTCTCGTCGCACCGCGAGCTGATGCGACTCTAGTGCGCGGCCGTCAGGCCAGACGCTCGCGGGCCGCGCGCACGATCGTCTCGGCCGCACCGTCGATGCCGAGCCACGACGTGTTGACGCAGAGATGATAGTTGTCCACCGCCTGCCAACTGCGGTTCCAGTGACGGCGGACGTACTGCTCGCGCGTCCGATTGGTGTCGTCGACGATGCGCGTCGCTTCCGCTTCGCTCACGCTCAGGCGGCGTGCGGCGCGGGCGATCAGCGCCGCGCGCGGGGCGTAGCAGAAGACGTGCAGTGCATCGGTGCGCTCGGCGAGCTGCGACTGGGCGCCGCGGCCGACCAGCACGACGTTGCCCCGCGACACCGCCTCGTCAACGATCTGGGCCGTCACTGCGACCAGCTGCTCCTCGGTCGGGGCGCCCATCGGGTGCTCGCCAGTGATCAGCATCTCGGGCGAGCCTAACGTCATCGCGCTGGCCAGCCGCTCGACCAGCGACGGGACGCGTTCCTCGCGCGCCTCGACCTCCTCGGCCGACATGTCGAGCCGGGAAGCAACCGCATCGACGATCTCGTTGTCGAGCAGCTCCCAGCCGAGTGAGGCGGCGACCTTGGTCGCGACCTCGGAGCCGCCGGAGCCGTACTGCCTGGAGATCGTGATGATTGCCATCGGTCAGCGCGGCCGCGGCGTGATCGGCTGCAGGTCGTCGGGGCCGACGGTGCTGCGCCGCATGTGCTCGACCACCTCGAAGCCTAACGCGTCCCAGGCGAGGTTCGACGCCGGGTCATCGGCGACGCTGTGCAGCCGCGCCTCGTCGAGCCCGCGCTCGGCGCACCAGCTCCGCGCCGCGGCGACGAGCGAGCGCAGTGCGCCGCGCCGTCTCGCCTCCGGACGGACGTACGCGCTCGAGATGTAGCCGTAGCGCGCCGGCTCGAGCAGCGGCGAGCTGGTTGACTCGACGCAACGGATGATGCCGATGACGCGCCCGTCGGCTTCGGCGAGGAAGATCCGCTCGTTAGGCGACGTCAGCTGGGCGGCGAACATCCGGCGCGCCCGCTCCGGCGCATCGGCGCGGAGACGGGCGTAGACCGGATTGGCGCCATGCTCGTGCAGCAGCGCCATGCGCAGCTCGACCACGTGCGAGAGATCGGCCGGCGTCGCCGGACGAATGTGGACCGCGCGGCGAACGGCGGCCCGGGTCGTCACGCGCTCAGGCCACCGCCGAACATGTCCTCGTTCGGCCGGCGCCGCTTCTCCGGCGTCGCCCGACCATAACGGCCGGCGTCCGAGCGCGACACGCGCTTTCGCGCGACCAGTGCCTCGAGCACCAGCTCCGACACGGCGACGACAGTCCCGTCATCCGGATCGTCGCCGGCCAGCAGCGGCGAGCGGGCGAGGTCGCCGAGTCCGGGCACACTCGAGAACGCCGCCGCCAGCGCAGCGTCAGGCGCGTCGTCCGTCACCTGGAGCGCGCCGCCGCCATCGAACCACATCACGATCTCGTCCACCGCCGCGTCACCGACGCGTCCCTTGAACGTCGCCTCCGACGCGCGACGAATCAGCTCGCGCGCGATCACGTGCCCGCCGATCAGCTCACCCTCGTATTCGAGCTCGAGCTTTCCCGTAATTGCCGGAAGCGCCGCGTACACATCGGAGATGCGCGCCGTTGCAGTCTCCTCGCCCGCCATCACCGCGCGCCGCTCGGCGTTCGACACGACGTTCTCGAGAAGACTGATCGGCAGCCGCTGTGACACCCCGGACCGTTTGTCGATCCGCTTGTCGGTGCGCGCCTCGAACGCGACACGCTCGGCCACCTCGGCGATGATGTCGGGCACCCGCACCGACGAGTCCTCGCGATCGGTCCACGCTTCCTGCTCGGTGATCTCCATCCCGAGATCGACCGTCTCCGGATAGTGCGTGAGGATCTCGCTGCCGATGCGGTCCTTGAGCGGCGTGATGATCTTGCCGCGCGCTGTGTAATCCTCGGGGTTCGCCGTGAAGCAGAGCAGCACGTCGAGCGGAAGACGAACGGGATAGCCCTTGATCTGGACGTCGCCCTCCTGCATCACGTTGAACAAGCCGACCTGCACCTTGCCGGCAAGATCGGGAAGCTCGTTCAGCGCGAAGATCCCGCGGTTCGCCCGCGGCAGCATCCCGTAGTGAATCGTCAGCTCATCGGCGAGAATGTGTCCGCCGCGCGCGGCCTTGATCGGATCGACATCGCCGATCAGGTCGGCGATCGTGACGTCAGGCGTTGCCAGCTTCTCGACGTAGCGCTGGTCGCGATCGAGCCAGGCGATCGGCGTGTCGTCACCACCCGCCTCGATCGCCATCCGCCCGAACTTGGAGATCGGACGGAAAGGGTGATCGTTGATCTCGCTTCCGGCGATGACCGGCGTCGCATCGTCGAGCAGCGTGACTAACGCTCGGAGGATGCGTGACTTCGCCTGCCCGCGCAGCCCGAGCAGGATGAAGTTGTGCCGGCTGAGCAACGCGTTCACGATCTGCGGCATCACCGTGTCCTCGTAGCCGAGGACGCCCTCGAACACCGGGCCGCCAGTAGCGAGCCGCGCGATGAGGTTCGTGCGGAGTTCGTCCTTTACTGTCCGTGAAGCACGGGCAGCGTTGGCGAACGGGGAGCGCTTCAGGGCGCCCAAGGTCTGTGGACGGGATGCGGGCACGGCGTGTTCTCGGGGCGGGAAGCTGACGAATGAATAGCCCGGCGCAGCGTTCCTGTCGAGAAGGAACGGGTCGCCTGCCGGGCTCGCGCAATCACACGATGGCGCTAGGGCCTCAATGCATGAAACAGGGAGTCAGTGCCCGATTTTGCTCCCCCGTCTCCGCTAGCGCCGCGCTGCGATCGGGATCGACGCCGCGCTGCCGATCGCCGATCCCTCGGCCGGGGGCACCGCTTCGACCTCGACGAGGTTGTCGTAGAACACCGGTCCGCGCCCCATGTCCGTTTCGCGCTGCGACGTCGTGTCGTTGACCGTTCGTCCGTCGATCGCGTAGCGTCCCCACCAGAGCGAGGGAGCCCACGCGACCCCCGGACGAATTTCCGGAGCGACGCGCGCGGTCGCGACAAAGCCACCGCGATCGTTGCGGACGAGGACGCGCGCACCGTTGACGATGCCGCGCGGCGCGGCATCATCCGGATGGAGCAGGCACTCCGGTTCGCGCGCCTGACGGCGAAGCGAGTCGACGTTGACGAACGTCGAATTGAGGAACTGGTGGGCGGGCGAGGTGATCAGCGTGAGCGGATACTTCGCCGCGAGCTCCGGCGCCGAATCAGGGTTCTCGTAGGGCGCGGTGAAGGTGGGCAGTGGATCGAGTCCCATTTTCTCGAGCCGCTCCGATCGGAATTCGCACTTTCCGCTCGGGGTGCGGAACCCGCCCTCGGCAAACGGCAGGTACGGAGTCGGCAGGTTGAGCCGCGTCCACCCCTGCTCGAGCAGCGTCTCGACCGTGATGCCGCGGAGCTTCGGGCCTGCGCCGGCGAGTGTCTGCCGGATCATCGTCAGGTCGTCGTCGGCGAGGCACGGATCAGTCAGCCCCGTCGCCTGCGCCAGCCGGCGAAAGATCTCGGTGTTCGGGAGCGCCTCGCCTAACGGCGCGATCGCCGGCCGGTTGAGCGTGATGTAGTGATGTCCGTAGGCGAGATGAATGTCCCAATGCTCGAACTGCGTCGTCGCCGGCAGCACGTAGTCCGCCCAGTTGGTGGTGTCGGTCGCGAAATGCTCGAGCACCACGGTGAGCAGGTCTTCGCGGGCGAGCCCGCGCTGCACCGCACCGCGGTCGGGCGCGACGACCGCCGGATTGGAGTTGTAGACGACGAGCGCCTTCACCGGCGGCCCGCCGACGCCGGCATCAGGCAGCGTGAGCGCTTCGCCGAGGCGGATCATGTTGATGTCGCGGGCCGTCGGCCCGAGGTCAGGGCGGCCCAGCACCTTGCGATCGAACTCGAAGTTCGCGCTGGTCGAGAGCTGCACGCCGCCGCCGGCGCGGCGCCAATGGCCGGCGATGGCTGGCAGGCAGGCGATGGTCCGCACCGCCATTCCGCCGCCGGCGTGGCGCTGCAGGCCGTAGTTGACGCGAATGAACGCCGCCTTCGCGCGGCCGAATTCCCGTCCGAGCGCGACGATGCGCTCGGCGGTGATCCCGGTGATCGCCGCAACGCGCTCCGGCGGATACTCGGCGGCCCGCTCGCGGAGCTCGGCTCCGCCTAACGTCCAGCGCTCGATGTAGTCGCGGTCCTCGAGCGACTCGGCGAAGAGAACGTGCATGATCCCGAGCGCGAGCGCGGCATCGGTGCCCGGGCGGATGGCGATCCACTCGTCGCACTGCGCCGCGGTCCGTGTCTGCAACGGGTCGATCGCGATCACCCGGGCGCCGCGCTCGCGGGCGCGGAGGATGAAGGGCCAGAGATGCGGATTCGAGGTGAGGGTGTTCGATCCCCAGAGGAGAATGAGGTCGCTCTCCGGCACGCCCTCCGAGTCGGCGCCAATGTTCGCGCCGACGGTCATCTGCATCGCGACCGCACCGGCCGTCGAGCAGATCGTCCGCAGCAGCCGTGAGGCGCCTAACGCGTTGAAGAAGCGGCGGTCCATCGACTCGCCCTGGATCATCCCCATCGTGCCGGCATACGAGTAGGGGAGGATCGCCTGCGGTCCGTCGGCGGAGTCGGCGATCGCCCGCAGCCGGCTGCCGATCTCGCCGATCGCCACGTCCCAACTCACCGGCTCGAACCGTCCCTCACCCTTCGCGCCGACGCGGCGGAGCGGCGTCGTCAGGCGATCCCTGTGGTACGTGCGCTCGACGTACCGATTCACCTTCGCGCAGAGAAAGCCGCGGGTGAACGGATGCCCACCGTCGCCGGCGACGCGCACGGCGCGCCCGTTCTCGACGGTCACCTGCCAGGCGCAGGTGTCGGGACAATCGTGTGGGCATGCGCCGCGAACGACGCCGTCGCGCGGAAGGTCGAGCGTCGTGCTGCCAGCGAGCGGAAGCTGGATTGCCATGCGGGATCCTCGCGGCGAGCTGTCGCGACCGTCCGTCGATCGCGGGATGGTTACAGGATAATTACTCGTAAAGACTTGCGCTACAATATGTTAGCATCCGGAAAACCGTTCGGTGCGCGCCCAGCGCTTGAATAATAGCTTAGCATGTCCGACGCGCGGCCTCGTCCGAACAACCTGTTGCGAGAGCACGACTTGTGCGTCAGTTCGGCCTTGACAGAAAAAACGAACGCCGTACATTTTCGGCCGATGAATCTTCCGAGCACCGCCTGTGTGCACGGACCACGCGTTGAGGAATCTCACGCCCAAACGGAGAAAGGAATGAAGCGCCTGGCCCTCGTTGCCGCAGTGCTCGTGATCGCTGCCTGCACGACCAAGAAGGACACGACCGTTGTTGCCGATACCACGACCCTCATGCCGGCGCCGTCGGCGATGGACACCGGGATGAAGATGGATTCCTCGATGAAGATGTCGAAGGACACCGGCATGATGATGAAGAAGGACACGATGATGAAGCCGATGACCAAGACGATGAGCAAGACGACCACCACCAAGATGAAGCCGTAATCGTCGCCGTCTGCTGGTCAGCACGGGGCGCGACGATCAACGTCGCGCCCCGTGTTTCTTGTCCGCCCTCTTCCCTAACGGTCCGCTGCGCCGACTGGCGCGCCGAGCGCCGCAGCGATCGATGCGATCCGCTCGTCGAGCGCGGCTGACGCGAGCGCGGGCTCCGCGCCGCTGACATCGATCGCTGCGTCGAGCTGCACCCACGACACACATCCCTGGTAGCGCCGCGTCTCCGGCACCTCGTGCAGCGATCGTAGCCGCGAGACGCGCACCGCCACTACCTGCACTTCCGGGTTGCCGCGGTACTCGAACCGTGACTGCACCGCGGACCACGCCATCCCATGCGCGTCCTCGATGGCGCGGAGCCGATCGAGTTCACGGACGTGCCAGACGGCTACGACGTCGGCAATGTGCTCGACGCGAATGATCCCCTCGGGCGGCCGGCTGGAACTCGCCGCACCGACACGCTCGGCAAACCGTGGCTGGAGCTCGGCCGATTTTTCATGGAAGTACGTCGGGTAGAGCAGGAACCGCTCGTGCCTGACGGCGAACCCGGCGCGCTGTTCACGGATCCCACCCTTCCGCACCATCGCCACGATCTCGCCCCTGGCCAGCGCAGCACAGAGCACCGCCCACTCCTTCAGCGCGGATCGCTCGCCGTCAGACAGTCCGGCGATCTGCAGCCCGTCGCCGGTCGATGGCTCGGTCACCGTCGCCGCTCGCGCGCCCACCAGCGAAAGGCGTCAGGAATGGCGTCGGCCGGTGCGACGACCGGACGCCAGCCCAGCTCGCGCTCGGCGCGCGCGCTGGAGAAGGGATTGTCGCGCGCCACGAAGTTGAGCGAGGCATGCTGGAGAATCCCGCCGCCCGGGATTGGCAGTTTCCGCGCGAGCCACTTGACCGCTGAGAGCCCCGCGGCGATCGCGCCTAACGGTATGGGCAGCGGGATGATCGGGGTGCCCAATCCCGTTGCCGCGAGCGCGACGAAGTCGCGGAGGGTGGTATCGCCCTCGTTGGCAACGTTGTAGGCCCGGCCGCCGGCGCTGTCGGACGCCGCGGCGCGGATCGCGGCGTCGGCAACGCTCGCGGCATTGATGATGGCCAGCGTGTTCTTCCCGCCGCCGGGCAGGGGAAACGCGTGCAGTCGCGAGAACAGGCGTCCCATGCGCGGCACGAATTGGCGGTCGCGCTTTCCGTAGATGACGTCGGGCCGCACCGCGGTCGCCCAGACGTCGCCGCGGTCGTGCGCGGCCATCACCAGTTGTTCCGACTCGCGCTTCGAGCGCGCATAGAATGCGGCGTCGGGAATCGGCGGCATCGGTGCATCCTCGTCGGTCGGCACACCGCTGGCGCGATACCGACCCTGCGGACCGTACACCGCGACGCTGCTGACGTGCATCAACCGTGCGCCCGACGCGCGCGCGGCGGCGATCGCCGACTCGGTGCCGCCGACGTTCACGCTCCGATACGATTCCCAGTCGCCCGCTGTCGGCGTGATCGCGGCGGCCGCATGAAAGATGACGTCCGCGCCCGCGGCGGCGGCAGCGAACGACGCGGCGTCGAGCACGTTTCCGCGGAGGAGGTCCGATGCGCCCAGCTCGCGGATCCAGGCGGCATCGCGGGGCTCGCGCACCAGAGCGCGGACGGTCCAGTTGTCGGACGCGAGCTGCTCGGTGATGTGCGATCCGACCAGCCCCGTCGCCCCGGTGACGAGGGCAACCTTGTTCACCGGCGGCCGCTCTCCGTGATGCGCATCAGACGGGGAAGGGGAGCCGAACCAGCCGGCCCTCCCGCTTGCCCCCTTCCCAGGTCGCGGTCAGCGTCGCGCCGGGCTCCACTTCGCGGCGCACCATCGCCAGCGCGATCGCGCCCAGCCGCGGGGTGGTCGCCCCACTGCGCACGTCGCCCACCGGCTTGCCGGCCTCGTCGCCTAACGCTGCGCCGTGCGGTGCCGGCTCGTCGGTCTCGAACACCAGGCCGCGCAGGTGCCGGTTGACGTGCCCGCGAAAGTGCACCCGGGCGACGGTTTCCTGCCCGGTGTAACAGCCCTTCGTGTAGGAGATCGCGTGCAGCTCGTCGAGGTTGGCTTCCTGCGGGATCGTCGTCTCGTCGATGTCGACGCCCCACTCGGGGCGGCCGACTTCGATGCGCGCCATGTCCCAGGCGGCGAGACCACCCGGGCGGGCGCCGGCGTCGATCAGCTTCGCCCGCAGCGTCTCATGCAGCTCGGTCGGGACGAAGCAGTCGTACGCATCGCTGCCCAACTCAGGACTGCGGGCGATGACGAGCGTCGCACCCTCGAACTCGGCGGTGAGGTGACCGTAAGGCGGGAGCAGGCCAAGTGTCGCGCTGTGAGCACCCAACACTTCGGCGAGGACCAGCCGGGCATTGGCGCCGGCGATGCAGAGGTCGTGAAGCGTCGCCGATTCGTCGCTGTACGGGCTGTTCCGAGGGTTCACGTACTTGCGGATCATCGCCAGGAAGCCGGGGAAGGCGCGCGCCGGCGTGTCCATCAACACCGAGTCGGCGCCGACGAACACCCTGACGTCGGCGATGATCTTTCCCTTCGGCGTCAGCGCGGCGGCGTAGGCGCCCTGGCCCGTCTCGAGTGCGGTGATGTCATTGGTAACGAGTCCGGTGACAACGTCGCGCGCCTTGTCGCCGCGCACCCGGATGCGTCCGCGGTGCGTGCGATCGACGAGCAGCGCGCCGGTTCGCAGCGCTGCGTATTCGGCGCCGACGTCTCCGTAATGGAGGACGACCTGGCGGCCATCGATCTCGCCGAACTCTCCTGCCGCTTCGCGATTTGGGCTGAACGACCGCATCATCGATGAAACCTGTTCACAGCAGGCCATGACCGCCGACCGCATCGAGCGAGTCGAGGGTGGCACCACGCAATGTCGGAAGATAACCGTCGGCATCGAGCGCCCGGAACGGTGGAACGTCACCCACTGCCAGACAGCGTAACCCCGCGGCGCGCGCGGCGCGAATCCCCGCCCGCCCGTCCTCGAGGGCAATCGCGTCACCGGCCCCCATCGCCCGGCGACGGGCGAGGCGGCGGATGGCCGCATGGTACGACTCCGGGCTGGGCTTCGGAGCATCGACGACGTCATCGCCCGTCACGATGCACTCGAACAGAAAGCTCGCATCCGCCGCCTCGAGGATTGGTTCGACCTCGCGGCGGCTCGCCCGCGTGACCAAGCCGAGGCGAGCCACGCCATGCAAGGCGCCGAGCGCGTCGCGCGCACCGTCGGTGAGGTTGATCCCGGTCCCGATCGACTGAGCGAAGTGGCGTTCGGCGCGGAGCGCCACCAACTCGATCGCAACCTCGTCGATTGCCTCATCCTCCACGGCAGCGAGCGCCCGCGCCGCGGCGCGAACTGGGAGCCCGTGGGCGAGGTCGTCGTACGCAACCAGGTCCACCGCGATCCCTTCCTCGGCAAGCGCGCGCACGAGGGCGTCGCGCCGCAACTCGCGCGTCTCGACGAGCACGCCTTCCAGTTCGAGCAGCACGGCGCGGGGCGTGGTCATCCGCTGCCTGACGTTGCCGCGATGGCTCGCGCCGCGTACGAGGCGTCGAGCAGGTCGACCGGGTGCACGGTCGAGACGTTGCTGCCGCTGCGGCGCAATCCGGCGCCGATCTGCATCAGGCAGCCGGGATTCCCGGTCGCGACATATCGTGCGCCAGTCCGCTCGATGTGCGCGAGCTTTGGCTCGAGCACGGCGCCGGAGACAGCGGGTTCGACGAGATTGTAGATCCCCGCTGCGCCGCAGCACTGGTCGCTGTCGGTGAGTGGCACGAGGGTGAGACCGGGAATTGCCGCGAGCACGGCGAAGGGCTGCGCGGTAATCCGCTGCGCATGCTGCAGGTGACAGGGCGCGTCGTAGGTGACGGTCAGCGCGATCGGCCCCCCGCGCAGCGGGCCAGCGACGGCGAGCAACTCGCTGATGTCGCGCACTCGCGCGCTCACCGCCGCGGCACGTTGCGCATACGCCGGATCGCCAGCGAGCAAGCTGCCGTATTCCTTCATCATCGCACCGCACCCCGCCGCATTGACGGCGATCGTCGCCGCGCCGTCCGCCTCGAAGGCCCGGATGTTCGCGCGGGCGAGGTCGCGGGCCGCGTCGAGATCGCCGGCATGCGCGTGCAGTGCACCGCAGCACTGCTGCCCCGGCGCGGCGACGACCCGCCACCCGTTGACGGTGAGCACGCGCTCGGTCGCGCGGTTGGTGGGAGCGAACAGTCCTTCCATGACGCAGCCGAGCAGGACGGCCACCGTTCCCCGGGCTCCGTCACCGCGAGCGTCGTAGGAACGGCGCGGGAGCGCGGTACGGGTGGACTCGAGCATCGCCATCGCGAAGCCTAACGGTCCGCCGATGCGGCCGAGCAGCTTCGACAGCCCCGTTGCACGGACGACTCGGCCGCCGAGGAGCGCTGGCCGGAGCAGCCATTCGTGGCGGAATGCGAAGAGCACGACGCGGGCGATGAGCGGATGCTTTCCGGCGATCGTCGCCCGTGTCGCCTCGAGGAGGTGCCCGTAGGGCACCCCCGACGGACAGGCCGTTTCGCAACCGCGACAGCCGAGGCAGCGGTCGATGTGTGTGCGCACGACGGGATCGTCGGGCGCGAGCGCCCCTTCGACCAGCGCCCGCATGAGCAGGATCCGGCCGCGCGGGCTGTCGTTCTCGTCAGCGAGCGTGAGGTACGTCGGGCACGCCTGCAGGCAGAAGCCGCAGTGAACGCAGGCATCTATTCCCGCCTTCGCGAAGTCGAGCGGGGTTCCGGGAATCGCGCAGGCCGCACTCGATGCGTGGTGTGGGCTGGCCGGGTGCGACGCATAGGCATCCGCCGCATCGTATGCGTGCGGCGACCCGGCACTCATGAAATGGTCTCGCCGAGCAGGCCGCGATTGAGGATGTGATCGGGATCGAACGCATCGCGCGTGCGCCGGCTCAATCGCGCGGTCACCACGGACGGCGCGAGCTCGGGCCACTTCGCGGCGGGCAACCGTTCCCAGATCCAGGTCAGCGGTGCGGCCGAATGGCGCCGCGCCCGGCCGACGGCCTGCTGAAGGCTGCCTAACGCGTGATCGGGAACGACGCAGCGCACCACCCCGCGCGATGGTGTGGCATGGAGCATCGTGCCGTCGGGCATCGCGCCGACCGTGAGGGAGTCGGCGAGCAGCGCCGGAATGGACGAGGGGAGGGACGACACGCGGACGACGGCCGCGGAAGCTGGCTCGATCGCGGCAAGCTGCGCCCAGACTGCGTTGTCGAGCACCGTGATGTCGCCCAGTGCGGCCAGCGTTGCGCGTTGCGCGGCGACGAGGGGCTCGTTGCCAGCGAGACGGGCGAGAAGCAGTGGTGCGTCACTGAGTTGCAGCGCAGCAGCAACTTCGGCATTGATCACCTCGAGCGCCCACGCGGCGAGCGGGGCGACGCGCAGGCGCTCCAGCACCGCGGTGGCCGACTGCGCGGTGCGCGGGAGCGCGACGGCGATGGTGACGTCGTGTTCGGGGAGGGCGCGGAGGCGCAGCGTCGCCTCGGTGATCACGGCCAGCGTCCCCCACGATCCGATCGCCAGCCGGGTGAGGTCGAAGCCGGCGACATTCTTCACGACGCGTCCGCCGCCGCGGGCGACCAGTGCCTCGCCGGTGACCAGCTCGACGCCGAGCACGTTGTCGCGCGGCGGGCCGAAAGCGTGGGCAAGCGGGCCGGCCGAGGCGGTGGCCAGCGTCGCGCCTAACGTTCCGCGGGCACTGCCGAAGGGATCGAGCGCGATGCACTGGCGATTCTCACGAGCGGCGGCGTTGAGTGCGGCCAATGACGCGCCGGCGCGCGCGGTCATCGTCAGGTCGCCGGGCGTGTACTCGACGATGTCGGCGTCACGGACGGCGAGCGGCTGGCTGGCCGCGGTCGGCCGCCCCGCGTCGAGCCAGCTGCCGGCGCCGGTGATGCGGAGCGGCGTGCCGGCGGCGCGGGCCGTGGCGATCTCGTCGCGGATGCGCGCGGTTTCTTCGCGTAGGCGCGGCCGCGCCCGGCGGAGTGCGTCGCCGGTGGCCAGTGCGCTGGCGGCCGCGCCGGCGGCCGTGCCTGACGGTGCATCGCTGGTCGGCCGGCCGACATCGTCGGCCGTGAAGGTGGCCGGCGGCGCGTGCCGCGCCGCCGCGCCAGCGACCGTGTTCTTCGGCCCCCATTCGCGGCAGGAGTGCATCGGCACCACCTTGCCCGGATTCGCTCGGCGTTCCGGATCGAACACGTCGCGCAGCCGGCACATCGTCGCCAGCGAGTCGTCGCTGAAGACGAGCGACATGTAGTCGATCTTGTCGAGGCCGACGCCGTGCTCGCCGGTGATCGTGCCCCCCGCATCGATGCAGGCGCGCATGATCTCGCCCATCGCCCGCTCGACGCGCTCGGCTTCATCCCGGTTCGACGCGTCGTACGGAATGTTCGGGTGAAGATTGCCGTCGCCGGCATGGAACACATTGCAGACGGTCACCCCGTGGCGCTGGCCGATCTCGCGGATGGCGCGCAACGTTTCGGGCAGCTTCGTCCGCGGGACGACCGCGTCCTGCACGACGAGATGCGGCGCGACGCGACCCATCGCGCCGAACGCCTTCTTTCGTCCCTGCCAGAGTCGCGCGCGCTCGGCGGCGTCGGCGGCGACGCGCACCCCGCGCGCTCTCGCGTCGCGGCAGATCGCGACCACGCGTTCAACGTCGGTGTCGAGTCCGGCGGCGAGCCCATCGAGCTCGATGAGCAACACCGCGGCGGCGTCGGCCGGGTAGCCGGCGGCATAGACGCTCGCCTCGACGGCGCGGATGGTGGGATTGTCCATCATCTCGAGCGCGGCGGGGACGATTCCAGTGGCGATGATCCCCGATACCGCGCGCGCCGCGTCATCGACGTCGGTGAAATCGGCGAGCAGGGTGCGCACCGCCGCGGCGTCGGGCGACAGCCTGACGGTGATGTCGAGGACGATCCCGAAGCACCCCTCGGAACCGATGAAGGCGCCGAGCAGGTCGTAGCCGTCGCTCTCGCCGGCGGCGTTGCCTAACGTCACGATCTCGCCGTCAGGCAGCACGACGGTGAGCGCGTGGACGTGGTTGAGCGTCACGCCGTACTTGAGGCAGTGCGGCCCGCCGGCGTTCTCGGCGACGTTGCCACCGATCGTGCAGGCCGCCTGGCTCGACGGATCGGGGGCGAAGTGCAGCCCGTGCCCGGCGACAGCGCGGCTGATGAAGGTGTTGACCGTGCCCGGCTCGACGACAGCCCGCGCGTTCGCAACGTCGACGTCGAGGATCGCCGTCAGGCGCTGCAAGCCGACCAGCACCGCGTCGTCAGCGAGTGCGCCGCCGGACAGCCCGGTTCCGGCGCCCCGGGCGACGAAGGGTGCGTGGAGCTCGGCGAGCGCCCGCACGACGGCCACGGTCTCGTTGCGCGAGCCGGGAAAGACCGCGACCGCGGGCTGCTTGCGATAGCCGGGCAGTCCGTCGGCCGTGTAGGTGAACAGCGCACTGGGGCGCGACAGCACCCGCCGCTCGCCGACGATCCTGGCGAGCCGCTGCGCGATGACCGTGGCGGTGGCAGCGGCCGGTCGCGTCGCGTCCGGCGGGCCATCGATGACAGCGGAGGTGCTCACCCGCGAAAGATACGAGCGGGCGCGGGAGGCAACCAGCGAGCGATCTCCCGCCGCGAGTGCCCTCAGCCGCGCTACTTCTCCGGCTTGCGCTCCGTGGGCGCGGGACAGACGAGCTGAATCCGGTCGCGATGATGCCGGTACTCGAGGGGAGCGGTCATTCGCTCGAGCTCTCCGTCGTAGGCCACGTAGCCCTTCGGGCGGCGCATCTCGATCCGGCAGCGGTCGACCACGAAGCTGTCCACTCGGCCGAGATTGGCCCTCATGCCGCGAAACATCGCCGCGAAGACCATCGATAACAGCCCGAGCAGTCCAACGTTAGGCACGACGATCACATGCAGGCCGCGACGACCCTCGGGGGTCCGCTCGCCGAAGATCCCCTTGTCGAAGTCGCGCTCGCCGACGCTGATGAAGATCAGGCAGGCGCGGTACGATTTCGCCTCGGCGCCACCGTCGGCATCGATGTGCACGTCGAAGCGGGGGAGGCGAAAGAGCATTTGCAGGCCGGCCACGATGCTCGCCGGCCAGTACCACATTTTCTTCTCCAGTCGCTCGCGCGTGCGGACGAATGTGACGTACGCTCCGACGGAGCTCGTGTTGAGGAAGAGCTGGTCGTTGACCGTCGCGGCATCGATTGGTCGCGCTGTTCCCGTTGCCGCGAGTTCGGCTGCCTGGTCCGGCTCGACCGGGATGCCGTTGTCGCGAGCGAGATGATTGAGCGTCCCCCCGGGGACGACCGCCAACTCGGTGGTCGTCCCAGCCAGTGCCGAGGCGGCGGCGGTGATCGTCCCGTCGCCGCCGCTGACACCGATGCGCCGCGCGCCGCTACCGCGAAGCTCCTTGATGCGGTCACCGAGTTGTTTCGGGTCGGTCTCGTGCACTGCAAAGCGCGGGTCGGCGCGCAGCGTCGCGAGGACTTTCTTTGCGCTGCCGCCGCCCGGATTCACCAGCACCGGGATCGGACTGCCTGTCATTCCTGAGGAATTGGTCACGGAGGTCGCTATGGGAATCTCCGTGCCGCGGCGATCGGGCGGCTAGCCGCCGGCGGGAACCAGGCGAGCAATCGTGTCGTCGAGCGTCGAGAGCTCGAAGGGCTTCTGCATCACCGGCGCCCGGACGCGATCGATGAATGCACGGGCGTCGGGCGATGCGACGTCGCCGGTGGAGAAGATCATTCGGTCGATCATTCGAGGACGCTCGATCATCAATCGGTCGTGAAGCGCGATTCCGGACAGTCCCGGCATCTTCAGGTCGGAAACGATGAGCGTGTAGTCCGGCGCGTCAGGCGCCATCAGGGCGCGCAGTGCCGCGGCACCGTCGCCCGCTTCATCGACCAGCCAGTCACGCTTGGCGAAGAATCGGCGCAGCGCCATCCGGATGCTCGGTTCGTCGTCGATGATGAGCACGCGACGGGCCCCGCGCGCTGCGCCGGCGTTCGCGACTGCGACGGGTACCGCTTCCTGTGGTTCAGCCGGCGTCGCCGTCGCCGTCGGCGGCGCTGGGAGTGAAACAGTGAATCGCGCCCCGCGCCCCGCAATGTTTTCAGCCATGAGTGTCCCCTGATGCACTTCGACGATGCCGCGCGATACCGCGAGACCCAGTCCCGTCCCGACCCCCGGCGGCTTCGTCGTGAAAAATGGTTCGAACAGGCGAGGAAACGCGTCAGGCATGATGCCCTGACCACTGTCCTCGACGACGATGTCGAGATGGTCGGCCCGCGGCGCCGCGCGCAGCCAGACCTGTCCCCCCTCGCCGGCGGCCTGCGCCCCGTTGACGACGAGGTTGGTGATCACCTGCGCCATGGCCGACGCGTCCATCAACAATTCCGGCACTGCGTCGTCGATAGTCACGTCGAGGGTGGCACCGAGATCCTCGACCTGCGGGACCAGGCCGCGCGCTGTGCGCCGCAGCAGGTCGCGGACGCAGGTGCGCTCGCGCCGCACCGGACTGCCTCGGGCCGAGGACAGCAGGTCGCGGACGATCGCTCGCGACCGGCGCGCCTGGTCACGAATCGTCGTCAGCGCCTCAGTGTCCTCAGCGGGGCGGACGTCCTGGAGCAGCGTCTCGACGAGAATCAGGATCGATGACAGCGGGTTGTTCAGCTCATGCGCGACGCCTGAGATCAGTTGGCCGATCGCAGCCATCTTCTCTGCCTTGCGAAGCGATTCTTCGGCGCGTTGGCGCTCGGTGATGTCGGTCATGAGCACGAGTCGCGCGTCGTGGCCATCGAGGGTCAGCGAGTGGCTGGTGACCTCGACGGGGAAGACGGTGCCGTCCTTCCGCCGGTGGCGCCACTGTCCGGTCTGATGGTACCCTCGCGGCAGCGCCAGCACGCGCTCTTCGAGTGAGGGAAGATCTTCCGCCGGCCGCACATCGCGCAGCGACATCGCGAGAAATTCCTCGCGCGAGTAGCCGTAGGTCTCGATGGCCGCGCTGTTGACGGCGAGAAAGCGAAGGGTTGCGGTGTCGTACGCCCACATCGGCACCGGATTGTTGTCGAACAACAGCCGGTACCGCTCGGCGTCGAGGCGCGTCTCGGCGAGCGCAGACTCGGAAGACGCGCTCGTCGGTAGCGGGGAGGGAGGTGGTGGGGTCAGCATGGGGTGCGGCGCGCTTGACGCGATACGCCGTGAGCATGACGATCCGCGGGGGGCAGTCGTTACCGCGGCGCGCAGCGCGATTTGTAACGAAGGGGAAAGAAAACGCGGAGCCCGATTGAGGGCTCCGCGTTTCCTTATGACAGCTGCCTAACGGTAGACGGTCAGCGTCAGGCGGCGGTCCAGAAGCCGGCAAGGGCGCGTCCATCGGGCGACTCGCGGAGCTTCTCGAAGGCCCGCTCGCGGATCTGCCGAATGCGTTCGCGGGTGACGCCCATGAGTGCGCCGATCCGTTCGAGCGTCATCGCCTCGGAGCCTTCCTCGAGCCCGTAGTACAGGTAGAGGATCTTCCGTTCGCGAGGCGTGAGGTAACGCGTGAAGACGCGATCGATGAACTCGCGCATCAGCTTACCGTCGGTGTGCTCCTCGATCTCGACGCCGTCCTGTCCGGCGAACCGCTCACCGAGGGTGGAGGCTTCGCGATCGGACCGGTCGACCGGGGCATCGAGCGACACCTCGGTGGCCGACATCTGCTTCGAGGAGCGGACCTGCTCCGGAGTCTCGTCGAGGAGACGGCCCAGCTCCGCCTCGGTCGGATCGCGCTTGAGCACCTGCGACAGCACCGTCTCGGCGCGCGCGAGCCGGATCAGCTGCGAGTTCTGGTTGAGCGGGATGCGGACTGACCGCGTCTGCTCGGCGAGTGCCTTGAGTACTGCCTGACGCACCCACCATACGGCGTACGAGATGAACTTGACGCCCTGGTCCGGATCGAACTTGCGCACCGCCTTGAGCAATCCCTCGTTCCCGATCGCGACCAACTCGCTGAGATCGAGTCCGTGTCCCTGGTACTTCTTCACGTACGAGATGACGAAGCGGAGATTCGCTGTGACGAGGCGCTCGGCGGCCTCGGTGTCACCCTTCTGCGCCCGTCTCGCGAGGCGGCGCTCTTCTTCAGCTGACCCGATGAGCGGCAGCTTCTGAATATCGTGAAGGTACTGATCGAACGCAGAGGAGGGAGACGAGCGAAAGTACCCCTTCGCCTTGGTCTCGGTCACTGGCTCCATACACGCTCCTTTACCACAGTGGAGTGGACGGGTGACGTCGTGCGGCCCGTCGAGTCCCGGCAGGACGGCCACGATAATGAACGAATCGTGAACGGTCAACAGAAAAGTGGCGAGGGAGGGAACATACGTTCAACCGGCGCCGATTCGGTCGCATCCGCTTGGCCAGGTGCGCCGCGGCTACCGCGACGGTGGCGACTGTGGGTCGCGGGGCTTCGTGCGGCTGGTCGCCATGAGAATGCCGATCCCGATGGCCACGATGACTCCGACTCCGATCCAGAGGGGCGGCGCACCGACGAGGTATGCGCCGATCGCGAGTCCGATGACCAGGATGAAGAAACCGATCAGATAGGTAGAGAAAGATGACATTTTTGGGTCCGGTGGGGGTACGGTCTCAATCGGGGCAAGTCGGGGGCCATGCTCGGAAGGCAGCTCAACCGAACTTTATCGGCGGTGGCGGCTTTATCCGCACGTTAGCTGGGCGGTCCTATTGTTCATTCGAGGCGGTGCAGACCGTGTGTCGTTCCGGTCGTTCGCCCGCTGTTCACCGCTCGTGATTCCCTCCAGGAGGCTTGAGATGTCAGGCAAGAGCACACAGATCCTCGTCGCGCTCGTCGTTGCGGGCGCAGCACTCGCCGCGGCGCCGGCTGGCGCGCAGGCGACGATGTCCCACGGTGCGATGGCGAAGAAGATGCACGCCCCGCAAAAGCTGGTGAAGGTCAAGGAAGCATCGGCCGGCCTTGCGGCTCAGGCGACGATCAGCGCCGATTCGGCGCAGAAGCTCGCACTTGCCCAGGTTCCGCGCGGCTGGATCAGGGAAGCGGAGCTCGAGGAGGAGAAGGGGACGCTCGTTTACTCGTATGACATCAAGGCCCACGGCAAGTCGGGTGTCGACGAAGTGCTGATCGACGCGAAGACGGGCGCTGTCGTCTCGAACACGCACGAGAGCATGAAGGCCGAGAAGAAGGAAGCGGCCGATGAGAAGAAGGACATGAAGGCCGACAAGGAGATGAAGGCCGACAAGGACATGAAGGCCGACAAGAAGGAAATGAAAGCCGACAAGATGAAGATGGCGAAGCCGATGTCGAAGATGTCACACGACTCGTCGGGGATGGCCAAGCCGTAACAGGCTAGCCCACGCCGGTATCGTTAGGCAGCCCCGGCGACGCTCAGCGTCGACCGGGGCTTCCTGTTGGCCACGATCCGCGCCAGCCGACGAACGACCAGAGCTGGCGGACGCTGACCGTGTCGCCGGCGCGGGTGAGCGCGACCCTGCCGGCACGCTCGGCGGCGGCGAAATGCGGACGGAGGCGTTCCGCGACGTCCGAGCTTCCCGTGTCGAGCGCCACGACCAGTCCGTCGCCGCGACTCGCGGACTGCGCGAAGGACGGCCAGAGCTCGTATTGATTCCGCCGACCGCCGAGATTCAGTGCGAACACCGTCGGATTCCCCGGCGCGTGAAGCGCGATCTCCGCCGCATCCTGATATCGATCGGCCCCAAGCCAGACGCGCCGCCCCGATTCGCTCGCTCGTGCCGTCGAGTCGGCGGCCGTCGCCAGCGCGCTCCAGCCGTACGCGCGCCCGACGGGGTCTCTCGAGGCGGACACCGGGAGAACGGGCCGGGCGAGTTGCGTCAGGGCGAACAGGACGAAACAGGCTCCAATCGCAACAGATAGACGCCACAATCGACGCAGAATGGGCGCGGAAGCCGCCGCAGCAAGCGGAATGACCGCGAGCACGGCGGGCGCGGGCCAGTTTGCCTCGACCGGCCGACGAATGGCGCTGTAGACGAAGAACGCGAACACAATCGAGCCAACTGCGGCGAGGAGAAATCGCCCATCGCCGGCGCGCGTTGGTGCACCCTCCGCGGAATCGGTCGCCTCGCCGGCGAGCGACGCCCAAGCCGAAGCGAGGGCGAGCACGAAGATCCCCGGACTGACGAGCGCGAACTGGCTACCGACCAGCGACAGCTCGCGCCCGACGACGGACCCGCGCGTCGGGGTGCCCAGCCCATGCGAGAGCTGGAAGCGGATAGAGATCCAGTCATGGTGCGCGTTCCACCAGATGAGCGGCATGGCGAGGATCGCGGCGCAGAGCACCGCGAGCCAGGGACCGCGGGTTTTCAGCTGCCGGCGAAGCGACGGGCGCGTGAGCAGCGCGACGCCGATCGCCGCGCCGACAATTCCGACGGTGAGCTTGGCGAGCAGTCCCACGCCTAACGCTGCCCCGGCGGCGATCCAGCACGCCGTCGATGTCGCAGCGCCCGAGCGGCGATCGACCGCGACGACAATGCAGAGAAGCGCAGCGGCGATCGCGAACAGTGCCGGCGCATCAGTGGTGGCGACGGCGAGTCCCGGGATGACGAGGGGCATGCAGAGCAGCAGTATCGCGGCGCGAAGCCCCGCTTCTTCGCCGCCTAACCGCTTGGCGATTGCGATCACGCATCCGATTGCGCCCGTTCCCACGATCACCGCCCAAAGACGCACGCCGAGTGAGGTGGGGCCGAACAGTGCCGTTCCGGCCGCGATCAGCCAGGCGACGGCGGGCGGGTGATCGAAGTACCCGGCAGCGAGGTGACGCGACCACTCCCAGTAATACGCCTCATCGGGGAGGAGCGGCGTGAGTGCGGCGATGAGCAGCCGGACGACCAGGCTGCCGCCGAGGGCCGCCAGCGTCAGGCGGCGGATACGCTGAGGACCAATTCGCTCGACGGCGCGCGTCTCGCTCAGCTGAACCCGCCCGACATGGCATCGGCGAGCGTTGGCGCCCGTCGCCTGTTCCGGGGCAGCACGATCTCGAAGCTGCTGCCGGTCGATGTACTGCTGCGGAGTTCGAGTGTCCCGCCATGCGCCTCGGCGATCCAGCGACCGATGGCGAGCCCGAGTCCCGCGCCACCGGTTTCCGATGGTGTCTCGCGCCCGCGCGCCGCGTCAACGCGGTAGAAGCGCTCGAAGACCTTGGCATGCGCCTCGGCGGGGATTCCCGGTCCGGTATCGGAGACCGTTAGGCGATAGCAGCTGGCGTCGCGGGCGAGGCCGATCTCGACCGTCGCGCTCGTCGGCGAATGCTTGATCGCGTTGTCGAGGAGGTTCATGAGCAGCGAACGGAGGAGCTCTTCGTCGGCGTCGATCGGCCAGTCGTCGGCGGGATCGGAGGCGGCGTCGGAGAGCACCTCCGCAATCGGCGACCGAAACACGATCGTCGACCCGCGTGCGACCGCGAGTGCTCGCGCCGCGCGGACACATTCCATCACGAGCTCATCGAGATAGAACTCGCGGCGCTGCAGCGGCCGCTGGCCGGCGTCGGCGCGGGCGAGCAGGAAAAGATCGGCGACGACGCGCGACAGCCGGCGTCCCTCGTCGCGGACGGCGCCGAGCGCGCTGCGATACTCGTCGCCGGGACGCTGCGCCTGCGACAAGGCGATATCGGCTTCGCCGAGCATGACCGCGACCGGAGTCCTCAGCTCATGCGACGCGTCAGCCATGAATCGCCGCTGCTGGTCGAATGCGGTGTCGAGGCGGGCGAGCAGTTCGTTGAAGGTCCCGGCCAACTGTCCGAGCTCGTCGTTCGGATTGGCGACCGGCAGCCGCTCGTGCAGGCTGGATGCGCTGATGTCGGCGGCGCGGGCGCTCATCGCAACGACTGGGGCGAGGCTGCGCCGCGCGAGGGCGTAGCCCCCGCCCCACGCGAGGAGAACGCCGATGATGATCGCCGCGATGAACCCCGCTCGGACATCCTCGAGCAGTTCGGCCTGGTCGGCGAGCGAAGTAGCGGAGACGACGACGAGGAATGCCGCACCGCTGCTCACCCGGGTGGCGTAAATACGGACCCCGCCCTCGGCGTTAGGCAGAGTGGCCTGCAGGGGGCCGCCAGCGACGAGGTCGGGTCCGATCGCGGCGCGCACCGCGTCGAAGTCAATCGCCGCGCCGGCGCGGTCGACACCGCCGACCGAGTCGGATGGAAGATCCGAAGCGACCAGCGCCGCATGCGAGTCGAAGACGAGAAAGCCGAGGTCACGGAGGCGAAACTCGGCGAGCGTTTCCTGAGCGTCGGTCGAATCGGATGCGTCGACGACGCTGTCCGCGCGCAGGTTGTTGGCCAGCGTGGCCGCCGATTCTTCGAGATATGTGTCGGTGCGGCGCGCGAAGGTGTGGCTGAGCATCCCGTAGGAAAACCCGGCGAACGCGATCAGTAATGCCGCCAGCACCAGCGTGTGCCAGAGCGCGAGTCTTCCGCGGACGCTGTCGATCATCGGCTGGCGCTCACGGAACTCGGCTCATCGCGGTGTCGTCACGGCGAACGTCACTCGCTCTCGGCCATCGCGCTGAGAAGGTAGCCGGCGCCGCGGCGGGTATGGATCAGCGGCGACCCGTCACCATCGACCTTGCGGCGTAGCCGCCCGATGTAGACCTCGATCGCGTTCGAAAAGGGATCGTGATTGTCGTCCCAGACGTGCGCACAGATGTCGGCGCGGCCGACCACCCGGCCGGCGTTCTGCGCCAGGTACTCGAGCAGGGCGTATTCCTTCGTGGTGAGCGCCAATACCCGGCCGGAGCGGCGGGCGACCTGCCCGCGGGTGTCGACGACGAGGTCACCGATGGTAATTTCCTCGGGGCGAACCTCGCGGGCTCGGCGGAGCAGTGCGCGCATGCGGGCGAGCAACTCGCTGAAGTCGAAGGGCTTCGCGAGGTAATCATCCGCGCCGGCGTCGAGCCCCTCGATCCGGTCGCTGACAGCGTCGCGAGCGGTGAGCATGAGCACGGGCATCGTCCCGCCGCGCTGTCGCAGCTCGCGGCAGACAGCAAAACCATCGCGCCCCGGCATGAGCACGTCGAGAATGATCAGGTCATACTCGTTCACCGCGGCCTGGTAAAGTGCAGCGTCACCGTCGGCAGCAACATCGACGGCATAGGCGTGCTCGCGCAGACCTTTTGCAAGCATGGCACTCAGATAGACATCGTCTTCGGCAAGCAGTACGCGCACAGTCTCCTCACTGGTGATCTGGCAAATGTCAGCGATCATACCCCATGGCGCAACGTTCGGGGCGTCCGCGGGATCGGGGGATCTCGCGAGCGCCGGGGCACGTTATGCGTGGTTTAGGCGTCGCGCGCTACGTCCATGTAGCGCTGCGCGCGATCGCGTTCGGGGCCGGGCCATTGATTGGCGGCGCGACTGCGCGCCGTACGGGGGCACGTAGTGGCGACAGCGGTGCGCGTGGACGAACAGGGAAGACCGAGGGGGCGGCCGCGATCTGCGCCCGCGCCGACGGATCGCCCCGCCATGCAGAGAGCGACACGCCACCGGACACTGCTCATCGCAGCTGGCGCGACGCTGCTGACGCTCGGCGCCGCGCTCTGGAGAGCGCCCTCCGTCGAAGCGCTCGGCGCACCAGCCGGCGGTGGCGCCCTCGCGTCCGCGCTGCATCTCCCTGCGGCCTATGCGATTCTCTCACCCCTCTGCGAAGGCTACGACGCGTTGACGCTGCTGACGTTGCGCCAGCACGCCGCGATCCTCGCCTGGCTCGTTGTGCTGTTCGCGGCGTTCCGCATGGTCCGCAGGCGTGCGCTCCGCTCGGCCGGCGTCGCGCGTCGGGGCCTGCATGTCGAGGCGATGCTGCTCGGCGCAGTGATCCTCTCGTTCGCCGGCGTGTACGTGCTCGGTGCGATCGTCCCGCGCCCGATGGCTGCGCTCGCGCTCGACGATCGCGACGAGATCGCGGTGGACATCCACAGCCACACGTCGGCGTCACACGATGGCCGCCCCGGATTCAATGCGGACGCGAATCGTCACTGGCATGCCGCGGCCGGCTTCGGTGCCGCATACATCACCGATCATCGGCGCTTCGAAGGGGCGGAGGCGGGTGAGCGCGGTAATCCCGCGCGCGCCGGTGACGGCACGGTGCTGCTCTCGGGAATCGAGTCAATCGCGCCCCATTCGCGCATCACGATCCTCGGCGCGCGCCGCGGGATGGGAGTGGAGACGAATGGACACGTCGATGGGGCGCGAATCGCGCAGCTGCCCGGGCTCGTCGTCGTGCTGACGACACCGGCGAGCCTCGCGTCGATTCCCGAGACGCTGCGGTTGGACGCGGTGGAAATATCCGACGGCGCGCCCCGCGGGCTGATGTTCACGCGGCGACTCGCGCCGGAGATCGAGCAGTTTGCGACGACCCGGCGGTTGGCGCTGGTCGCCGGCTCGAATAATCACGGCTGGGGGCGCACCGCATCAGCGTGGACGATCCTCCGACTTCCCGGTTGGCGCGCGATGTCTCCTGATTCGCTCGACCGGGCGATCCGCACTACTCTGCTCGCCGGCGGAAACGCGGTGCGGGTAATCGGCCGCAGCTCGACGCCGCTTCCGCAATCGATCGCTGCAGTCGTCGCGACGCCGGCCTTGCTGCTCTGGGGCGTCGTCACCCGGTTGTCGGCGGTGGAGCGCGGCTCGTCGACGGTCTGGATATGGTCGGTCGCCGCGCTGCTGCTCTGGCGCGGGCGAAGCCGGCGGCGCGCTGCGGTCGACGACGACGAGACACTTCCCTTTCCGAGCGGCCTGCCTAACGGCGCGGAATCCGCCGCGGTGCCGCCGTCGTCTATCCGTACACGGGGGCAGCGCGGCGGTAATTAGTGGCTGTGCCGGCGGCGCGGGATGAGCACTGCGGTGCCATCGACGCGCCCGAACAGCCGCGCCTCACGACAGGTCGGGACCCACATGTCGATATGCTGTCCCTTGATCAGCAGCCCGGTGTCGTCGACGAGAAAGCGGCCGAGGTAGTGGTCGCCCTCGAATAGCTCGATGTAGCGGCTCAGCGGAAACACGCGCGGATCGGCGGCGACGATCCCCGGGCGCACCCAGCGGCCACGCCGAGTGGTACCGCTCAGGCAGTAGGCAGTGACCTCGACGGGAATCGCCTCGCCGTCGTGCGCCCGCGTGAACGATGTACGGCGCACTGGCGTTACCGGCTTGCTGACGACGACGCCGGGGAGCATGTGCTCCCCCACGACAACCATCCCCGGCAGTCGCAGCGGCGCGCTCTGCGGGGACGCCGCGGCGCGGTCGAGCGCGGCGAACGTTGCCAGCGCGCCGACGATCGCCGCGGCGGCGAACAGCATCACGCGCGGCGTGGCCCAGGCGTGTAACCGCGGTCGCTGGAGGGCGCCCCTCGTCCGGAGATATCGCATACCACCTAGCGACGTCCGAGGACGCGGGCAGGTCACGCGCCGCCGTGGGTCAGCCGCGCGCGGCCGCCGTCACTCGAGAACGCCGAGGACGATGTCGTCGGCGACGACGATTCCCCAGCCGCGATCGGCCCCGACCATCGTCCCGATCGCCGACGGCAGGGCGTATTCGACGCGGCCGCCGCGCGCTTTCTTGTCACTCCGCGTCGCCGCCAGCACGTCGGCGGGATCCATCCCTAACGGCGCAACGGTCGGCAAACCGCCCGCGGTGATTGCCGCGCGAATCCGGCCTGCCGTACCGCGCTCCGCGGCGCCGATGCGCTCGGCGATCTCGCTCTCGAGGGACATCCCGATGGCGACCGCTTCGCCGTGCAGCAGCGAGTATCCGCTGACCATCTCGATGGCGTGGCCGAGGGTGTGGCCGAAGTTGAGGATCTTGCGGCGCCCCTGCTCACGCTCGTCGGCGGCGACCACCGCTGCCTTGATCTCGACGCTGCGCGCGATGATCGCGGCGATCGCCGCCGGGATGGCGGTGTTGTCCGCCGTCAGGCGGGGAAGCAGCGCGACGACCTCATCGAAGTAGCGGGCGTCGGCGACGACACCGTGCTTGATGATCTCGGCGGTGCCGGCGCGCAGCTCGCGAATCGGCAGCGTCGCCAGGGTGTCGGGGTCAGCGATCACCGCGGCCGGCGGATGAAACGCGCCGACGAGATTCTTGCCGGCGGGGGTATCGACGCCGGTCTTGCCGCCGACCGAGGCGTCGACCATCGCGAGCAGCGTCGTCGGCAGCTGGACAACCGGGATGCCGCGCATGTAGGTCGCGGCGACGAAGCCGGCGAGGTCGCCGACGACACCACCGCCTAACGCGAGGATGGTGGTATCGCGACCGGCGCCGGTGGCCAGCAGCTCGTCGGTCAGGTGCGCCCAGAGCTCGCGGGTCTTGTGCGCCTCGCCGGGTGGAACGAGCAGCAGCGACATCGCGACGCCCGGCGCCGCAGCGGCGACCGCGGCGCGGACCCGCTCGACGTAAAGCGGTGCAACGTTAGGGTCGCTGACGATCGCGTAGTGATGTGCCGGCGCTGCGCGGACGATGACATCGCCCGCCTGCTCGAGTGCACCGGCCGCGATGGTGACCTCGTACCCGGGGAGCGCGACGACGCGGGCAGCAGCGCGATCGCGCACGGCGCCGGCGCCGGCGCTGCGCTGCGCCATCAGCTCATCACCAGGTGACCTCGCCGGCGCCGGCCCGCCGATTGGCGACGCGCGCGAGCACGAAGAGCAGGTCGGAAAGCCGATTGAGGTAGACGATCACCATTGGCGGAATCGGTATGTCGCGCGCGACGTGCACGACGCGCCGTTCGGCGCGGCGGCAGACCGTGCGCGCGACGTGGAGCGCGGCGGATTTCGGCGTGCCGCCGGGGAGGATGAAGGCGGTGAGCGGTTCGAGCTCGCTCTCCCCCTCGTCGATCGCCCGCTCGAGCTGTGCGATGCGACCCTCATCGATGCGCGCCTTGGTCAGCTGCTGCTGCATTTTCGCATGATCGGGAGTCGCGAGCAGTGCACCGATCGCGAAGAGATCGCGCTGGACCGGTGCCAGCACCTCGTCGATGCGCGGCATCATCTCGATCGAGCGAGCCAGGCCTAACGTTGCATTCAGCTCGTCGACGTCGCCGTAGGCGTCGACGCGGGGGTCGTCTTTCGGCACGCGGCCGCCACCGAAGAGCGCGGTGTCGCCGGTGTCACCGGTGCGGGTGTAGATGCGAGTGGTCACGGGCGGAATGTAATGAAAAAAACCGTCCGGCGAACGGCGGCGCGGTGCTACCGGGAAATCGAATCGACGACGCGCCGCCACCACGACTTCATCCCGAGCCCGCCGGTCTCGCGCAACATCGAGAACGAGGTCGCCTCGCTGCTCCGGGCGGACTGCGGCGCGTACGTCGCCGGGAAGAGTGTCTGGAGGTGATCCTGGAGCAGGTCGGGGGTGCCCATCTCGTTCTGTGCGACGCACCATTCATCGAGTGCGTGTCCCATCGCCGCCGCGGTCGGTCGGCGCGCCGGATCCTTCTCAAGCGCGAGCACGAGGATCTGCTCGAGCTCGGGATCGAGACCGGGGATCAGCGTGTGGAGATTCGGGATCGGCTCGACCGCGACCTCGTCGATGGCCAGCGCGGTGATGTCCTCGTGGAAGAGCGGCGTCAGCGCGAGCATCTCGAACAGCACGACCCCGAGAGAGAACACATCACTGC
>JBKJQR010000120.1:0-2945 GCA_046593895.1 Gemmatimonadaceae bacterium | reverse complement strand
CGCGAGCGCCTGACGCGTGCCACGCCTGACCGACCGCTTCAACAGTCTTCCCGTCTACGCGCTCGCGGCCATCCCGCAGAAGAAGCGTGACTTGCTCGCCCGTGGCGTCGACGTCATCGACCTCGGCGCCGGCGACGCCGATCTCGCGGCGCCCGAAGCAGCGATGCGCGCCCTCACCGAAGGCGCACGCACGCCAGCGCTCAACCGTTATGGTTTCGGGCTCGGGCACGTTCCCTATCGGGAGGCGATCAGCGCCTGGATGCAGGCGCGCTTCGGCCACCGCTTCGATCCCCTGACGCAGGTCGTTCCGCTGATCGGGTCGAAGGAGGGCATCGTCCACCTCGCACTGGCCTATCTCCAGGCGGGCGATGTCGCGATCGTACCGGAACCGGGGTACGGAGCGTACATCGGTGGTACGCTGTTGTCCGGGGCGACCCCGTACAAGTACGCGCTCCGCCCGCGAACGAACTTCCTCGTCGATCTCGACGAGATCCCGCCCGACGTGCTGGCGAAGACGCGGATGCTCTACCTCAACTATCCGAACAACCCCACCGCCGCGATCGCGCCCAAGGAATATCTCGAGAAGGTCGTACGCATCTGTCGCGACCGCGACATCCTGCTCGTCTATGACAACGCGTACTCCGAGCTGACCTTCGACGGCTACGTCGCGCCGAGCATCTTCGACATCGACGGTGCCGACCGGGTGGCGATCGAGTTCCACTCGCTGTCGAAGACGTACAACATGACGGGCTGGCGCTGCGGATGGGCGGTCGGCAACACCACGCTCTGTGGCGCGCTCGCGAAGACGAAGTCGTTCATCGACACGGGCCAGTTCATGGCCGTGCAGGCGGCCGGGGTGGCCGCGCTGCAAAGCTGGCGCGAGTTCGTCCCGCGCAACGTCGCGGTCTTCCAGGAGCGCCGCGATGCGGCTGTCGCCGCGTTTCGCGCGAACGGCTTCAGTTGCGACACGCCGCAGGCGAGCATGTATCTCTGGATCCCGCTGCCCGACGGCATGACGAGCGCCTCATTCGCCGATCGGCTGATGGAAGACGAGGGTGTGATCGTCCTCCCCGGATCGGCGTTCGGTGCCGGCGGCGAGGGCTTTTTCCGCATTTCGTTCATCGCCGGTCCGGCGCGGATCGCCGAAGCGGCGGCCCGCGCCGGGCGGGTGCTGGCGGCGATGGGCGCCGCGGTGACTTAGTATCAATCGATACTAATGTCGACCCGTCGCAGCGGTGAGCCCGGCCGTGGCGCAGACCACCGTCAACAGCCGCGCGATGCCGGCACTCCCGTCGACGTTAGCGAACCATTCCTGCGCGGTGTGCGCATCGCCGCCCTGGCCGCCGGCGCCTAACGCGATGGCCGGGATGCCGAGCGCGATCGGAACATTGGCATCGGTCGACGCGGCGGCGAGCTCCGGCACACGGCCGATCAGCCGCGTCGCCTCGACCGCGGTCGCGACGAGCGCATGCGACTCCGGCGTTTCGCCAGCCGGGCGGTCGCCGATCAGCTCCACCATGCTTGCCAGAGGCGGCGTTCCGCGCGCCCGGCGATCATTCTCCTCGCCAACTGCGGCATCGATGACGGCGCGGACCTCGAGGCTGAGTTGCTCGAGCACGAGCTGCGACACCGAGCGGAGGTCGATCTCGACCAGCGCTTCGCCCGGTATCGCGTTGATCGAGACGCCGCCAATGATCCGCGTCACGCTCAGTGTCGTGCGCGGTTCGGCCGGTATGTCGAGCGCGGCCACCATCGACGCAACGGATCCCGCGGCATTGAGCGGATTCGGCAACCCGTACGCGGACCAGCTGTGCCCACCGGAGCCAGTGAACCTGATGCGCCAACGACGGGATCCGACGGCGCGGTGCACCACGCGCTCATCGCCCGGTCCATCCACGATCAGCGCAGCGTGCGCGTGACGGCCGTTGTCACCCGTGAAGTAGTGCTTCGCGCCGCGCAGGTCGCCGAGCGCTTCCTCGCCAACCGTCGCCAGCCAGACGATCGGTCGCTGCGGCCGGAGCCCGACGCGCTGCATCGTCTCGGCGAGCGCGATGATCGCAGTGAGTCCGCGCGCGTTGTCGCCGATGCCGCGCCCGATCAGGCGCGATCCCTCGCTCCGCACGGTGACGTCATCCGCGGCGGCAAACACGGTGTCGAGGTGCGCGCAGACGACGACCGGCGCGCTGTCGGAGCCCCCGCGCATCTGCGCGATGACGTTACCGGCTGCATCGATGTCGACTGGCAAGCCGGCGTTGCGGAGGCGCGACGCAACGTGTCGTGCCCGCTCGCCCTCCATCCCGGTCGGCGACGGAATTTCGCTCAGCGCGATCTGCGATTCGATCAGGGCAGCGTCGTTCGCAGTGACCAGCACGCGCGCGTCACGGAGCAACTCGTGCGTGCGCTGGGTCGCGGTGGCCTCGATCGTGTTCGCTGGCATGTTGCTGGTATCTCGCGTGGCCACCGGGTGGCCGCAAGGGTTCTCGCATGATGAAACCGAATTCCCCCGAGCTGCGCGACGTACCGCCCGCCGCAACGCTGAAGCTGCCGCGAACCGTCTTCGCGCTCGCGCTCGTCAGCCTGCTCACTGACGCGTCGAGCGAGATCATATATCCGCTCCTTCCCCTCTTTCTGACGGCCACGCTTGGCGCCAGCGCGGCGACGCTCGGCGTGATCGAGGGTGCCGCTGAGACGACCGCGTCGCTCCTCAAGCTGGCCAGCGGATGGTGGTCGGATCGCATCAAGCGGCGGAAGACGCTGGTGGTGATCGGTTACACGATCGCGTCGGTGGCGCGCCCGCTCGTCGCGCTCGCGCAGAGCGCGGGCCAGGTGCTCGCCATCCGTGTGAGCGACCGTGTGGGGAAGGGAATTCGCAGCTCTCCGCGCGACGCGCTGCTCGCCGACGCGGTCGCGCCGGCGCAGCGAGGGCGCGCCTTCGGCCGCGCGGT
>JBKJQR010000240.1:0-13056 GCA_046593895.1 Gemmatimonadaceae bacterium | reverse complement strand
TGTTCGCGCAGCGTCCGCTGCCGCAGGCAGGACTGATCGCGCACGCGCGAAACAAACATCGAGGAAGTTCGAGACCGCGGCGAGCCCGATCAGACCTGCCTGCGGCAGCGGCCGGTGCGCGAAGGGAAAGATCGCGGCGAGGACCAGTCGCGACATCGACAGCGTGTTGGGCAGCGTGAGCAGCCGTCGCTCACTACTGCGCACCGCATCACCGTCGAGCGAGTTTCCGGTCGTGCGATCGCTGTTCACATCGGCCATGCGGTGCAAGGTAACGGCGGTTCTTCGCCTTGCCAGCACTCCGGGTGCCACCTAGCTTGGCTGCACGATGGCGATCACAGAGCTGCTGCGGAACGTGTCGATCTTCCGGGACCTGGACACCGGTGAACTGGCGCGCGTATCCGAGGTCTGCCGCGAGCAGGAATATATCTCCGGCGAATACATCTTCCGCGAAGGAGAGTCGGGCAACCGTCTCTATCTCATCGTCGAGGGCGAGGTGCGGATCAGCCGCGAAGTGCCCGGGACCGGCGAGGAAGCGCTGGCGATCCTGAAGCCGGGCGCGCTGTTCGGCGAGATGGCGGTATTCGATCGGAGCGAGCGCTCGACCGACGCGATCTCCAATGGCGGCACGAAGGTCATCACGATCAGCCGCTCCGATTTCGAGTTGCTGCTCGACTTCAACCGCGATATCGCCTACAAGGTGCATTGGGCGGTCGTCCGGCTTCTCTCCCATCGGCTGCGTTCGACGAACGACTCGCTCAAGTCGTTCCTCGCGATGTCGATGTTCTGAGTGGGGCATCACGTGTCGCAGGCGATCCAACAGCCGTACACGCACCTGACCGCCGACTTTCTCGGCGTCGCGCCGATCAAGCTCGGCGATCAATCGCTGATTTCCGGCCTCGTGATCGCCGCGGCCGGCGCCGTCGGTCTCAATCCAGCCGGTTCGCCGGTGGTGCGCGCGCTGCCTGACGGCGTGGTTGCCGGCCTGCTCATGATTGACGGGTGCCACATTGTCGCGCACGCGTTCCCCGGTCGCGAGTTGCTGCTGCTCGACATCCTCGCGACTTCGCAGCACGACACGCAGAAGGCAGTCGAGGTCTTCAGTCGCCGGCTCGGTCCCCGCGAGGTGCGCAGCGAGATTCGCGCGCGGGGATGAGCGCCGCGCTCGCCCACCTGCACGTCGCCGCGGTGCTCCTCATCCTCGGCTGGAACCTGTGGATGACGAGCCGGATCGCCGGGGCGCGCATGCTGCCGCGTCGCTTCGTCGGCGTCACCGGGCTGGCCGGACTGCTGCTCCTGCCGGCGGTGATCGTCGTCCTCGCCACCGGCTCGCTCGAGTACGGACGAGCGTTAGGCGCGGTGTCGTGGCTCTGGGCGGCAACGCTCGTGCTCTTCGCCGTGCAGGCCTGCTACGCGACGGCGCGCGGATTTGTCGTCCCGGCAATCGGTGTTCCCGTGGCGCTCTACGACACGCTGATCGCCGGCGCCGCGATCGTCCAGCTGGCGGTGCGCTACGGCGCGACGCCGCCGGCGATCTTCCTCACCCTGCTCGCCGCGCAGTACGGCGCATTGGCAGCGAGCGCCTCGCCGCGGGCGCTGTCGTCGTCGATGCTCTTCTTCGTTCCACTCTTTGCGCCGGCGTTTCCGGCGCGCTACCGCTGGAGTGCGACGGTGCGCGTCAGCCTCGCCTTCGCGGCCGCGCTCTGGTCGGGGCTGATCATCGCCAAGCTCTGGCCGGCGGCGGCGGCGATCAGCAGCTACGACCGTTATGACGAACTGCGGATGCGCGAGCGCCCGGGTGGCGACTTCGCGATCGGCGTCAAGCTCTTTCCGCTGCTCCACGGCGGACCACCGCCGGTCGCCATCCGCGAGGACCTCGCACTCCTCGACACGCTCGACGCCGACGTCATCGCGGTGACGATCGCCCCGGATGGAGTTCGCCGCTCGACGCTCGACTCCCTTGCCCACCTCTTCGAGTCGGCACGGCACGACAGTACGCTGCTCGTCGTCACGTTAGGCAACGCGCCGCTGCCGCTCATTCCCGGACGTCCCGCCCCGCTCGACGCCGAGCACCGCATCGCGGCGGTGCGCAGCATTGCCCGGCGCCTGCGTCCCGACTTCCTGCTCCCGGTCGCCGAGCCGTACGGACGCGCGGCCGCCGTCTACGGGCGACTCCCGGTGAAGACGTGGATGAGCTATCTCGCCCGCGCCGGCGCCGCGGCACGCCAGGTCAGTCCGCGAACGCGCGTCAGCTACGCCGCCGCCAGCTATGACGCGCGCGACAGCACCCTCTTCGCCTGGTCCGCGGCCCCCGGTTCTCCGATCGACGCGCTCGGATTTGCGTTTTCACCGTCCGATCAGGGGGGACGCGGGCTCGACGCCGACATGTTCGCCGCCGACCGCTTCATCCGCGCGACGCGTTCACCGAAGGAACATTGGGTCTGGAGCGCCGGCAGCTTTCCCAGCGTGCATGGCGAGCACTCGCAGGAGCGCGCACTGTGGGCAGTCCTCTCGTGGGCCACCGGGCGCGCGTCGGTGCGCGGCGTCATCATCGCCGAAGCCGGGGACTACGATACGACCATCGGCCTGCGAGCGGCCACACGACGGCTGCGGCCGGCGACGGCCACGGTCGCGCGGGCGATTCGAGCGCTTCGAGAATCGCGATAAGCCCAGCCACGAGGCGGGAGGCAGGGGAACAGCCCCGCCACGAGGCACGCGGCAGGGGCAGGAGACATGAGCCATGAGCCATGAGCCATGAGCCAGGAGGCAGGAGGCAGGAGGCAGCGCACGTTAGGCGCTGATCCGGCGCGAGCATCCCGCCCCGCATGCCCAAAAGCTTGTCGGCCCGCCGTCCCGAACCCTTGCTTCGCGGCGGTTCTCTGTGGTCCAACTGCCGTTCCCTCGTTACACCGTCTTCACAATCCCTCGCACGATACCCTCCACGCGGCGCGACGGATCGAAGTACTTTCGCGCCACGTCGAGCATGCGCTCCGGTGTCACCGCTTCGACTTCCTGCGTGAACTCGCCCAGCTCGGCAAGCGTGCCGAATGTCCACGCATCCAGCACGTCGCTGAGCACGGCCGCGGAGCTCTCCTGGTGGATGGCGTGCGTGCCGATGGCGTAGCGCTGCGCGCGGTGCAGTTCCTCTGCGGTGACTGGCGCGTCGCGGAGCTTCGCGAACTCGTTGAGCAGTCCGGCGCGGGCGACGTCTTCCTTCTCCGGGCCGGTGGCGATGTAGGCCACGAACAGCCCCGCGCTCCGGCGATCGACTCCGAACAGGTTCACCGTGTAGGCCAGCGACTGCCGGTCGCGCAGCTCGTCGAAGAAGCGGCCGCCCAATCCGCTCGCCACGCTGGCAATCAGTGCGGCGACATAACGCTCGCCGTCGGAGCGAGTCGGTCCGGGAAAGCCGATCGCCAGTGCCGTCTGCGACTTGTCGCGCGAGTCGGCACTGGTCACCACGCCCTCCGGCCAGACCGACGCTCGCACTGTTCGGCCCTCAGCCCAGCGCAGTTCCGAGAACGCGCTGGCCAGCATCGCGGCCGCGACGTCGGGCTCCATGTCGCCGACAAAGCCGATTGCCAGCGGACCCGCGAGCGCACGCCGCGAGTGCCACTCGAGCACGCGGCGGACGCCGATGTTCCGGAGCGTTGTCTCGTTCCCGCTCGCCGGCTGGCCGTACGGGTGCCCGGCGAACGCCTTTTCGACGAGCAGGCGCAGTGGATAGCGATACATGTCGTCGCGCAGCATCCGCGCATCGGAGTTGGCAACCGACCGCTCGTTCTCGAACGCGTCTTCCGGGAACGATGGATGCTGGACGACGTCGGCCAGCAGCTCGGTTGCTGCTGCCGCTCGCGCGTTAGGCACGCTGATCGACCAACCAAAGCTCTCGGCGCCGACCGAGGCACTGACGCTCCCGCCGAGCAGCTCGGCTTCCTCGGCCAGCTGGCCGGCGCTCCGCGTCGTCGTGCCCTTCGTCGCCGTCCGTGCCATCAGCATCGTCAGCCCGGCGACGCCGGCGTCCTCGTCGCAGGCCCCGCCTAACGCGACGACGCCGATGCTCGCCAGTGCCGCGCCCGGCTTCCGGCGAATGAGGATCGGCACGCCGCCGCTCGTCCGGTAGACGACGACTCCCGCCTCCTCACGCTCGCGCAGCGGAGTCGCCGCTGGCTTGTCCACCGTCCGCACGACCAGTGGCGGCGCCGCATCGAGTGGCGGCGATCCCATCCCGAGCTGCTGCCGAAGGTCCGACGCCGAATGCACCGTCACTGGCGCCGATTGCGGGCGGTAGACCACGACCCCTGCCTGCTCCGTGTCGAGGTGCCGCCTGACGGCGTCACGCACGTCGCGCGGCGTCGCCGACATGATCCGCTTGAGGTAGGCATCGCCCGTTCGCCAGTCGCCCATCGCCTCCCACTCGGCGAGGTAGTTCGCCTGGCCTTCCATCGTCTCGAAGCGACGCACCCATCGCGCCTCGTACAGCCGGCGAGCTCGCTCCAGCTCCTGCTCGGTCGGACCATTCATTCGCAGGTCGCCGAGCTGCGCCCAGATCGCCCGCGCGGCGAGCAGCGTCTTGTCCGGCTCCGTCTCGGCGTGCACGACGAAGACACCAATCTCGCTCGTACTGTAGTCGTACGCGCTGACCGAGGAAGCGAGGCCGCGTTCGCGAACGGCGCGATAGAGCCGCGAGGCACGACCACTGCCTAACGTGGCAGCCGCGAGGTCGAGCAGTGCGCTGTCAGGGGCGCTCGACGGCACCGTGCGCCATCCCATCACCAGCTGTGCCTCGGCCACGTCGCCGGAGAGCTCGCGGTAGCGGAAGCCGGGACCCTCATCCTCGTCCTGGCCGATCGAGCGTGTCACCCCGGCGTTGGTGAGACCACCGTACAGCCGCTCGACGTGCGCGAGCACCTCGTCGGAATTCACGTCGCCGACGATCGCGAGAATCGTGTTGCTCGGCCGGTAAAAGTTGCGGTAGAAGCGGACGAGCGACTCGCGATTCAGCTTGCGCAGTCCCTCCTCGCGTCCGATTCGCCAGCGGCGGATACGGTGGCGATCGTGGATCAATTCGTAGAGCGTTTCGACGGCGAGCGCCGGCGGGTTGTCCGTCTTCCGCTTCGCTTCCTGGATGATGACCTCGAGCTCCCTGGCCAGTTCCTGCTCGTCGATCAGCGAGTTGGCGTACGCGTCGGCCTGCACGGCGAGTCCCTCGACCCAGCCGCTCGCCGGCAGCACGGCGTAATAGCTGGTGTGATCGTAGATCGTGTGCGCGTTGAGGTAGCCGCCCGCCGCCTTCGTCTCCTTGGCGATCGCGCCGACGCCGCGCGTCGGCGTGCCCTTGAAGAACATGTGCTCGAGCACATGGGCAATGCCGACGATGTCGTCGGTCTCGTCGAAGTACCCGGCCTTCACGTACGTCACGAGCGCGACCACCGGCGCCGCCGGGTCACGGCGGATCAGCACCGTCAGGCCGTTAGGCAGCGACACCCGGCGAACGGACGCCGCGGCGAGCGATGGCAGCGTCCCCGGCGGCGGCGACGGGCGGGCGGTGATGGTCATGTCAGGTAGCGAGAGGGCGTCGCTTGAGGATAATCAGTCCAAGCAGGAAGCATGCGACGCCGTACGCAGCGATCCAGAGCAGCGATCCGGCCTCGAGCGCGGCGCTCGCCCTGATGCGGTCGGTCTGCTCGAAGATCCGCCAGAAGGGAGGCAGCGCGCCGAGCCACCCGGCGTTCGGATAGATCGCCGCGAGATAGAGCGCAGCCCCGAACGCACCGCCCGTCGACAGCCAGTCGAACCGCCAGAGCGCCGAGAACAGGAAGCCGACCCCGCCGACGAGCAAGTAGCTCACGAGCAGTATGACGAGCGCCGCGCCCAGCGTCGATCCATTCACCGGCACCATTCGCGTCAGCGCAGCAACCGCGGCCACCGTGCCAAGCATGAACGCTGCGCCGTGCAGCGCGAATGCCTGGCCGTAAAAGTGGAGGACATTCACCGGCTTGGCGAAGAGCAGCCGGAAGCGACCACTCGTCCGGTCGTTCGCGCTGATCCCGTTCACCGCGATCAGCGCGCAGAAGAACCACACCGAGCCGAGATGCTGCGCGACCAGGCGGCGGCCAAGCTCCAGTGCCGGCGCACCGCCGTGCGCGAGCGCCGCGGTGGCGACCGTCACCTGCTGGTGCTCGACCCAGAGATACGCCGCGTTGACGACGACGATCGCTGCGGCGCGCTCGAACACGAAGTCGCGCAGCTGCCAGAGTGCGTAGCCGCCGAGCCTCGCCTTCATGCGTCGCGCCGTACCGCTTGGCGAAACTGTTCCTCGAGCCCCGAGTACGCGGGGGCGGCGGACGAGATGAGCACTCCGCGGCCGATCAACGCTCCCAGTCCGCGATTGAGCTCCTCGAGGCCGGCAACGCTGATCTCCGCTTCGCCAACGCCGTTCAGCGTCGCGCCGGGGAAAACCGCGCGCAGCGCGTCCGCCTCGCCGCGGAACACGATGCGGTATCGCGTCACCGCAGTGTCGCTCACACCACGCCGGATGTCGACGATCCGCACGAGCGCGCCGCGATCAACGATCGCGACGCGGTCGGCCAGCCGTTCGAGCTCGTCGAGGTTGTGCGACGCGATCACGATCGCGCGGTCGTCCCGCCGCAGCGTCGGCACGAGCTCGCGAAACGACTGCGTCCACACGGGATCGAGCCCGTGCGTCGGTTCGTCGAATACCATCACCCGGACGTCGGCGGCGAGCAGTGCCTGGGCGAGCGCGACGCGCTGCAACGTGCCCTTCGACAGCTGCTTGATCCGCTTGTTCGCGTGCTCCTCGAGCCCGAACGACGCGAGCAGCTCGTCGACCCGCGCCTGCAACCGGTCGGCCGGTATTCCCGCCAGTGTCGCGAAGCGGAGCATCGCCTCATTCACCGGCCAGCTCGGCTTGATCGCGACCAGTTCCGAGAGATAGCCGATCCCCTCGGCCTCGACGAAATCGCGCGGCCGCTGCCCACCGACACTTACCGTGCCCGCGGTCGGCGCGATGAAGCCGAGCAGCATCGAGAGCATCGTCGACTTGCCGGCGCCGTTAGGCCCGGCAATCCCGAACACCTCGCCGGCGGAGATCTCGAACGACATGCCGGCGACCGCCGGAACGCCGGTCCCGCCTAACGGCGTGTAGGTCTTGCCGACATTGTCGAACCGGATCACCAGCGTCTCGCGGCGCGTACGGCGGGCGACGCTAGCGCAGCGGCGGCAGCGGAGCTGGCGCCGGGTTGGCGCAGGCCGACCAGTCGCCTTGCCCGGCGCGGAGGAAGAACGTCTGCGCCTCCCCCTGCCTGCCGAGCCGCATCAGCGAGCAGCCGAGGTAGCCCGCCGCCTCGCGATCGTTCGGTGCGACCGTCAGCGCGCGCACGAAGAATTGCCGCGCGAGGTCGTAGTTCCCCTCGAGGAAGAGCAGCTTCGCCATCTCCTTGAACGCGACCGCACTCCGCGGGTCGCGGCGAATCGCCGCCTGGAGATACGCCGTCGCCGAATCATAACGCTGTTCGTCGCGGAACATCCGCCCGAGATAGACGAGCGGCAGCGCCGACTTCGGATCGTCACGCGCGGCCTTCTTGAAGACATCACGCGCCACTTCGCGCTTCCCCTGCTTCAGCAGCTCGATCCCCGCGCTCGTGTTGTCGCTGCTCCCGTGCGCCAGCGCCCACCACGCGCCGCCGCCGATCAGCAGCAGCGCCGCGAGCGCGATCCCGGCGAGCGTCCACGGAAAGCGGCGGCGCCCCACGCGCTCGATCGCGTCACCGCTCACCATCGGGCGCGTCGCCGTCGCGCCGCTCGCGACCGGCGGAGCGACGGGCGCCGCCGGCGGGTTCACCGCGCTGAGCAGGCCCGACTCGAGCTTGAGGAAGCCGTCGCGGGCCGCCGAGATGTCAGCCGGCGAGGGACGGTAGTTCGTGCTCTGCGCCCGGTCGCGCGCCGCCTGATACTCGGCCAGCGCGTTCGCCTGCTCGAACGAGAGCATCTGCCGCTGCCGCAGCTCACGGATCAGCGCCTGCCCGCCTAACGATGAGCCGCCGATCAACGAACGGAGCGCGGTCTCGACCGCGCTCCAGCTTTCGATCAGGTCAGCGGCGACATCCTCGCTGTTCCGCGATGCGTCGAGCCGCGCGATCACCGGACGCGCCAGGTCGAGCGCAGCGAGCGCCGATCGTTCCCCGCCCCCCAGCCCCGCCATCAGCGCACGATCCGGAGCAATCCCGCATCCGCGCTGCCGCGAATGAAGCTCTCGGCATCGACGACCGGGATCTTCACCCCGGTCAGCGAGTAGCCGCGCCGCGCCTCGGCAACCATGTACTCGTGCATCGACCTCGCCGTGTTGCCGTTGGTCTCGCGCATCCGTTGAACGATCTGGTCCCAGCTCCCCGCGTACTGCCGTCCCTCGCGCGTCGTCACCGCGTGGTCGATCGCCGGCTCGGCCACCGGCTCCGCATCGGCATCGTTCGCCGTACCATCGTCGCCAGCGCCGGTGCGCTGGCCGGCGAGATCGGCCAGCAGCGCGCCAAACAACTCGAGCTGGCCTAACGCTGCACCGCGCGCGGCATCAAGTTCGTCGGCGACCTTCCCCTCGATTTCGGCGAGCATCTCGTCGATGTCGTCCATGTCGCCACCGAGCTCGCTGAGCCGCTCTTCCCACGGCTTCAGTTCGGGATCGCCCTCGACGAGTTTGAACAGCGATCGCTTCATCTCGAGCAACCGCCAGATCGCCAGCTCGTCCCAGTGATCTTCCGGCTTCGTCTGCTCGAGGTGGTAGAGTGCGGCTTCGTAGTCGCCGTGGTCGTAGAGAACGTTCGCGAGGTAGATCCGTGCTTCATGGTACTCGCTGTCCGTCTGCAACGCGCGACGGAGCGTCGCCAGCGCCGCTTCATCCTCGCCGAGCCGGTGCTCGACGTAGCCGATGCAGCTCTGCACCTCGGCGGACTCCGGCGCATGGCGCAGCGCCGCCTCGAAATACTCGCGCGCCTCGGCGACCTCGCCCTCGCGGAAGAGCGCGCGGCCGATCTGCAGCATCAGGTCGATGTCGTCGGCGTAGCCGAGTTCCAGGGTGCGGCGCATGCAGCGGAGCGCGGCGTCACGCTGGCCGAGCTTGAGCAGTGTCTCACCGAGTCCGGCGAGCGCGTCTTCATGCTCCGGCTCGAGCACCAGCCCCTCCTCGAACGAACGTCGCGCCCACGCGATTTCCTCCCGGGCGAGCCGCGCGTACCCGACGCCGATGTGCAGCTCGACGGAATTCGGATATAGCGACAGTCCCTCGCGGAGCACGTCGAGCGCCTCGTCGTACTGCCCCTCGCTGTAGAGATTGTGGGCTCGTTCGTCGTACTCTTCCGAACTGAGGAAGGGGTTGGCCATGGGAGCGAAATCCTCCGCAAATGAGGGTTCAGCTATTGTACCATCCGGACGACACGGAGTTCAATCCTGCAGCGCGATACTCTGCGTCCAATTTTCCGAGCGCGACGGCGATATCCGCAGCGAGCGCAGCGTTCCGCTCGAGCAGCTCCAGATTAACGACGAGCGAACCGCCATTCGTTTCACGTTCCACCGCGGCGAGCAGTGCTGGAGTCATCGCTGCGCCCCGCAACCCCGCCGCCTTCGCATGGGCGACGGCGCTCGCCACCGCGCGCTCCACTCGCTCGCGCGGGAGCGCAATGTCTGCCGGCAGCGGCTGGACGACGAGCAGCGCCTCGCGCCGCCCGAGCGCACGATGGGCGATGAAGATCCGCGCGATCTCCTCGGCGCTGTCGGCGCGGATGCTCAACCGCAGCCCCGTCTCGGCGGTGAAAAAGCCCGGCATCTCGTCCGTGCGGTAGCCGACGACGGGAACACCGAGTGTCTCGAGCCGCTCCATCGTCGCGGGGAGATCGAGAATCGACTTCGCGCCGGCGCAGACCACGACCATCGAGGAGCGCGCGAGTTCCGGGAGGTCCGCGCTCTCGTCGAACGCCGGCTCGCGATGCACACCGCCGATGCCGCCGGTCGCGAAGACCCGCACGCCACCGCGGGAAGCGAGAGCGAGCGTCGCCGCGACAGTGGTCGCACCGTCGGCGCGCTGCGCGACCGCCGCACCGAGGTCGCGCGCGGACACCTTCCGCACACCGTCACGAGCGAGGAATCGCTCGAGCTCCGCAGCGGTGAGGCCGAGTGTCGGAACGCCGGCAGCAACCGCGGTGATCACCGGGAGCGCACCGTGCGCGCGCACGGCGGACGTCATCCGTTCTGCCGCCTCACGGTTGCGCGGGATGGGCAATCCCTGCGCGATCACCGAGCTCTCGAGGGCGACGACCGGGGCGCCGCTCGCGAGGGCGGCAGCAACGTCAGGCAGGATCCGCAGCAGCGAGTGTTCGGACACCGACGCGGAAGTTACCGCCGAGTCGCGTTCGCGTTAGTGGCAATTCGCGCCGACGCGATCGCATCTGCGGAGGCGTGATCCGCGGCCGAGCCGACGCGCGGGGGGACGGGAACGGCACGGAGGATCAACCGCTCGGGGGCGCCGCCGAGGTAGCCGATCGGCCAGCAGGTGGTGAGCGTCAGCACCCGCCCGCGTTCCTGCCGGATGACAGGCGCTTCCCGTCCAACAACTTGGCGCCCAACAACCGTCCAAATGGCGCTATATTCGGTCGTTTGTGTCCTTATTATGTCGCCAATTTGTAGCTCGCCCAGCCGCCGAAAATGGCGATCGCGGTGGGCCGAGATCACGGCGTTCCCCGCGGCGCCGGGGAGCGATGAGCCCGGGAGGTGGCCTGGCCCTCCGTTGAGCGCGGCTGAGGTGACGCCTTCGAGCACGATGTCGTCGAGCCCGATCCTGTCGATCACGAGCCGGGCGACCGGTGCGCCCTCCGCTGGCGCGGCTTGTGGCAACGGCGTAGCCAGCGCGCGGCTTCGCTCGACTGCGGCGCGCGCGACGCGCTGATCCCACTCGGTCCGTGCGCGCTCCTGGGCGATCCAGCCGCGCACATACGAATTGCCGGCCCATGCGACGAGCGCGGAGCCGGCAAGGAGGAGCGCGATTCCTGCCGCGACTCTAGGGCGCACGACGGCGCGCGATCGCGGGCGTGAGCAGGCGCCCGGCGCCGAGGAGCCACGCGCCAACGAGCAGTGCGCCCAATCCGGAGATGAGCGCGAGCGGGAGCGCCGACGCCGTGTTCGGCGCGCGTGCACCCTCGGCGAATCGATTCGTTCCTCCCTTCTCCGCAGGAGGCGCCACGGAGTCTTTCGCCGCCACGACGTCGCCGCCGGCGCTGTCGATCATGATTGCGGCCGGCGCCGCGCTACCAGCGACCGAATCCACCCACGCCGACATCGCCTGGAGCGTCGCCCGTCGGCCGGTATCGCGTGGAACCTCGGCTTTTTTCGCGGCTTCCATTGCAACCGCCTGCTTCTGTGCCGGCGGCGGCGCAACGACCGCCGTGAACTGCGCCGAGGCGGGCAGCGCCGGAACTATCAGCAGTGCAGTGAGCGCGATCGCGTAACGGGTCTGCATCCCAAGCTCCTCCTCAATGAATACCGCCGTTAGGGGCATACGGCATGCCGCCCTGCGGAATCGGTCACACCACGTTCGCTCGATCGTCATTGCCGCAGAGGAATGACGATTGACTGACGACGTCTCACGACTGGCCGCCGCGATTGGCGATCCGGAGCGGCTCACACTGCTCCGGCGTTCGCGCCTTCTTGACGCGCCCCCCGAGCCGGCCTTCGACCGCCTTACCCGCCTCGCCAGCCGCCTGCTCGCAACGCCGATCTCACTGGTCACGCTGATCGAGGAGGACCGCCAGTTCTTCCTCAGCTGCGTCGGGCTGCCCGACTCGCTCATCGAGCGGCGTCAGACTCCTCTCTCGTACTCCATCTGCAAGCACGTGGTTCCCACCGGCGAGCCGCTGGTCGTCAGCGACGTGATGCAGCACCCGCTGTTCCGCGACGACGCGCTGATCAAGTCGCTCGGCATCGTTGCCTACGCCGGGATTCCGCTCCGCACCGCGACCGGCCACGTCCTCGGCAGCTTCTGTGTGCTCGATCGCAAGGTCCGCGCATGGACGACCGATGAGATGGACCTGCTCGCCACGCTCGCCGCGTCGGCCGTCGCCGAGATCGAGCTGCGATCCTCGCTATCCCGCGAAGCGCAGCAGGCCGCGGAGGTCCGGACCCATCGCGACGAGTCGTTAGCACACCAGCATCGGCTCAACACGCTGGTCGAGGGACTCGACGCCACGGTGTGGGAAGCGGATCCGGTTACGCTCGCCTACTCGTACGTCAGCGGGCACGCGACCTCGCTGCTCGGCTATTCGGCGTCGCGGTGGACGAGCGACCCGGCGTTCTGGTCGACGCTCATTCACCCCGACGACCGCGTGATGGTCGAGGAGTTCCGGCGCGCCGCTTCCCGTGGCGGGCGACATCGCGTCCTCGAGTACCGCCTGATTTCGGCCAGCGGGCGCACGGTCTGGGTCCGCGATCACGCGTCGTCGGTGATGGGCCGCGACCCGGGCGAGATCGATGCGCTGCGCGGGGTGATGGTCGACGTCACCGCCCGCAAGGCGGTCGAGGTCGAACTCGACACGCGCGCCCGGCAGCAGGCCGCCGTCGCCGCGTTAGGCCTGCTCGCCCTCACCCCCTCGTCGATCGACCAGATTTTCGACGAAGCATCGTCGCTGGTTGCTGCAACGTTAGGCACGGAGAGCGTCGCGATCCTCGAGCAATCGAGCGACGGCGCCTTCCTCCACCTCCGCGCCGGCCGTGGGTGGAACGAAGGGCTTGTCGGCAACCTCAGGATCCCGACCGGCGACGGGTCGATGGCCGGTTACACCCTGGTCGCCGGCACCCCGATCGTCAGCGAAGCGCTGCGCAGCGACCCGCGGTTCGGCCACCTGCCGATCGTCGCCGAGTATTCGCTCAATAGCGCGGCCTGCGTCGCGATCGGCGGCGCCGTAGGCCGGCCCTACGGCGTACTCGGCGCCTACACCAAGCAGTCGCGCCGTTTCAACGAGGACGACGTCAACTTCCTCCAGGCGATGTCGAACACGA
>JBKJQR010000044.1:0-12801 GCA_046593895.1 Gemmatimonadaceae bacterium | reverse complement strand
CGACGAATCGTGCATCGTTCGTGTTGGTCAACATCATCCGCGATACGTAGCGACCGTCGAGGTCAAGCGAGAGCCACGGCGCGACGTCACTCCGGATCCCCTGTCCGCTGACGAACTTCGGGGTGAGCAGTGCGGTCGCGTTGTGAAAGACCTCGCCGGTCGCATCGTCGCGATATTCGCGAATGCGCGCATCGGTGAGCGACGCGGTTGCCACCGCCGTCAGGCGCGGCGCTACTCGCCAGGTCAGGTCGCCCTCGGCGCCGCGGCGCACGCTCCGTGCGACATTCTTCCGCAGGACGTAGCCGATCTCGTTGATCTCGCCGATTGGCGCAATCTCGTTGCGGAACTGCATCCAGAAGAGATTCGCCGCGAGGTCGAGCGATGGGCGCCGGAGGACGACGCCGGTCTCGACGTCACGCGCCGACTCCGGATGGACGCGCGTCAGCGGCAGCACCGATCGCGCCGTCACGCTGTCGAGATCGTCCGCGCCGGCGAACATGTCGGCCCGCGTCGGCTCGCGACCATTCATCCCGACGCTCGCATAGCCGGTCAGTGCGTTGCTGATCCGGACGCTCGCCCCCGCCTTCGGGTTGACGAACGACCATTTCACGCTCGCCGGCGTGACACCCGACCCCGTGGTCGGCCGGTAGCGGAACTGAGCGAGGCGCAGCTGCAGGTCACCGAACAGCGTCGCCCGCCCGCGCACGATCGAGCCCTTGGCGAATGCGCTCTGCTCACCCTTGTAGCCGGTGTTGTCGTAGAGCCGTGTCGACAGGTCGGGCTTCGTATAGAGCCAGTGCTCGCGCGCATACCGGCTGGCGTGAATACCTAACGCTGCCTTGCTCTTCGCCCCCGCCCACTCCAGCGCACTGAGAATCCCACCCCAGCGCGAGTGCAGGTCATAACGGTAGACGTCGCCGCCATACGGCACGTCGTACCATCCGCCGGCGTCGAAGCCATACGCCGTCGTCGCGATGCTCGCGCTTGCGGACAGGGCATGCGTCCACGACAGGCTGGCGAGATCCTGGTGGAAGCGATCGTCCACGGCGTCGGTGCCGGCGTTGCCGTACGGGTTGTCACGCGGCGTCACGCGGAGCACCGATCTCGGCGACGCGAGGTATGCCTGCTCGTTCGACGACAGTCCGCCGAGCAGTGTCGCCTTCACGACGTCGTTCGCGCCGAACCAGCCACCGCTGGCGAACAGCGAGTTGGATTTGTTGCCCGAGTTGTACCGGTAGCCGTCCGTCGTCTGCGCCGAGGCGCGGACATACCCGGCGAATCCGCTGCGGGTCAGCCCCGATTGATACTCGGCGCTGCCGCGCGAGGTGTTGTACGAGCCACGGGTGAGCTGCACCTCGCCGCCCCGCCTGACGCTGGCTACCGGTACCGACTCGAAGTTCACCGAGCCGGCGTACGACGCGACACCGTGCGTACTGGTTCCAACGCCGCGCTGGACCTGTACCGTCGCGATGCTGTTCGCGAAGTCGGGGAAGTTCGAGAAGTAGAGCCCTTCGTCTTCCGGCTCGTTGAGCGGGATTCCGTCGAGGGTGATGTTGATGCGCGTCTGGTCGATGCCGCGAATCCGCATGTACGAATAGTTCGAGCCCGATCCGCTCTCGGCGTACGACGTGATGCCCGGTGACGTCTGGAGGAGGATTGGCGTTTCCTGCCCCGTGTAGCGGCGGTCGATGTCGGCCGCGGTGATCGTCTTCGCCGATGCCGCAGCCGCACCGCCGCGGACGGCGGTGACCTGGACGGCCTCGAGCCGCTGGACGCGCGAGCCGTGCGCCGAGTCAGGCGCGATGCGCCCGCTGGCGGTGTCGGCGCGGGCGACGCGCGGCGCGCTGTCCTGCGGCGCCCCGGTGGGTGCTCCCTGCAGGGCGAGGATGAATGCGATTGCCAGCATGTGCGGTGCTCCCGTAAGTCGCGTGACGCGAGGGGAGCGGAGCCGGCAGCGGGAGAAGACGGACGGGCGCCGTTAGGCAGCGAGCGTCCCCGCACCTGCACCAGTGACGCTCCCTTCGCTGGAATGACCCAGATCAGGTTCGACGGGTGTGATCTCAGCCCGCGCTTGTCGACATCGTGCGCGGGCACCCCGTGCCACTGTACTGCTTGTCCTGCACTTCGACGTTAACGGGTTGCCTGGCCGTCGCGCAACCGCCGAGTGGCTACGCGGTTCTTGGATCCGCCAGCTCGGCGCGCATCGCGGCCGGATCGAGCCCGACGCGGCCACACCACGCGACGTACTCGTTCGGCGCGATTTCCGACGGCTTTATCTCGCTGCGCCCGCCCCAGAAGACGTTGGTGTAGCTCACGGGAATCCCGATCGACTCGAGATGCGCATCGATCGCCGCCTTGTGGGCGAGCACCATCGGCTTCTCGGTGCCATGCGCAACCGCCATGATGTTCACGTTCGCGAACTCCTCGCCCCCCTCGCGCCAGTAGGCGTGGGTAAGGATGTGATGACGGCCGACCTCGCGTCCTGCTTCGATCTCCCGGCCCGCCGGCACGCGCCAGTGAAAGAGCGCGTTGTAACGTGTCACGCGCGTGCCCTCGCTGCTCGGCTTCACGTGCTCGAGGAACGTCGAGAAGCGACCGATCACTCCGCGCTCGGCCAGCGAGCGCGCGACGCGAAGGAACTCCTCATACGACACGCTTGCTTCCACCGCCCGCGCGCGCCACGGATCGGGGCCAATTTCGTCGGCCGCAAGCTCGCGCTTGAGCGCTCCGAGCACTCGCCAGTCAAGCTCCGATAGCTCGACGATGTTCGTGTCCATCACTCGCCCGGGCTCGTCGGTCTTCGAGCCCGGCTCCATCCCCTTCCGGCGCACGTGGCCCACGCCTAACGCGAAGAGCCGCTTCGCCGGCATGATGCGGTAGGCTTCGGCGCCGACCGTTCGCGCCAGGAAGTCGCAGTGCTTGCGCATCGAGAACCCGACTGGAACCTTGAGCGTGGTCCACAGGCGATAGACCGAGCCACGCGTCTCGCCATCGGTCGAGCGGATGACGACGTGCCCGGAGAATGGATCCTCCTTCGCCATGTACTCGAAGGCCGCATCGAGCCGGTCGGCCGGAACCTTCCAGGCGATCAGCGCACCCGGTGCGAGGTTGGTCGCCATCAGCGTCTGCCGCACGCGCCGTATCGTGTGCGCCTCGAGCATCGCTCGAATGCGCTCATGCACCGTCTCCGCGCTCAACTCCGCCAGTCGCGCGATCTCAGCGAACGGGTCGGGCAGGAAGCCGGCGATGCGGTCCTCGGAGACTGCGAGGACGCGCGCGTTCGTCGGGTCGGTGATCTCGGTCGGGACGACGGTCGGCAAGGGTTTACGGGTGTGAGTGAAGCGAAAGATACCGCCGGGCGAGGCGCGAGGAGAATGCGGGTTGCTTGAATTGCCGCGGGTCGCGCGATCGCGGCACTGGCCCGCGGGTCGTTCTCGGCGTTGCAGCATTCGAGAATCTGGCGGTTGTCTGTGAAGACACCGAGTTCGTGAGGCACCGAGACCGGCTCGGCATTCCGTCGTCGCCAGACCCCGGCATGCGCGGTGTGCTCGTCTCGGTGCTCTCGTTGTACTCGTTTGCCTCCCAAGCCTGCAGTTGTATGACTCCGCCGCCGCAGCCGAACCTAGCCCACACGCCTGAAGCTCCGATCAAGACCGATCCCACGGTTCCGCTTGCGGCGTGAACCCTGCGCTTTCAGTTTGAGCCATCTCGCGCGCATCGACGCCCTAACATGACGGTGAATGCAATGCCAAACACTCGCTCAGCCCGCGCCGCATGACCGGCCGCCCGTACATTCTCGCCGAGTCCTACTGGGGGACGGTGCGCGACACCGTGTATGATGTCGCGATCCTTCCCTGGGGTGCGACCGAGGCGCACAACTTTCACCTCCCCTACTCGACCGACGTCATCGAGAGCGACATGCTGGCCGCCGAGTCGGCGCGGCTGGCGTGGGAGCAGGGGGCGAAGGTGATGGTGCTGCCGACGATTCCATTCGGCGTCAACACCGGCCAGCTCGACGTGCGCTTCTGCATGAACATGAATCCGAGCACGCAGGCGGCGGTGCTGGCCGATGTCGTAACGACAGTCGAGCGGGCCGGCGCGCGGAAGCTCGTCATCTTCAATTCACATGGCGGTAACGACTTCAAGCAGATGATCCGCGAGCTGCAGCCGCGGACATCCGTTTTTCTCTGCACGATCAACTGGTGGCAGTCCGTCGACGCCAGGCCATTCTTCACGGAGCCGGGTGACCATGCTGGAGAGCTCGAGACGAGCATCCTCCTCCACTACACGCCGGCTCTCGTCCGGCCGTTAGGCGAGGCCGGCGAGGGTCGCGAGCGGAAGTTCGCGATCCCCGGCCTCCGCGAGCGCTGGGTCTGGGCGCAGCGCGAGTGGACACGCATCACCGGTGACACGGGCGTCGGCAACCCACGCGACTCGACCGCCGCCAAGGGCGCCGCCTTCGCCGCCGCTGTCACGACCAAGGTCGCCGCCTTCCTCGTTGCCCTCGCCGCCGCCGAGCCGGAAGCGCTGTACGAGTGAAGCCAGCCATTAGCCGTTAGCCATTAGCGACTCCGAGTCTCCGCAGTCGCTAATGGCTAACGGCTAATGGCTAACGGCTATTAGATAACGGCTAATGGCTAACGGCTGCCGTCTGCACCGCGCGCTCGCCCGTCACCAGCAGGTCGTCGGCATTCTCCGGGGCGTCGACCCGTGGGAGGTCGGCGATGAAGCGCGCGCCACCGTTAGGCGCACTGGTCACCTGCACTGAGCCGCCGCTCTGCAGTACCAGCTCGCGAACGACAGCGAGGCCGATGCCGGCACCGGGCGCGCCAGCATCGATTGCTGCCTGACGACGGTAGAACGCGCGCCAGATTGCGTCGCGCTCCGACTCGGGCACGCCCGGACCCTGATCATCGACCGAAACCCGAACCACGTCATCGATTCGCTTCGCGCCGACGGTCACCGTCTGTCCGTGCGGGCCGTACTTGACTGCGTTCTCGAGGAAATTGAGCAGCACCTGGCGGAGCGCGAGGGAATCGACCGTCGCCCAGAGGTCGGGGTCGACGTTGGCGACGATACACACGCCGCGTTCGGCTGAAAGTGGCGCGAACGATTCGATCGTCTGCGTGACGGCGCCGCTCACGTACGACGGGATCGATGAAGCGCGTTCCGCCCGCTTCCTCAGTCGCGTGTAGTTGAGGATGTTGTCGACGAGGATCGTCAGGCGGCTCGCTTCCTTCTCGATGATGCGGAGCGCGCGATCGGCGTCGTGCGGAGTGCGCATCGATCCCTTGCGCAGCAGCTCGGCGAACATCCGGATCTGGGCGAGTGGCGTGCGCAGTTCGTGCGACACGCTCGACACGAAATCGGCGCGCAGCTGCGTCAACTCGTTTACACGTCGCGCGCGGACGGCGCGGACACGGTTCTGAATCAGGAACGCCAGCGAGAAGAACAGCGCGACGAGGAGCGATTCCTCGATGGCGAGCGCGATGTTGACCCGGCCCATGATTTCCGCGCTGTCCAACTCGCGGATCACCGCCCACGCCACGCCATTCACTGGCGCGGCTGCGTAAATCACCTTGACGCCGAACAGTCCGGACCCGGTACCGCTCGACGAGACGCGATCGAGTGCACTGCGCACATGTCCCGGTGCCTGTGGCCACGGAAGCACCCGGGAGACGCTTTTCCCTGAATTGCTCCGCGTCGCCAGCACGGCGATGGAATCCCCGATCCGGGCGACGATCGATGTTCGCCCACTGTGGTTGTTGCGCGATGCCGGATTCAGTCCGCGGAAGGTCTCGTCAGTAACCGGAATCCAGAGCACGATCCAACCACCCCGCCCCGTCCACTTCGTCGGTTCGCGCATGGCGAGACAGATCTGCGCGCCGCAGCGCACCGTGCCGGTGAGCTGGCGCCGGTCGAGCTGACTCCAGGCAGTCGGCAACGGCGCGCGTGCGCCATCGCTCTCACCCGCAATGACCTCGCCGCTGTCGCTCATCGCCGCCGCAACGGCCGCGATGCCGTCGGTGTGGAGGCGGTCGACCATCGCGTCGAGCAGCGCCCGCAGATCTCGCTGCGCATCGGGCGTTGCCAGGTCGCGTCCCTTCGTCAGCTGCGCCGCCATCGCGACGCGATCGCGCTGCGCACCGGCCCATGCGCTCGCTTCGCTCTTGCTCGTCGAGAGCGAGACCTCGAGGATGCGCGCGATCTCGTTGTTGCTCGTGCGGTGCACGTAATCCACACGCCAGACGACCCATCCGAGCGCAAGCAGAATGAGCACCGTCCACATGAACCGCGACGAAACGCGCAGCCACGGCTTCACGCAACCAACTCCGGTGCGTTGTCGCTCGCAACGACACGCGTTGTCACCATCGCCACTGCGAGATCATCCGCAACGATGAGCGTCGTTGCAATCCTCACGGATCGAAGCGGTAGCCCGCTTTCCAGACGGTCATGAAATGCCGCGGCTCGGCGGCCACGTCCTCCAGCTTCTTTCGCAGTTCGCCCATGTGAATGTCGACCGTGCGTGTCATGACGTCGGCCTGATGTCCCCACACCTCGCGCAACAGCGTCACCCGCGACAGCACGACACCGGGACGCTGCACCAGCGCGAGCAGGAGATCGTACTCCCGGGGCGTGAGCGCAACCCGGTCGCCGCCCTTCGTCACGATCCGCGCACTGGGCACGATCTCGATGTCGCTGAAGGCGTAGCGTTCCGACGTTGCGCCACTGCCGCCAGGCAGGCGCGAGCGTCGCAGTTGGGCCGACACCCGCGCCAGCAGCTCCGACAGCCCGAATGGCTTCGTGACGTAGTCGTCCGCACCGACACGAAAACCGTGCACCTTGTCCGCCTCCTCGCCGCGTGCCGTCAGGATGATGACCGGCATTTGCAGCCCGGCGCCACGTATCGACTCCAGCGTGCGGTATCCGTCCATCCCCGGCAACATCAGGTCGAGGATCACCAGGTCAGGCTTGTCGTCGCGCGCGCGCTGCGATCCACGCAATCCGTCAGCGGCTACGTCGACCGCATAGCCTTCATCCTCCAGCGTGCGCCGGAGTCCGAACGCCAGATCCTCGTTGTCTTCGACGATGAGGATGCGTGTCATTGTCTTCCTGATCATGTATGAGCGGGGGGCTTGCTCCGCGTCGAGTCGAGCCACGCCGATGCTTCTAAGATCGCGGGCGATGGCGCGTCGCGACACCCACCCCAGTACGTGATCTGTAAGAGATGGCCGGCGGGGGCGACCCTTGCCAGCGACAGCCCAGCGCGCCACTATCCGGCTCCCGATCGGCATGGTTTCCCGAGCCACCTTCCTGCGTTCCGTCGAGGCCCAATGCGTTTCACCCGATATGCCACGCTGCTTGCCGCCGCGACGATTGCCGTCGCCTGCACCGACCGCGGTGCGTTGACAGCTCCGGTGAATGAACTGCCTAACGCGATCATCGGTGGTCTGCCGACGGGCGCCAGCCAGTTCGCCAGCGTTGGTGCATTGCTCTTCGATTTCAATCGGGACGGTATCATCAACGGCGACGACGAAGATTGCACGGGGAGCCTCATCTCGCCGACGGTGTTCCTCACCGCCGCGCACTGCGTCGAGTTCCTCCCGAAGACGGCGCAGCTCTACGTTTCGTTCGCACCGGATCTCTACGCCAGCGGGATCAAGGTCATCGCCGCAACCGGCTTTACGTTCGATCCGGCGTACGGTCACGACAACGCCGACCTCCACGACCTCGCGGTCGTCTTCCTCCCGGCAAAGGCAACGAAGGGAATGGTCACCTACAACCTGCCCGCCGCCGGTTATCTCGACCTCGTCTCGGCGAGCGGTTCACTCTCGCAGGCGACCTTTTACAACGTCGGCTACGGTACCGGCAACACCCCAACAGGCGTCCCTGGCTTTCCGTACGACGGCGTTCGCAAGCAATCGATGTCCGAGTTCAGCGCGCTCGAGCCGAACTGGCTCCAGCTGCTGATGAACGCGAATGCCACTGGTCTCGGTGGCGATTGTTACGGCGACTCGGGCGGCCCGAAGTTCCTCACCAGCGACCCGACGACGATCCTCGCCACGGTCACCACCGGCGATTACGTCTGCCGAGCAACCAGCAAGGACTACCGCCTCGATACCCGATCGGCGCGGGCGTTCCTCGGACAGTTCGTCGCCCTGCCCTAACGGCCGAGTGGCGGCCCGAACGGCTCCCGCCGTTCGGGCACGCGGTTTGGATCGTCGACCCCAACCTCGCCCGCGCCGACTTCTCCGGCCGGGCGCTGCGCCGTTCTGTGAGGCGCTCGTCGTTGCCCGGCGGGCCGCTGCGGAGTCCCTGTCTTGCCAGTCAGTTGAGGCTCTCAGCGATCTCACCGCGCGCGCCGACCGCAGAAATCTGCAGCAGACCATGCTCAAGCCACACTCCAACGCGATCAGGTTCACCGCAGGCGGTGGGCATCTCGATGCTTTGCCGGGCGTGAGGTGAAGATCCGCAGTTCCAACCGTGGCGGTCCGGCACGTGACCGCTCGTGATGCCGTGACTGCTGCATCGTCGGGCAGCGCCGCCACTGCCCTCGACCACGCGCTGTTCGACCAGTCGCCGTTCAGCACCGTCCTCTACGACACCGCCGGCCATGTCGTCGCGCTCAACGCCGCCTTCACGGCGCTCTGGGGCGCGCGGATCGAGGATGTTCCAGCGAACTACACGGTGCTCACCGACCCGCAGCTCGAGAAGCAGGGAATCCTCCCCAGCGTTCGGCGCGCCTTCGCTGGCGAGGTGGTGACGACACCGCCCGTCCGCTACGCGATGTCCGAGGCCTCGACCCGCGGCGAAGGGCCGACGATCTGGACCGAAGCTCACGTCCACCCGATCAAGGATGCCAGCGGGGAAGTGATCAACGTCGTGCTCACCCACGTCGACATCACCTCGCGGATGCTCGCCGAATTCGCGCTGCGTGAGTCGGTCGAGCGCATCACGGTCCTCCAGTCGGTAACCGCGGCATTCGCCCAGGCGTTGACCGCCGACGAAGTGGCCGCCATCATGCTTCGCGAAGTATCGACGTTAGGCGCCGTGCTCAGCGTCGTTTACCTGCTCGCCCCCGACGGACAGACGCTCGTCGCCTCCATCCACCATGGGCTGTCCGCCGACGCGATGCGCCCATTCCAGCGCATCCCGATCGATGCCCGGCGCCTCCCGGCCGACGTAGCCCGGACCCGGCAGCCGCGCTATGTCTCGAATCCTGAAGCGCTGCTCGCAGTTTACCCTGACGCGGGTCCGCTCATCGCCGCCAGCGCCGCCCGATCATGGGCCGCGCTGCCGATGGTCCAGGACAATCTGCCGTTAGGCGCGTTCACGATCGGCTTCCCCGCATCACGCGAGTTTACCGCCCCTGAGCGCGCTCACCTCGAAGCGTTTGCCGGACAGTGCGCGCAGGCGCTCGAGCGCGCACGGCTCTATGACGCCGAGCGCGCGGCGCGGCACGATGCCGAGCGCACCGCGGCGCGCCTCGAAGTATTGCAGCGTGGAACCGGTGAACTGACCGGCGCGCTCACTCCGGCCGCCGTCGCCGATGTCATCGTTCGTGCGGCGCTCCCCGTGCTCGGCGCGACACGTTTCGCCCTCGCGCTCCTCGACGCGACGCGCGATGGCGTCGAGGTGGTCGGCGCGCACGGCTATTCACCGACTACTCTCGCGCGCTATCGGTTCATCCCGATCGACACCGTGTTCCCACTCTGCGATGTCATCCGCTCGGGAACCGCGATCATTCTGTCGTCAGCAGCCGAGCGCGCCGAATGCTATCCGCATCTGGCCCAGCTGCGCGATGAGAATGGGACCGGCGCGATGGCCGCGTTCCCGCTCCGCGGAAATGGCCGGGTCGTCGGCGCGCTTGGCTTCAACTGGTCCGAGGAACGCACCTTTTCGACCGAGGACATCGCCTTCCTCGACGTGCTCGCACAGCAGTGCGGCCAGGCGTTGGAGCGCGCGCGCCTCTACGAGGATGAACACCGGGCCCGCAATGAAGCCGAGCAGGCCAATCGAGCGAAGGGAGATTTTCTCGCTGCGATGAGTCACGAGTTGCGCACGCCCCTCAATGGCATTGGCGGCTACGTCGAGCTGCTCGACATGGGACTGCGCGGTCCGGTGACCGATGCGCAGCGCGCCGATCTCGCGCGCATCCGCCGCAACCAGCAGCACCTGCTGCTCCTGATCGAGGATGTGCTCTCGTTCGCTCGCGTCGAAGCCGGCCGTCTCGAGGTCGATGATCAGTCCGTACCGATGGACAGCACCCTGCGCTCGCTCGAGGCGATGATCGGTCCGCAGGCACTCGCCGGCGAATTACAGTTCGTCTACGAATCCTGCGATCCGTCGCTCCACGCTCGCGGCGACGCCGGCCGCATCGTGCAGATCTGCGCCAACCTCCTCGCCAACGCCATCAAGGCGACGCCGGCCGGCGGAACCGTTAGGCTGGTCTGCACCGGCAGCGACGATCGCATCGAAGTTCGCGTCGTGGACTCGGGTTGCGGCATCCCGGCTGAAAAGCTGGAGACGATCTTCCTCCCGTTCACCCAGCTGGGGCGTTCGCTCAATAGTCCGCGCGCTGGAGCCGGCCTCGGCCTGTCGATCTCCCGCGGCTTGGCGAGCGCGATGGGTGGGTCGCTCAGCGTGCAGAGCACGGAAGGTCAGGGTTCGACATTCACCCTGACGCTCCGCCGCGACCGCTGATTTTCGCAGCATGCCCGAGCTTCCCATCACTACTGAACGGGTCGGAGCAACAACTGCTCTGGTCATCATCGTTGACCACGAGGAGTGAGCTGTCCGCCCCCGAGCTGCTTCGCCTCAGCTGGCCCGCATAACGGCAAATTTGGCCGGTCCGTGTCCGGCCAAACGCGTATTCGGCCTCGATACGCCGGTCGGTGTGGCCTCCGGGCAGGGTTGCTCGTCTTCGATCGATGCCTTCCGAGCCGTTGATCCAGCTTCCGGGCGCAGCTCGCCCCGCCGTCAACGGCCGCCCAGTTCCCCGTGAAGCCGCCGCGCTCTGGGAAGCGTCGCTCGAACACGCCACGCACCTGATTGCGGCAGCACTCGCCCAGTGCCCCCCAACAGGGTCGGCGCCCCGCGCCAGGCTCATTGACCCCGCGGATCGTCGCGGCGCGGCGATGGCAATTCAGCTGTTCGTGCTGCCGCCGTCGAGTGACGCCTACACCTCGTTCTGCCCGGACATCCGCGACAAGACGGTCGAAGGAACCGCATTCGCAAAATCCGCCGGCGACATCGGCGGCGCCGCATACGCCGCCGTTCCACTCGTTCGCAGTGACGACGCGTCGACTGCCCAGCGCTCGGCAACCAGCGCGACCGTCGGCACTTTGTTGGTCGTCCTCGACGAGCCGCACTCGTGGACGAAGTCAGACGAGAGCGTTGTGCGCGACGTCGCTGCATTGCTCGCCATCGACCTCGACCTGCATCAGGAGCTCGCGCAGCATCTCCTCGCCGCGGAGGCATTGCAGGAACAGGCGCTGCGCGATCCGCTGACCGGTGTTCCGAACAACACGCTCTTCCTCAATCGCCTCGCCCACGCGATCGAGCGCGGTCATCGGCACAAGGATTTTTGCTTCGCCGTCCTCGCCCTCGATCTCGATCGCTTTCAGTCGATCAATAACAGCCTCGGTCGTGACGCCGGCAACGAGGTGCTCATCACAATCGCGCGCCGACTCGAGTCGTGCGTGCGCGGAGAAGACCTCATCTCGCGCAGCGGCGGCGACGAGTTCGCGATCCTCCTCGAAAGTCTCTCCGACGACAGCGACGGCAGCCGCGTCGCCGAGCGCATGCAGCAGTCGATCGCGCAGCCGATCGAGACCAGTGAAGGCGAGGTTTACACCTCGGCGAGCATTGGTATCGTCCTCAGCACGTCGGGGCTCAGCACTCCGGCGAAGATGCTGCAGGAGGCGGGGATCGCGATGTCACGCGCGAAGGGCGCCGGGCGCAACCGTCACGAGATGTTCGACAGCGCGATGCACGCCCGCGCCCTGGCGCGCCTGCGGATGGAGACCGACCTCCGTCACGCTGTCGAGCGAGGTGAGTTCGAACTGTTCTACCAGCCGCTGGTCACGCTCGGCACCGGGCGAATCACTGAGCTCGAGGCGCTGCTTCGCTGGCGACATCCGCAGCGCGGGCTGATCCCGCCCCTCGATTTCATTCCGCTCGCCGAGGAGACCGGCCTGATCGTCCCCATCGGGCAGTGGGTGCTCGCCCGCGCCTGCGCCGACATGGTCGGCTGGCAGCAGCGCTTTCCGCGCACCGCCCCGCTGGCGATCAGCGTCAATCTTTCGCCGCGCCAGTTCGCCCAGGCAAACTTCGTCAAGACCGTCGCCGGGACAGTCGCTGCGAGCGGGCTCGATCCCCACACGCTCAAGCTCGAAATCACCGAGAGCTTCGCGATCGCCGAGCCGGCACGCACCCGCGAACTGCTCACCGAGCTCCGCGCGTTAGGCATCCAGATCTACCTCGACGACTTCGGCACCGGCTATTCGTCGCTCGGCTATCTGCACCAGCTGCCACTCGACGGGATCAAGATCGACCGCAGCTTCGTCATGCAGATGGACACCGGTCCGCTCTACCGCCAGCTCGTCAACACTGTCCGCGACCTGGCGATGAACATCGGTGTCATCGCGATCGCCGAAGGGGTGGAGAACCAGACCCAGCTCGCCGCGCTGCGCGAGATGGGCTGCTCGTCCGCGCAGGGCTACCTGTTTTCGCGGCCAGTCCCCGTGTCCGAGATCGAGGTCCTGCTCAGCAACGACCCACGCTGGTAGGACAAAGGGC
>JBKJQR010000020.1:0-3799 GCA_046593895.1 Gemmatimonadaceae bacterium | reverse complement strand
CGCGTGCGGATCGACTTCGACGCGATCGACCAGCGGACGATCGCGATGCCGGTGCCGCCGCGCGATTACGCGGCGGTCGTCGCTGGAAAGACGGGGGTCGTCTACCTCGCCGAAGCGCCGCTCGTGCCGGTGGACCTCCAGGAAGGCGACGGGCCCGGCGTCACGCTGCACAAGTTCGAACTCAGCGAACGCAAGGCGACCGAGGTGGTGAGCGGCGTCAACGAGTTCAGCGTCTCGCGCGATGGGGAGAAAGTTCTCTTCAAGCAGAAGGACAAGTGGACGATTGCCGCACTTGCGCAGCCGATCAAGCCGGGCGACGGGTTGCTCAACACGAGCGACATCCAGGTCGAGACCGATCCGCGCGCCGAGTGGAAGGAGATGTACCACGAGGCATTCCGGCTGCAGCGCGCGTTCTTCTATGATCCGGGCTACCACGGGCTCGATCTCGCCGCGACCGAGAAGAGCTACGCGAAATGGCTCGACGGACTGGGGAGCCGAGCAGACCTCGACTACCTGTTCCAGGAAGTATTCGGCAACCTGACGGTCGGGCACCTGTTCGTCGGCTCACCACCGACAACGCCTAACGGCACGCCGCGGAACGGCTTGCTCGGCGCCGATTACACGGTGGACAACGGTCGCTGGAAGTTCGCCCGCGTCTACGCCGGCGAGAGCTGGAACCCGCAATTCCGCGCCCCGCTCACCCAGCCCGGCGTCAACGTGCAGGTCGGCGAGTATCTGCTGGCCGTCAACGGCCAGGAACTGACGAAGGACGAGAGCGTGGACGAGGCGCTGCAGGGACTGGCCGGGAAGAACGTGCTCCTTCGCGTCGGGCCTAACGCGAATGGCGCCGGGGCCCGCGACGTCACCGTCGTGCCGTTGGCGAGCGAGACGCAGTTGCGTCACCTCGCCTGGATCGACGGGAATCACCGCATCGTCGACAAGCTGTCGGGCGGAAAGCTGGCCTACCTCTACATCCCGAACACCGCGAACGAGGGTTACACCCGCTTCAACCGCTACTTCTTCGCGCAGCAGGACAAGCTCGGCGCGGTCGTGGACGAGCGCTACAACGGTGGCGGCAACATCGCCGACTACATGGTCGAGTACCTGCGCCGTGAGGCACCGTTCAACTACGTGACCGGCCGTTACGGCGAGGACGTCCCAATCCCCGCTGGCGCGATCTACGGACCGAAGGTGATGCTGATCAACGAATACGCCGGGTCGGGCGGCGACGAGCTGCCGTGGCTCTTCCATCGCCTGAAGGTCGGACAGCTCGTCGGGACGCGGACGTGGGGCGGGCTGGTCGGCATCGGCGGCTACCCGTCGCTGATGGACGGCGGCACGGTGACCGCGCCGCGGATCGCACTCTGGACACCGGAGAGCGAGTACGCCGTCGAGAACCACGGCGTCGCGCCTGACGTTGAAGTCGAGATCGATCCGGCGGCGTGGAGAGCGGGGCACGACACACAGCTGGAGAGAGGGATCGCGATCCTCATGGAGCAACTTGGGAAGACGACGCCAGTGGCGCCGAAGCGGCCGGCGTTTCCGACATGGGCGAAGCCGGGGGAGGGAGGGCAGCGTTAGGCGGGACGTTCCGGAACCGATACTGACGTCGACGAGGGACGAGGAACGGATCAGGGACGAGGGAGGGCGCCGTCGCCTCGGGCGACGAGCGCAACGGAGGAACTCGGAACGCGGAAGGAGCCGACGAGGAACGAGGAACGAGGCATAGGGTGCCGTTGTCCCTTGTGGTGTACTTCCTCGTACGAGGGAGAACGAGGGACGAGGGAGTCCCTCGTTCCCGGTTCCTCCATTTGCTCGTTCCAGGTTCCTCGTGCTTCCTCGTTCCTCGTCAACGAACGACATACGCCACAAGGAACAAGGGCGCCACATCCCTCGTCCCTTGTTCCGCTTCGGCTCCTTCCGCGTTCCGAGTTCCTCCGTTGCGCTCGTCGCCCGAGGCGACGGCGCCCCCCCTCGTCCCTCGTTCTAGCTCGGAAGCCAACCTGCCGATCTCCCGCCATTAGGGTATTTTCAGGAAATGACTGAACGAAAGAAACCCGCAGCAAAGCAATCACGACCCGCGGCGCGGTCTGCAGCGAAAGCGCCGGCCGCGAAGTCGGCGGCAAAATCCCCGGTCAAGCGGTCGCGCCGGTCGCGGAAGCCGTACCGCGGTGCGCCGAGCGAGTCGCAGCACACGTCGCTCCCGACCAGCCGCAATGCGTACACCGAGACCCGCGACTGGCTGCTCGCGCAGCACGGGTCGATCTGCGCCTATTGCGAGCGGAAGACCAGTCCGCGGACGATCACCCTCGACCATGTCACTCCGCGAAAGGGGCAGACGGCGTACGACCGGCGCGACAACCTCGTGCTCTCCTGTTCGGCGTGCAACGCGGCGAAGGCAGACAAGCCCTTTCTCGCCTTTTTGCTCGGGCGGCGCGAACGCGCCGAGAACCTCCTCCGCTACGGGGCGCACCTCAGCCCGATGCTGATCGACCTCGCCCGGCAGATCGCCGGCCCCGACGCAGTCGCCCGCGCCGAGCGCGATGCGCGCGACCCCGATTATCCCTATCTCGACTGACGCCGGAGCGTCAGGCGCGACGAGTCCATCCATGACCGCGCACCCCGCTGAGGAGACGCTCGACCCGGCGACCCCCGAAGAGTGGGCGGCGTTCCGCCAGCTCGGGCGGCGAATGGTCGACGACATGCTGGCGCATCTCGCCAGCCTCCACGAGCAACCGGTCTGGCGCGAGATGCCGGACACCGTCCGCCAGGCGTTAGGCGTCCCCGCGCCTAACGCTGTGCCGCGAGCTGGCATCGGCGCCGCCGCGGCCTACGCCGAGTTCGTCGCGAACGTGCTGCCGTACCCTAACGGCAACCTCCATCCGCGTTTCTCAGGGTGGGTGATGGGCACCGGGACGCCGCTCGGGATGATGGCCGACATGCTGGCGGCGGGGCTCAACCCGAACCTCGGCGGATTCAACCAGGCGCCGGCGCTGGTCGAGCACGAGGTCATCGGATGGCTGGCCGAGCTGCTCGGTATGCCCGGCGCGAGCGGCGTGCTCGTTGCCGGCGGGACGATGGCGAGCACCCTCGGTCTTGCGGTCGGCCGATTCGCCAAGGCGCGCGAGCTTGGGCTCGATTCGCGCGCTGATGGCATGCAGTCGTGGCCCGGCGAGCCGGTGCGCGCGCCACTCGTCTTCTACGGCTCGACCGAGACCCACGGGTGGGCGCGCAAGGCGGCCGAGCTGCTCGGACTCGGCAATCGCGCTTTTCGCCGCGTGTCGGTGAACGCTGCGTACGAGGTGGATGTCGCGGCGATGGAGCGGATGATCGCCGAGGACCGCGCGGCGGGGCTGATGCCATTCTGTGTCATCGGTACGGCGGGGACGGTCAACACCGGCGCGTCGGACGATCTCGTCGCGCTCGCGGCGCTGTGCAAAGTGGAGCGGCTCTGGTTCCACGTCGACGGAGCGTTCGGCGCGCTGGCGTATCTGTCGGATGCGCTGCGCCCGCAGGTGGCGGGCCTCGAGCAGGCGGACTCGGTGGGCTTCGACCTGCACAAGTGGGGATCGCTCCCGATCGAGTGCGCCTGCGTCCTCGTGCGCGATGCGGAAACGCATCGCGCCGCTTTCGCGGCGAATGCGAGTTATCTCGCACCGACGACGCGCGGCGTGATCGCCGGTGGATTGCCATTCGCCGATCGCGGCCTCGACCTGACGCGCGGCTTCAAGGCGCTCAAGGTCTGGATGTCGCTCAAGGCCGACGGCGTCGACAAGCTCGTGCGGATCATCGAGCAGAA
>JBKJQR010000252.1:0-21589 GCA_046593895.1 Gemmatimonadaceae bacterium | reverse complement strand
CTTCCGCGTTCCGCGTTCCTCCTTGCGAAAGCGGCCGCAGGCCGCTGAGCGTTCCTTGTTCCTTGTTCCTTGTTCCTTGTTCCTTGTTCCTTGTTCCTTGTTCCTTGTTCCTTGTTCCTTGCTCGTCATTTGTCTTCCCTCGTTAACCCCCTTGTTCCTCGTTCAACGGTGGATCCCCTGATACCGAGTTACCCTGCCCCCGCTCTGTAGTCGTTTCTTCGGGTGCACCACGCCAATCCGGGACCCAATGACCGAAGTCGACTGGAAAACCAAGCTGCGCGAAATAGAGCGCGAGTATGACGGGCTTCCGCCGGAGCCCAGTCCCTCCGCCCAGCGGGTCCGGAAGATGGCCGAGCAGGACGCTCGCGACCGCGTCGCACGGCGGTGGGTGGTCGTCCGGATGCTGCTCGTCCTCGCGCTCAGTGGGGCAATCGTCTTCTGGCCCTATCCGTCGGGATGCGGCCTCGGACTGCTCGGCTACCTGTCGGCGACGTCCACGGTCGCGTTAGGCGGGCTGTGGATCGCGACGCTCAGCTGGCAGCAGCGCATGCCGATCACGCATGCTGTCTCGATGCTGGTGCTGATCTGGGCGCTGGCGATCGCCGCGCGCGAGACGCTGCCGCGGATCGGTTACGCTCGCCCTGATGCCGCGCGCGCGGCCTGGCGCTGCTCACCGTAAGGCCTCACGCTCCGCCGACGAGCCGGTCCACGTGCGCGCTGTGCGTGCAGCGAGCTACCGTGTCACAATGCGGTCAAGCGCTGGCCGACTGCGCCGCGACGCTGTTGATGTCGACGGTCTCGAGCAGCGGTTTTGAGTAGCCGCGCCTCGCGACGGCGAGCATCGCCCGGCCGACGCGTTCGGTCGTCGTCACCCCATTGGGAAACGCGGCGCGAATCAGGGGGACGAGGGGCGACATGATCGTGTAGAGCACCCGGTACGCGGTCGTCCGCGACTGGATGCCGTGCAGCGGGACGATTATCCCGGGACGGAACATGTAAGCGCCCTTGAAGCCGAGCGCGAGCAGCGCATTTTCGGTGCGTCCCTTCACGCGGGCCCACATCACGCGTCCCTGTTCGCTGCTGTCTGTGCCCATCCCTGACACGTAGATGAACGTCATCGCGGGATTGAGTCGCCGCAGCGTGCGAGCGACAGCGAGCGTCAGGTCGTAGCTGACGCGCGTGTAGCTCGCCTCGCTCTTTCCGGCGGCCGACGTCCCGAGCGAGAAGAAGCAGGCATCGAAGCCGGCGAGGTGCTGTTCGATGGACGAGAGGTCGTAGAGATCGTGAGTGACGACCTCGCGAAGCTTCGCGTGCTGGTGCCCGGTCGCGCTGCGGCCGACGGTGACTACCTGCCTAACGCCCTGATCGAGCAGGCACTCGCGGAGTGCTCCCTGCCCGACCATCCCGGTCGCGCCGAGGAGGAGGACGTTCATCGCGGGCTCGCCGCGATCAATGCGGCGTGACCGTTCCCGGCGCGCGCGCGACGGTGCGCGACGGCAGTTGCTCGGCGGCGCGTACCGGCAGCCGGTCGAGGAGGAGTTGCGTGGTGAATCGCTGCGCCTCCGACACGCGCTCCATCTCGAGCGTCACCGACTCGATAGCCTGCTCGATCCGGAGCAGCCGCTCCTCGGCGAGCGCCGGAGCGGTCGCCGTCACGCGGCGGCGCCAACCGACAATGGCACCGCGAATCACCACGAATGTGCCAACCGTCGCCAGACATCCGAACAAGACTGCGGCGAGCTGGGCGAAGATGGGCATGTGAACCTCTACAGTTTGGGGAGTTCGATCCCGACGGTTGAACATAGCACTCGCGGATTTCGCGGCAAAGCAGCGCTCGCGCGCCTCGACGTTTGGATCGTTTCACCGGTATACTCAAGGGCCATGCTCTCGCCGAACCGTGCCCTCGATCGACCGCGCAGCATCCTGCTCGCCGATTGCGACGTCTACTACGTGCAGCTCGCGCGCATCGCCGACCCGGAGGGCGCCGGCCGCGCGACGCTGCTCATCGTCGGCGGGTCGGCAGAGAGTCGCGGGGTTGTCTGCTCGGCGACCTACGAGGCGCGGAAGTACGGCGTGCGCTCGGGGATGCCGATCGCGCGCGCGGTGCGGCTCTGTCCGAAGGCGATGTGCGTACCGGTGCCGCGCGAGCTCTGCTCGCGGAAGAGCGCGGAGATTGTCGCGGTGCTGCAGCGATTTGCGCCCGATGTCGAGAGCGCGTCGCCCGACGAAGCGTATCTCGACCTGACGACGACAATGCAGACCATCTATCGCGGACGGTCGCTCGAGGATATCGCGCATACTGTGCGAAGCGCCGTCGAGAGCGAGACGGGGATCCGGATCTCGATGGGCGGCGGCACCAACAAGCTGGTGGCCAAGCTCGCGGTCGAGCTGGCGAAGCCGCGCGCCGGCACGGGCGGGAACGGGGTGCATGTGGTGGCGCCCGGCGACGAGGCGGCGTTCGTCGCCCGCCTGACGCTGGCCGAGCTCCCGGGGATCGGGCCGAAGTTCCAGGAGCAGCTCGCGCGCTGCGGCTGGCGCGACGTGATGGATGTCCTCGCCGTGCCGCACGAGGAACTCGAGCGGCGATTGGGCGATCGCTCGGCGGCATGGCTGCACGACATCACACGCGGCATCGGCAGCGCGGTGGTCGAGCAACGCGAGGAGCCGAAGTCGATGGGGCGCGAGGACACGTTCCCGCGCGACGTCATGGACGACGCGACGCTCGAGCGCGAGCTGCTGCAGCTCGTCGACCGTGTCACTTCCGACCTGCGCGACTCGGGTTATGCAGCGCGGACGGTCACCGTGAAGGTGAAGGATGCCGACTTCACCCTGCGCTCCGCGGCGCGCACGCTCGACGAGCCGGTGACGACGTATCACGCGATGGCGCCGGTCGCCCGCGAGCTGTTGCGACAGCTGCGGAAGAAGCGCCGGGTGTCGGCCCGCCTGATCGGAGTAACGGCGTCGCAGCTGGTGCACATCGGGGCCGAATCGCAGCTCGCGCTGTTCGAGGAGGCGGGCGCCGGGCGGGAAACGGAACGTCAGCGCGATCTTGCCGCAGCGATGGACTCGGTGCGCTCGCGCTACGGGCGCGAGGCGATCAAGCTCGGAGTGCCGCCGCGGGACTGAGCGCGACGGTGCCTCCAGCGTTAGGCCTTACCGCTCCTGCGCGCGCTTCTGTTCGTCGATGTCGGTGTTCGTGCCGAACCACTTGACGATCGCGCCGCTGGCGTCGCGCTGCGGGAGCGCGCGCGCGAGATGCCAGCGATAGCTGCCGTCCGCGGCGCGCAGCCTGAACTCGACGTTGTACTCCTCGCCGGTAGTCAGGGCGTGCGCCCAGCGCGCGCCGACGTCGGGCAGATCACCGGGATGCACCACGTCCTTCCACCCATCCCGCAGCAGCTGCTCGGTCGGCAATCCGAAATACTTGCTCACCCGCTCGGTGATGTAATCGAGCTTTCCATCGGGCTCCGATGTCCAGATGAGCACCGGGATCGCTTCGGCCATGAAGCGATAGCGCGCTTCACTCGCCAGCAACGCTTCGCGTGTGCTCTCGGCCTCTGCCCTCAACTCGCGCTCGCGCTTCAGGCGCTGCGTCTGTTCCTCGACGCGCTGCTGGTCGCTGATGTCGCGGAAGGTGACCACCACCGCGACCACCGTGCGGCCGTCCTTGATCGGAATGCTCGTGAAGTCGACCGGCACCGGCTTGCCGGCCTTCGTCCAGAAGGTGTCGCCGCCGACACGGTGCTGCACCGCGTCGGTGACCGAAAACTGGATCGGGCACTCCGACACCGGGAAGACGGTGCCGTCCGCGTAGTGATGGTGAGTCAAATCGTGCATCGGGCGGCCAAGCATCTCGCGGTTGGTGAAGCCGAGCGTCCGCGAGGCCGCTTCATTGACGAAAATGACCTTTCCCTGCGCGTCGAGGCAGTAGACGCCGTCATCGATCGCGTTGAGCACGTCGACGGCGCGGGTCTGGATCAGCCGAAAGGTCTCGGCGATGATCGGGTCGTTGTCGAGGGGAGTTGAGTGGTTCACCATGACGTGGTAGCTACCAACGGTCGCCAGTCTTCGCAACCCCTGCCGGCAGCAGCGATGGCCACGATGACCTGCCTAACGCTCGCCCGCGAACGCCGTGCTTCGCTCGGGCGAACTGCGAGCTCAGGGCCGGCGGCTGCTCCGCCAGGCGAGGACCGTGATTCCAGTGCAGATGAGAAACGCCGGCAGCACGACGATAAGCATTGCCGGGAGCATCTCGCTCATCGTCATCGGCATCACCATCAGCGGGGGCGCCGAATCACTGATGGAGCCGCAGCCTGAATACGCGGAGCGCATCGGGCCAGAACTGGTTCATCATTGACAGGACGAAGACCAGCGCGCCGAGGAGGCTCCAGCCGAGCACCGCCCGCTCGGTGCGGAGGTGCATGAAGTACAGCAGGCCGAGGAAGGCCTGCACCGAGGCGAGAACGAGGAGCGTGCCGATCAGCGTCGCGGTCGCCGGGCGCTGGTACGTCACCACCACCTCGAGGGCGACGATCACCAGCATCGCAGCCCAGATCATTACGTTCTTAGCCGTGTCGCCGGCGCGGGGGGCCGGCGGGACCGGGTGCCGCTCGGCCGGTATTCGCTCGGTCATCGGTGGCGCCTCACCTGGCGTTGAGTAGGTAGACGAGTGGAAAGACGAACATCCAGACGAGGTCGACGAAGTGCCAGTACAGCCCCGTCGTCTCGACATGCCCGGCGCGCAGGCTGCCCCTGCCGAATTTCGTCGCGACGACGATCATCGCGACGACACCACCGATGACGTGGAGCAGGTGCAGCCCGGTCACCCCGAAGAAGGTTCCGCCGACCAGAGCCGATCCGCCTAACGGGTTGGTGGACGGCGACCAGCCCTCGCCGAACATCTTGAACCACTCGCGCAGGTGCAGCGCGGCGAAGAGCGTCCCGAGCCCGATCGTGGCGCCGAGCCAGCGGACGGTCGTCGGCCGGTCACCGCGTTGCGCGGCGCTGACCGCGGCGAGCGTCGTCACGCTGCTCGTCAGCAGGACGGCGGTCATCACCATCGCGTTGATGATCGTCGGCGAGAAGTCGAACGGCTTCGTCCAGTCGGGACTGCCGACGCGGAGGAAACCGTAGCCGAAGAGCAGCGCGCCGAAGGTGACAGCATCGGCGATGATGAACAGCCACATCACCAGCTTCTTGGACTCGATCGCGAATGGCGACGCCTCCATCGCTGCCGCGTGCGCGCTGACTGGCATCTCGACTTCCATCACGTCTCCCGGAGCAGGCTAGAGCCGAACGACGAGGAGCACCAGTAGGTACACCCAGAGCACGGCCATGAAATGCCAGTAGAGCGCTCCGGCGCCTAACGCTGGACCGGCGGTCAGCAGAGGCCCATGCCGCAGGCGTCGCCGGACGTAGAGCAGGCCGACGAGGCCCCCGAACAGGTGCAGGCCGTGCAGCGCGGTGAGGATGTAGAAGAATGCGCTGCTCGCGTTCGTCGCGAGGAACAATCCCGCGGCCGACAGCTGCCGCCAGGCGATCAACTGCCCGAGCAGAAAGAGAACCCCGAGGCCGAGCGTCGCGTTGATCCATGCGGACGTCCGCGAGGCCGAGCCGGGCAGCGCGATGACGCCGTCAGCCGGCGCGCCGCCGTGCGCGTGATTGCGGCGCGCTGCCTCGAGCGTCACGCTGCTGGCGAGGATCAGCGCCGTGTTCAGGTAGAGAATCGGCGGCAGCCGGAAGTGCAGCCAGTCGGCGCCCGATCCCTGCCGGACGACGAGCGCGCTGGTGTACGCCGCGAACGACATGCTGATCGTCGCGACCCCGATCCAGACCCCGGTACTCGCTGTCGTCGCGCGGTCACCGTCGCGTGGCCGGGGACGGGGACGGACGGGCATCGTTGTGGCTCCCACGCTAGGCCACCGGCAGCCGCTCGGGAGATGTCTGCATCACGTAGTCGCCAGCGGTTCCGGCCATGCCATACTCGTTCGGGCCGTGATGGACAACGGGGTGGACTCCGCCGAAGTTGTCGTGCGGCGGCGGCGATGACGTCGTCCACTCGAGCGACGTCGCCTCCCATGGATTGTCGGGCGCGATCGCGCCACGCTTCCGGCTCCAGCCGAGATTGATGAAGAAGAGCAGCTGCACCGCGCCGGTGGCCAGCGCGCCGATCGTGATGAACCGGTGCAACGGCTGCATGCCCTTCATGTACTCGTCGGTGAACGCCGAGTACCGACGCACGTTGCCGGCGAGCCCGAGCCAGTGCATCGGCATGAAGATGCAATAGACGCCGATGAAGGTGAGCCAGAAATGCCACTTGCCTAACGTCTCGTTCATCATCCGGCCGTACATCTTCGGGAACCAGAAGTAGGTCCCGGCGAAGATGCCGAACATCGACGCCACTCCCATCACGAAGTGGAAGTGCCCGACGACGAAATACGTGCCGTGGAGGTACGTATCGATCGATGGCTGGGCGAGGAAGAAGCCGCTCAGGCCACCGGTCACGAACACCGAGACGAAACCGAGGCAGAAGAGCGACGCCGTCGTGAAGCGGAGCCGCGATCCGTAGATGCTCCCGATCCAGAGCAGCGTCGCGATCGTCGCCGGGATCGTGATGATCAGCGTCGGCACCGAGAACAGTGTTGCCGACAGCGGATTCATCCCGCTGAGGAACATGTGGTGTCCCCACACCATGTAGCTGAGGAAGCCGATCGCGATCAGGCAGCCGATGAACACCCGCGGCCCGAGCAGCGGCTTCCGCGTCATCGCCGGCAGGATCGTCGAGACGATGCCGAAGCCAGGGAGGATCGCGATTTACACTTCGGGGTGCCCGAAGAACCAGAACAGGTGCTGCCAGAGCATCGGCGACCCGCCCGAGTGCGGCTGCAGCCGGTCGCTGATCACCAGTCCACCGGGAATGAAGAAGCTGGTGCCGGCGACGCGGTCGAGGATGAGGAGGATGCAGGCCGGCAGCAGCACCGAGAAGGCGATCAGCCCGATGACTGAGGTGATGAACCAGGCCCACGTGGCGTAGGGGAGCCGGCCCAGCGTCATCCCCTTCGTCCGCAGGTCGAGCGTCGTCGCGATGAAGTTGAGCGAGCCGAGGAGTTGGCCGACGCAAAAGATGGCGATCGAGACTGCCCACAGCGTCTGGCCTAACGCCTGGCCAGGCCCGGCATCCTTGCCGACGGCACTGAGCGGTGCATAGGCGGTCCATCCCGAGATGGCCGGACCGTCGGCGACGAAGAAGGCGGCGATCAGCACGACGAACGCCAGCGCCGTCACCCAGAACGACATCATGTTGAAGCGCGGGAACGCCATGTCCTCGGCGCCGACCTGGAGCGGGAGGATGAAGTTCCCGAAGCCGGCGAACGGCGCGGTCGTCAGCACGAAGAATACCATGATCGTACCGTGCATCGTCATCAGCGAGAGGTAATACTCCGGGCTGATCACGCCGTTGGCGGCGCCGGCCGGCGATAACGTCGCCAGCCCCGGGATCGATGTCGTCGGGAACGCCAGATGGATGCGCATCAGCCAGGAGAGCACCATCCCGGTGGTCACCGCGACCAGGGCAAGGTCGAGGTACTGACGGCCGATCACCTTGTGATCGAGGCTGAAGACGTGCGTGCGCCAGAATCCTGACGGCGGGTGGGCGTGGCCGGCGTCCGACCCGGCGCCGGGCGAGTGATCTTCGGGCTCGAAATCCGGCCGCGTCACGGCGTCGCTCATCGCTGATTCCTCATTCCGCGGCGTGGTCCTTGAGCCACTTGTCGAATTCCTCCTGCGTCACGATCTCGACGAAGGCGCGCATGGTGTAGTGCCCGAGCCCGCAGAGCTGCGTGCAGACCAGCTCGTACTTGCCGGTTTTTGTCGCCGTGAAGTGAAGCGGGATGACGATGCCGGGGACGAAGTCCTGCTGGATGCGCAAGTCGGGGACGTAGAATGAATGGCCGACGTCCTTCGCGTGCAGCGTCAGTGCGATTTCCTTGTTGACCGGGACCTCGAGCGAGGCGGAGACGATATCGTCGCGCGCGGTCGTGTCGTTCGCCGGATCGAGGCCGAAGTAGTTGTCGTTCGCCTCGTCGATCTTGTCGGGGTGGGTCGGGCCGAAGACGCCGTCGTGCCCCGGGTAGCGGAAGTAGTAGGCGAATTGCTCCGCCTGGACGTCGATCTGTACGGCGCCGGGAGCGGCCGGCGTCATGTAGATCGACGCCCAGACCTTGCTCCCGACCAGCGTCAGGCCTAACACTTCCGCGCCGACGATGACCAGCGCGAAAATGACGAGTGGCATCGGCCCGCCGGGAAACGTGCGCAGCCTGCGCAGCGGATTGGCGTCGCCCGAGCGCCAGACGAAGACCGCGAGCAGCAGCTGCGCCGCCACGAACATCACCCCCGTCGCCACCATCGTCTCCGAGAGCTGCCGATCGATACCAGCCCCGAGCACCGAAATGTCGGGCGGCATCCACGTGTGCAGCGCGAAGATCGCTACCGAGACCAGCGTGATGATCGTGACGACGGCGGCGAATAGCTTGCCCATGGCCGTCTCCTAGTACGGAGTCGCCTTGAACACGAAGTTGATTTTGGGCGTGTCTCCGCTACCGACAGTGACATCCTGGCTCTGTGACCCGAACCGCTCCTGCCACGCGGTCACCGTGTACTTGCCGGGGGGCAGGCCCTTGAGGGAAAAGCTGCCGTCCTCACCGCTCTGCGTCGCGTGCGAAGTGCTGAGCACCGCGAAGTAGCCATGCATCCACGGATGGATGTTGCATTTCACCGGGATGAACTCCGCCTTGGAAAAGCTCTCCTTGAGCGGCGGCGCGCCCGGCGGCTGCGACTTGTTCCACTCCGGATTCGCTTTCGCCAGCGGGTGGATGTTGTGGGACGTCTTGTCGTCGTTGTAGATCTCGAGCGACTGGTTGACCTGCAGCACCGCGACGTGGGGCGTGTACTGGCACCCCTTCTGGTCGTACCGTAGGGCCGCCGCTGGTGCCGCGCTGCCCTGGTCGCCGGCCGAGATGTATACGACCACGTCCTCGAGCGAATTTTTCGGGCCGGCGATCGCACTCTCGGTCATCGCCGGCGACGTGTGCTGCGCCGCGCAGCTCGGCTCCTTCGCCATGTCGATCGGCTTCATCTTCGGCATCGTTCCCGTGTAGGTCACGGCCCCGCTGATCGACCCCGTCGCCGGAGCGGCCGGGTGCCGGAGCGCGCCGGTCGTCAGGGCGGCGGTCGCGGCTATGAACGTCAGTGAGGCGATGTGCTTCGTTTGCATCTGTCCACCGTGTAGGAGTGTGGCGTTGTACGTAGCGTCTCGCGACGCGCGTTAGGCAGCTACTGCGTTCCCGCGGTTGCGGGCCCGATCGGCGGCAGCTCGCTGGCGTGCGCCCGCAGGTACGGTTCCCAGATCGCCGATTCCGGCGAGTGCGCCGGCTGCATCGTGCGGAGGAAGTGGACCAGGTCCCACGCCTCACCCGGCTTCAGCTGATCGGCGAACGACGGCATCGGTGTTCCGTCGAGCCCCGTCATGAAGATCCGGTACAGGTCCGTATTCGTCGCCCCGCACTTGAACCGGGTATTCGCCGAAAAGTTGTACGGGCTGATCGGGCGCTCCTTGCTGTCGGTGAGCGCCGAGGCCGCCGGACCGTCGCCGTGGCCGGCCGGCCCGTGACACTTCCAGCATTCCATCTTCTGGAAGACTTCTCGCCCGTGGACGATGCTGGCCGTCGTCAGCGGCGTCTCGGCGGGGATCGTGATCGGGGTGCCCGGCGCCTGTGTGCGCCACTTCGGCGAGAAGGTCTTGATGTAGGCGACCAGATTCTCGCGGGTCGCGGTGGTCAGCGGCCGCCAGGGAGGCATGTTTGTCGTGACGAAGCCCCGCGTGACCGCTTGATAGAGGTCGTTGTCGGTCGGCAGCGTCCCCGTCGGCGTCGAGCGGCACTTGAAGAGTGCCTCGGTGAAGTCGCGCGGCTTCGGCTCGATCCACTGCGCGTTCTCGCCGCGGCCGTCGCCCTGCGGTCCGTGGCAGCCGACGCAATAACGCCCGTATGCTTCCTCGCCGGCGCGGACGCTGCCGGCGCCCTGTGGCATCTGCGCGCCGGCACCGGCCGCGCCGCCTAACGTCACGGCGAGCACCGCCACAGCGGCACGGACTGTCGCCGATCGCATCTGCGCTTTCATCCCAATCCTCCTTGCCTAGAAGGCGAAGTCGAGCGCCATGAAGACGCTGCTGCTCTTGACGTGCGCTCCCGGATCAAGCGGCGGCACGCCGCTCCCCAATCCACTGAGCGGCGCTGCCCCCGTCGTGCTGCTCCAGGCATACTCGCCGTGCACCGCCAGGCCGTCGCGGGCGAGCATGATCGGGTACCAACGGAACCCGACCGCCGTCGCATCGATGTTGCCTAACGTGGTGGCCATATCCGGCGTCGCCTGCTTCGACATCCGCACCGATTCGCGCCGGCCCATCAGCGCGAACTGGTGACCAACGTAGTAGTGTGCCTCGAGCAGCCCCGAATTCCAGACCGGGCTCTGCGCCCCGACCGGGAGCGGCGTGCCGCCCAGGCTGTTGGTCGCCAGCGTCACGTCGTCCGATGCGTGCATCCACAGCGGCAGCAGCTCGAGGCTGCCGAAGTAGAAATCGCCGGCGAGCCCCGTCCGGTAAAAGGATTTCGTGCCCACCCCGCTGCCGGCGACGGGTGCGGCATCGACAGTCTCGAACATCGTCGGACGGGACCCGCGATAGCCGAAGACACCGATGCGCTCCAGCCCTAACGTTCCGGCCTCGAATGCCTGGCTGAGCGCGAATGCCCCGTCGTACCCTTTTCCCTGCCCGAGGCCGACCTCGCCGTCCGTATTGCTGAAGACCCCGGCCGAATAGCGGGTGTAGCTGTTGATCGAGTGGCCCGAGACCTCCATCCCGATCTGGTTGTCACCCAGCCCGAAGCTGGTTGCGTCGCCCACCGGCACGAAGTGATAGGATTGGTAGAACCCGCCATTGCTCGACAACAGCAGCTCGCGCTTCTCGGACACCATGTTGTCGAGTTCGAACTTACCAGCCTTGAGGTTCGCCCACGTCGTGTTCAGCAGGTCGTTGAAGCGGACGTACGCCGCCTCGATGTGGAACGCGCCCGTGTTGTCCGCAGATGGAATGAGCCCGAACGAGATGCGCTTCGACAGCGTCCCGATCAGCAGCAGGTCCAGCCCCGAGAGATCGAACCCGGACTGCGTGACCGTCTTCTCGACCTTGCCGGACGCCGCATCGCCCGGGACCGCGTCCACCGGCTGATGGTCGGTGCGATCGACGCGGAACTGTGGCGTGATCCGCGCGGCGATCGGCCAGTAACTCGGCGGCTGGTCGGCGGGTGAATCGCGTTCGTTCTTCATCCGGTAGCCGTTATCACGGAACACCTGGCCGAAGTTGTTGAGCTGCGGCCAGACCGTGTGACAGGCGGAGCAGGGCAAGCCGTACTTCCGCGCGAACGCCGGGATCGCCCGCTGCCGGTGGGTGGCGATCGTGTTGTTCGCGTCGGCGCCTGCCGCCGCCCATGCGCGGGCGAGTACCCGGTCGCGGCCGAGCGCTCGGACGTAGGCGTTGTACTCTGTGGCCGTAGCGCTGGCCGCGTCAGCGTCAGGTCTCGCGTTGGCGGGCGCCCCGCCGCCGGGGACGAGCGCCGCGGCCGGGGCCGGCGTGCCGGCGACGAGGCAGGCGCCGAGCAGCAGCGGCATGATCGACGACCGTGGGGTGCGGCGGAATGCGCTGCGACACCGGTGCGTCATTTTTTCCCTCCCTGATAGTTCGAGATGCACCGCGGTGGGCGGGGCGATCGATCAACTACCTGGTCGGCTGGTCGGGCGCGTCACGCTGCGACGCCGTCCGGGGACGGTCGGCCTGGCCCTGCATTTCGTGCGACTCCATGCGAGCATCTTGCTCGCGCCGACATAACGACAGGGTAACTACGATTCGGCCCGGAGCCTGTCAATAGGTCATTTGCGCCAGCGCGACCAACGCGTTGCGCCGGGAGCACCTCGCGCCGCAGGATGCGACGACGACACCGTGATGCCTGCCTAACGCTCGACCTGGAAGGCGCTCGCCTTTGTCCGCGTCCGGCCGCCGGCATCGGTGACTACCAGCTCGGCGCGGTACGACCCGGGCGGCATCCGATCGAACGCGAGGGTGCGGTGGCGGCGGACGGCCCGCCCGCCCGCCGACTCGTCGAAGCTCGCGGTGACCGGCCCCGGCGAGCGGCCGAGCAGGCGCTTCAACCCCGACGCATTCTGCTCGACGCGGAGGCTCGTCGTGTACGTCGTGCCCGGCTCGAGACCACAGACGTCGTAGTAGACTTCGAGGCTGCTCCCCGCCGACTGCGCGCCGATCGCGTCGAGGAGGACCGAGAACGTTGCCGGCTTGGTCGCTGCGCGATGGCTGCTGTCGCTGCCCGCGACCGGCGTCACCGGACACCGCGTCCGATGCTTGGTCGCGAAATGGATCGCGTAATAGCCGACCACCAGCACCGCGGCCGCACCGGCGCCGCCGATCCAGAATCGCTTCGTCCGCGCGCGCAGCCATCCGATGCCGCCGCTCACCGCGGTCGTCGCCCGTCGACTCGCCGCCACCACCCGCCACTGCTGGCTGGCGACCAGCTTACGTCCAGCGACCAACCCGGCGCCGACTTTTGGCTGCTGTGACTTGAGTGCACGAACGCCGGCGTCGAGCTTCGGCTTCTGCTGCTTGAGCAGGTGCACCCCGACCGCGAGCGCCCGGTCGAGCGCCGCGGACGGTCGCGGCCCGCTCGAGTCGGCATCGGGCGATGGTTCGCGCACCGCGCGGGTCGGCCGCGTCGCGGCGACCGGCAGCGCGCCCGGCGACCAGGCGACGCGGCGGCCGGTGTCCGAGCGGACGCCGCCTAACGCGGCGATCAGCTCGTCGGCGCCCTGGAAGCGATCAGCGGGATCCTTGGCCAGCATCCGCTCGACGACGTCGAACAGGTCCCACTCCTCGGCGCTGCCTAACGCCGGTCGCGGCAGCGGCGACCGGATGTGCGCCATCAGCACGGCGAACGCATCCTCGCCGTGGAAGGGCGTGTCGCCAACGAGGCACTCGTAGCCGACGATGCCGAGCGAGTATATGTCGCTCCGCCCGTCGAGCGGCTTCGATCGCGCCTGTTCCGGGCTCATGTAGCGCGGCGTCCCGACCGACATCCCGGTCGCGGTCAGCTTCGACTCGGCGGCCGAGCGCGCGATGCCGAAGTCGGCGACGACGCAGCGGCCGTCGTCGTCGAACATGATGTTGTCCGGCTTGATGTCACGATGGATGACGCCGCGCGCCGCCGCGTAGCCTAACGCGCTGGCCACCTCGAGCAGCATCCGTCGCGTGTCGGCCGCCGGCAGGCGGTGGCTGACCCGCAGCCGGCCGCCGAGCGATTCGCCGCGGAGCAGCTTCATCGCGAAGTAGATGACATGCCCGCTCCGCCCGACGCGATAGACCGGGACGATGTACGGATGCACGAGCTGCGCCGCGATCCGCCCCTCGCGCTGGAACCGCTCGACGAAGCTCTCGTCGAAGGCGAACTGCGCCGGGAGCACCTTGATCGCCACCTCGCGACCGGCTCCGCGCTCGATGGCGCGATAGACGATTGCCATCCCGCCGCGCCCGATCTCGTCGATCACCTCGTACTCGGCGGCGAGTGCCGCGCGGACGAGGTCGAAGTCGGAGCGCGGGGTGACGGGCGTTGACGTCATCCGCTCAGGCGGCGCGCTTCACGCCGTGCTGCCCGTCGAGACGGACGCGGCGCAGCCACTCACCGACCAGCGCGACGGCGAGCACCCCGCCCATCAGCGACAGCGCGTTCTGCCAGGTGAGCCGGTAGACGCCTAACGTCACGAGGAGCGCGGTCGCCGCGGCCGGCGGATGATAGGCGCGAATCGACGGCTGGATGAGCACCGTCACCGCCACCGCGAATGCGCTGGCCCATATCCGTGCAACCGACGGCTGCCCGGAGAGCAGGCCGGCCGAGGTGCCGGCGCCGAGCAGGAGCAGGGCGAGCCAGGCGCAGACAATCGCCACGGCATGGCCGAGCACGATGCTGTGAAAGCGCGTGGTCGGGTGCGACGGACTCGCCGCGAGCATCACGGCGGTCGGCCCGAGGCCGGCGAACAGCCAGGGTTTCCCGGTCGCCAGCGTCATCGCGCCGGCAACGAGGATGAGGATTCCGGAGACGAGCGGCACCCACACCGAGTCGGCGGCGGTCGCCGGCGAACGTCCCTTGAACATCGCGGTGAATGCCGTCGCCGTGGGCGATGCAGCGCGGGTCGGGACCGGTGCATCGGCCGTGCTCGCGGTCGCGCGGGTCGAGTGAGGTATGGTCATGGGCTCGCGGGTTGGGGGGCGGATCATCTGGTGGACTGCCCGGCGACCCCGGGCGTCACGATCGCCCGGGTCGATCGTCAATTCGTCACATGTCTTTCGTCGTGATTGGCGGTGAGCGCTACGCGCTCCCGATCGGAGAAACGCTGCTCGGCGGGAGCGCGGATGACGCGTTGCCGGCACCGGAGCTTGCTGCGGTGGATCCGTCGGCGATCGTCGAGTTGTTGCCCGATGGGACGGCGACGTTGCGCGCGACGTACGGCGGCAAGGTGTTGGTCGATGGCGCGCCGATGAGCGGCGATCTTCGCATCCAGCATGGCTTGCGCGTCGAAGTCGGCGGCGTCGCGCTGGTGTTCGGGGAGATCGCGGCCAACGGGAGCACGACGACGCTCGCCGGAATTCCCGAGGGTGCGCTGGCCGCGCTCGGCGGACTGACCGCCGGTGAGCCGACCGCCGACACTGGCGGACGACTGATCACCGACGACGGCCGCACGGTGGAGATTCCATCGTCAGGCCTGACGATTGGGCGTGACCCGTCCTGCGGGTTTCCCCTCGCCGACATGAGCGTCTCGCGGCGGCATGCGACGGTCGCGCCGTCGCTGCAGGGCTACGTCCTCACCGACCTGAGCGCGAACGGTGTGCGGGTGAATGGCGCGAGGGTGGACATCAGCATCGTGCTCGGGATGCGAGACGTGATCCGCGTCGGCGACATCGAGCTGCGCTTCGAGGCCGATCGGGCCGTCTTCGAGGCGCCGGCGCCGGGCGACGAGCGCGTCACCGGGACGACGGCTCCCCCGCCCGATCTCGTCCAGCGCCGCGGCAGCCTGTTCGCGACGCTCGAGGTGATCAACGTCGGCCCGCTGCACGGGACGCGATTCCGGATCGAGCGGCCGGTGGTGCATGTCGGCCGAGGCAAGCACAACGAAGTCCGGCTGACGGACGACAGCGTCTCGGCGTCGCATGCGACGCTGACGCGCCGTGGGGCGAAGTGGGCGGTGCTCGATCTCGGCTCGACCAACGGGACGTACGTGAACGGCGATCGCGTCACCGAGCGCGCACTCGATGGCGCGGCTGACCTGCGGTTCGGCAACGTCAAGTTGCTCTTCCGCCCGATCGCCGGCGGTGGGGAGGACGATTCGAGCACGCGGGCGATCGTCGGCGTACGCGACGGCGACGTCTAGCGCCTAACGGCGTCAGGCGACGCCGGTGCGGTTCGTCGCGGTCAGCGGCAGCGTGAAGCGAAAGGCGCTTCCCTCCCCGAGCACGCTCTCGACCCAGATCCGGCCGCCGTGCGCCTCGACGATGCCCTTCGTGATCGCCAGACCGAGACCTGCTCCACCGCGGTGCCCTCGCTGCGCCTGCCAGAATCGTTCGAAAAGATGGGGGATATCCTCCCGCGAGATTCCCGGTCCGCTGTCCGACACCGTGAGCACGACTTCGTCGCCCGCGCGTTCGACGCGAAGCTCGACCCGGCCGCCCGTTGCCGTCAGGCGGATCGCATTGGTGAGCAGGTTGCCCACCGCCTGAAGGATGCGCGGCTGATCCGCGTTCAGCGGCGGGACATCGCCTGCCGAGCAGTGCAGCTGAAGCCCCTTCAGGGCGGCTTGCTCCTGGAAGCTCTCGCTGGCGGCAGCGACGAGCACCGCCGCGTCCAGATCGCGCCGATCGAGTGCGAGCCGCCCTGCATCGATGCTCGCGGCGTCGAGGAGGTCGCGGACGAGACGATCCATCCCGGCAGCCGTCCGGATTATCACCTCGAGCAACTTCGGGCGGCTCGGCGTGTCGAGTGTCTCGTCGCTGAGAAGTAGCGCGCTGTTTGAAATCCGGTCCAGCGGTCCGCGCAGGTCGTGCGCGACGATCGCGAGCACTTCATCGCGCAGTCGCACCGCTCCCAACTGGACGGCGAGAGCCTGGGCAAGGCGGGCCTGCTCTTTCGCCAGCTCACGTTGGGTATGCACCAGCTCCGCGTTCGCAGCCGCCAGCTCTTCGTACAGTGGATAAAGCCGCAGGTCGCGGGCATACTCGAAGAGCCAGAGCCGCTCATCGCCTCCATCGATCCCCCAGACCGCGGCAAAGGTGCGCAGTTCCAGTCCGCCGCGGCGCTCGAGCACGCACTCCCAGAGCGGCGAGCTGCTCGAGCCGGTTTCGCGCGCGAGCAGCCGTGCCCACTTCGCCTGCGACGTCGCATCGAGCAGATCGGCGAATGGATGACCGACGACCGGGCGTGCCAACAGCGATTCGAGTCGCCCGTTGGAATCGGCCACCACGCCGTCCAGTCCGACTTCGACGACCGCGCCGGGAAAACCCTGGAGAGAGGCGTGCAGCCTGCCGCCTACCCGCGGTTCATTCACGAGAAACGCTCGCGCAACCGGAGGGCTGCTTCCGCCGCGTCGCGTCCCATCGCGTCCGCTCCAACACGCTGCATCAGCGTATCGTCGTCGAGAAAGGGCCTGCCCCCGACGATGATGTAGGGCACGGCTGCGCCGCACGCCGCTCGGACCGCCTGGATCGTTGCGCGCAACGGCGGCAGGTGCGGAGCGATCGACGCCGAGAGCGCGAGCGCGTCGGGCCGATACGAGAGGACCATTGCGACCAGGCCATCGTCGGGCACCGCGGCGCCGAGAAAGCGAGCATGCCAGCCTTCGAGCTCGAGCAGGTCGCAGACCATTCGCAGTCCAAGCTCGTGGCGCTCGTCCGCTCCACAAGCGGCGAGCATCGTTCTGCCGTTAGGCGTGGCCGTGCGGCAGAAGTCAACGTAGAGGCGCCCCATCGCGATCTGCGTGATGGCTGTGGCGAGGTGTTCCTCGGCGACCGTGATCTCGTTCTGCTGCCAGAGCCGGCCGATCTCGCGGAGCGATGGCTGGAATACCTCGAGGTAGAGGGTCACGAGATCGAGGTTTGCGGCGCGCGCTTCGTCGACGACCGCGAGGGCAAGCCGGCGGTCGCCCGCCCGCAGAGCGCCGACGTACGACCGGTACCAATCATTCATCTCGGCTCGGTCCCGAGCAGCGCGAAAATCCCCGCGTCCAGCGATGGCCGCAAAAGTGCCGCTCGAGAACCGGTCGATCTGACTCGGGCACCGTTAGGTGCGAGATGACCACGAACACACAGCGCCTCCGTGAAGAGCGAGGCGGCACGCAGTCCGCCACCGGCGTTGACCTGCGGTCAATCTACCGCCCGGCGAGGGGCGGCGCTTCGCCTTGGCGAAGCGAATGTCGCTGAACAGGGGGCAACTGGCCTCGCGTCGTCCGGCTCATCCCAGGCAGGGGCGCCGCCTGCGCGCGGAACCGGCGCCCACCGCAGTCACCGCCTAACGCTGCCGGCGGTCCACCGCGTCGCTACTCCGCGCCTCTTCCGGCTTGATCAGCCGCAACAGGTTCCGCACCCGCAGGCAGAGCTCCGTGCGATTCACCGGCTTCGTCAGGAAGTCCTCGGCACCGGCGCTGAGCCCATGCATCCGCGAGTTCCGGTCGTCGAGCGCGCTGAGCATGATGATCGGGATGTGCGCCGTCTCGGCATGGCCCTTCAGCCTCATCGCCACCTGGTAGCCGTCCATCCCCGGCATCATCACGTCCAGCAGCACGAGGTCGGGGCGCTCGCTGGCGACGGTGACTATTGCCTCCTCACCGCTGCTCGCGGTGAGCAGGTTGTAGCCTTCGGCGCTGAGCATCACCTCGATAAGGTCGCGATTGCGACGTTCGTCGTCGACGATCAAGACGCGAGGTAGCAGCGCGGCCGCGTCGCGTTCGCTTTGCGTCATGCCGCGGTGACGTGCGCCGCGACGGCGGCAAGGAATTCCTTGTAGCGCATCGGCTTCCCGATATAACCGTCGCAGCCGGCGGCGCGGATCCGCTCTTCGTCGCCCTTCATCGCGAGCGCGGTCAACGCAATGACAGGGATCGCTCGCGTCGCGTTGTCGCGCTTCAGCTGCAGCGTCGCCTCGAGCCCGTCCATCCCCGGGAGCTGGATGTCCATGAGGATCAGCTGCGGCTGTTCGTCGCGCGCCAACGTCAGCCCGGCCTCGGCATCCGTTGCACTGAGGACGCGATGCCCGACGGATTGCAGCAGAAACACCGCCAACGTCATGTTGGCTGGGTTGTCTTCGACGACGAGAACAGTTGCCATGCTTAGCTGACGAGTTGGCGACCAGACATGGCACGACGGACCTCGGAGACGAGTCGTGCCTTGTCGAGAATACTCTTCTCGAGCACGGCCGCGACCGACCCGCTGATCCCCGCACGCTCGGCCGCGTTGAGCTGCGCCGCGGTAGCGACGATGATCGGGATGCGCGCGGTCTCCGGCTGCTCTGCAAGCGCGGCCACCACGTCGAACCCGCTCACGTCAGGCATCATCAGGTCGAGGATGATCAGGTCAGGCAGTTCCGTCCGTGCAAGCTCGATCGCCTCCCGCCCACCCGACGCGCGGAGCACCGTGTTGGCGAGCCCCTCGATTCGAAACGCGGTCAACTCGACCGCTGTCGGGTCGTCGTCGACGACGAGGACCTTGAGCGACTGATGCGGCGCCCGCGGAAAGAGCTGCAGCTCGACGAGCGCGCCCTGCAGATCCTCGCGTGACGGCGGCTTCTGGAGAATCGACGACGCCCCGAGTGCAAATCCCCGGTCGCGATCGCTCACGATCGAGATGATCACCACCGGCACGTTCGCCAGCGACGGCATGCTCTTTAGCCGCGCGAGGAACTCCCAGCCGTCCATGTTGGGCAGCATGACGTCGAGGGTGATCAGCGCCAGCGGCTGCCTAACGGCCATCGCCAGCGCCGATTCGGCGGACGTCGCGTGCAGCACGACGAACCCCTCCGCCTCGAGCAGCACCCGCACCAGCTCCGCCGACTTGAAGTCGTCTTCCACGACCAGAGCGGTTCGTACGCCGCCAGTCACGAAGTTGTCGCCGATGATCGGCACCCCAGCGGTCGGCGTCGGCGTCCGCCGCCGTTGCTGCGTCGGGCGGATCGGCAGCCAGACGGTGAAGTTCGATCCTTCACCGACCGCGCTCTCGACGGCCACCGAGCCGCCGTGCAGCTCGGCGAGCTGCTTGACCATCGCCAGCCCGAGTCCCGTGCCCTCGAACTTTCGCGCCAGGCCACTATCCACCTGGCTGAACGGCTTGAACAACCGCTCGAGATCGTCCGCCGACATCCCGATGCCGCTGTCGTGCACACTGATCTCGAGAAATTCCGCAAACTCCTCGCTCGTCAGTGGAAAGCTGCGGCCCGTCCAGCTGCTCGACAGCTGACCGACACGCGAGCGCGGCACCCGGCTCGCCCGCAACGTGACCTGACCGCCATCGCCGGTGAACTTCACTGCGTTCGACAACAGGTTGTAGACGATCTGCTTCAGCTTGCGCGCATCCAACTGGAGCGACGTGACGTCGCTGTCGGTTTTCATCGTCAGGCGCACGCGGCGCGTCGCGGCCTTCTCGCGGATGATCGAGAGGCTGTTCTTGAACAGCGACGGCACGTCCACCGGCTCGAGATCGAGCGACATCTTCCCGGCTTCCACCTTCGACAGGTCGAGGATGTCGTTGATCAGCGAGAGAAGGTGCGTGCCGCTGCTGAAGATGTCGCCGATGAATCCGCGCTGCTGGTCGCTCAGCTCACCGAGCATCCCATCCTTGAGGACCTCGGAAAATCCGATGATCGCGTTGAGCGGCGTGCGCAGCTCGTGCGACATGTTGGCGAGGAACTCCGACTTCATCCGGCTCGCATCCTCGAGCTCGACGTTCTTCTGCTGCAACTCGTGCTCGAACTGTTTCAGCTCCGTCACGTCGCGCGCCGCGGCGAACACGCCCTGCAGACGCCGATCGCGATCGTGGAAGGTGGTCGCGTTGTACGACACCGTCGTCAGCTTGCCGTCGCGGGCGCGCGCGGTGAGCTCGTAGTTGGTGACCTTCCCCTCGTTCAGCACGCGATTGATGCCTGCTTCGGCGCGCGCCGAATCCGTGAAGTAGTTCTTGAAGGGCGCGCCGATCAGCTCATCGCGCGTACAACCGGTGAGCGCCTCGGTCTGCTTGTTGACGTCGGTGATGATCCCACGCGGGTCGGTGGTCATCAGCGCATCGATGTTCGACTCGATGAGCGAGCGCGTATAGAAGTGCTGGTCGCGAAGGCGCTGGTCGAGCTTCATGCGCTCTTCTTCGATCTGCTTGCGCGCCGTGTTGTCGGTGCCGATGAGCAGGTAACCGATGATGCAATCGGTCGCGTCGCGCAGCGCGGTCACCGAGACGACCGCGGGAAAGCGGCTGCCATCCTTCCGGAAGTACGTCAGCTCGTAGATGTCTTCGATGCCGCGCGACGCCTTGAACACCAGCGCTTCGAACCCCGGCGTGATCGGTGTCCCGAACTCGAGACTGAGCGTCTTCGCGCGGGCGATGACTTCTTCCGGATCGGAGATGTCCGCCGGCGTGTTCTTGTTCATCACGTCGGCGGCCGTGTAGCCTAACATCCGCTCGGCGCCGACGTTGAAGATCTGGATGACGCCCTTCGCATCAGTCGCGATGCTGGAGAAGTTCGCGCTGTTGAAGATCGCGCTCTGCAGTGCGCCCGCCTTGACGAGCGCTTCCTCGGCCTGCTTCCGCGCCGTGTTGTCGGTGCCGATGAGCAGGTAGCCGATGATCGTCCCCTGCGCGTCGCGCAGCGCGGTCACCGAGACGACGGCGGGAAAGCGGCTGCGGTCCTTCCGGATGTACGTCAGCTCGTAGATGTCTTCGATGCCGCGCGACGCCTTGAACACCAGCGCCTCGAACCCCGGCGTGATCGGCGTGCCGAATTCGGCGCTCAGCGCGGTGGCGCGGGCGATCAGCTCGCGCGGATCGGAGATGTCGGCCGGCGTGTTCTTGTTCATCACGTCGGCGGCCGTGTAGCCTAACATTCGCTCGGCGCCGACGTTGAAGATCTGGATGACGCCCTTCGCGTCGGTGGCGATGCTCGAGAAGTTTGCGCTGTTGAAGATCGCGCTCTGCAGCGCTCCTGCTCGCAGCAGCGCGTCCTCGGCTTGCTTTCGTGCGGTGTTGTCGGTGCCGATCAACAGGTAGCCGATGATCGAGTCCTGGGCGTCGCGGAGCGCGGTGACGGAGACGACCGCGGGGAACCGGCTGCCGTCCTTGCGGATGTAGGTCAGCTCGTAGATGTCTTCGATGCCGCGTGAGGCCTTGAAGACCAGCGCCTCGAAGCCCGGTGTGATTGGCGTCTCCAGCTCTTGGCTGAGTTCGGCTGCG
>JBKJQR010000095.1:0-5512 GCA_046593895.1 Gemmatimonadaceae bacterium | reverse complement strand
GGCATGTTCTGCTGGCGGAAGGCGCCGTTATGAAACCAGTCGTCGCCCATCCAGCCGTCGACCATCGGGTTCATCGGCACGCTGACCTTGAGCGCCGGATGCGGATTGACGAGCGCCATCAGCGGGAGAAACCCGTCGTACGAGATGCCGATGATGCCGACCTTCCCATTCGACTCGGGAATGTTCTTCACCAGCCAGTCGATGGTGTCGTACGTGTCGGTCGCATGGTCAACGGCGGTCGGGTTGAGCGGGCCGTGCAGCGGGCGGTTCATGACGTAGTCGCCCTCCGAGCCGTATTTGCCGCGGACATCCTGGACGACGCGGATGTAACCGCCGCCGATGATCACCTCGAGCGCGTTGTCGTAGCCGGCGAGGTTCGGCGCAAGGTGAGCGCTGTGGGCGTGGCCGGTGAGGGTGTTCGCGTCGTACGGTGTACGGGTGAGCAGGATCGGCGCGCGCTGCGCGCCGTTAGGGACGAGGATGACGGTGTGCAGCTTGACCCCGTCGCGCATCGGGATCATGACGTCGCGCCGGACGTGGTCGAAGCCATCGTTGGTCGGGACGACGGTCGCCGGCGCCTCGCTCGGCAGCGTCGCACCCTGGGCGGCGAGGAGCATCGGCGCCGCGGCGAGCAGCAGGCCGATGGCGAGCGGACGGAAATGCGACGTGACGGTCGGCGGCACGGTAGCTCCGGGAGCGGGAGGGGAAATCGCTGCCGGAGAAGCTACGAGCGCGCGCGCCTCAGGGAAGTCCGGAGTTCCGGTTGGCGACGCGCCGCCAGAACTCGGGCAGTCGCGGCAGGGTACGCAGCGCAGCCGCTTTCACGTCGTCCTGCAGCGCCTCGACCATGAAGCGCAGCGTGATACCGTGCGCCGGCCTAACGGTCACCTCCACCCCGTCGCCGGCGCCGACGTCGCCCTCCTCAACCACGCGCAGGTACGCGCCCGACCGGCCGGCAGCGAGGAATTTCTTCGGGAAGTACTGGTCGTTCATGCGAACACCGAGCTTGTAGCAGGGCATGCGCGGCTGCGCGACCTCGAGCAGCGTCGAACCGACGCGCCATCGCTCGCCGACGATGGCATCGTTGAGGTCGAGCCCCTCGATGGTGAGGTTCTCGCCGAAGAGGCCGGGCGGCGTTTCGAGCTTTTTGCTGTCGCGCCAGAAATCGTAGTCTTCGCGCCCGTAGGCGTAGACTGCCTTGTCAGGTCCACCGTGCACCGTGCGGTCGGCCTGGTCGTCGCCGGTGAAGTTGACGCCGCGTAGCGCGACGCGTCCCGGCACCGGCTGCTTCCAGATGCCGGTGTGGACGATCTCGCCCCGCCACTCGACGGCGCGAATCTCGCCGACGTTCACCGAGATGACGCGTGCGGGTGGTTCATCTCGTTGGACATGCGCTTCACCGCCGACCTGGGGCTTCGTCATCCGGATAAGCCTAACCCGCAAGTCAACCGGTCACGCCAGCGCCGCGTCCGGCAGCCGCTCCGCCGCGCGAACGATCGCCCGCGCCATCGCGCTGAAGATCAGCTTGTGGATCGGGTAGAGCAGGTGCCAGTAGAGCGCACCAGCGAGCCCGCGCGGCGCAAAGATCGCCGTCTGCGCGAGCACCGATCCGGTCGCCGTCGGCGCCAGCTCCCACTGCAGCCACGCCTGGCCGGGCACCTTCATCTCGGCGCGCAGGCGCAGGCGGCGCGGCGGGTCGCTCACCTCAACGCGCCAGAAATCGACCGCCTCGCCGGGCAGCAACACCTTCGCGTCGCGCCGGCCGCGGCGGAGTCCCGGCCCGCCGACCAGACGGTCGAGCAAGCCGCGCGCTTCCCACGCCCAGTTCCAGGCCAGCCATCCGGTGTCGCCGCCTAACGATGCGACGACGGCGTACAGCTGGGCGACCGAGGCGCGCGACTCGACGGTCCGCAGCTCGCGAATCAGGCCCTCGCGATCGCTCAGCTCGTACGAGGAGGCGTTGAGTGCGTCGCTCCACGCGGTGGCCACGCGCTGGCCGGTGGCCCGCTCGAGCGCGCGCCTGACCGCCTCGCGATAGGGAATCGGCGCGATCTCGGGGAACTGCGCGCGCGCGACGGTGGTATCGGCCAGCACCGGGTCGACGACGCCCTCGATCAGCGGAACGGCGATGCTGTTCGGGAGCGGAGTGACGGCCCCCACCCAGCGCGCGGCGAGCGAGGGCGCGAGCACCGGCACCGGGATGATCACCCGGTGCAACCCGCGCTCGGCGGCATACTGCAGCATCATTGTCCGGAAGGTGAGCACGTCGGCACCGATGTCGACGATGCCTAACGGCGGACGCTCGGCGGCCAGCACGAGATAGCGGAGGACGTCCGTCACACCGATCGGCTGCACCGCGTTGAGGATCCAGCGCGGCGCGACCATCACCGGCAGCCGCTCGGTCAGGTAGCGCACCATCTCGAACGACGCGCTCCCCGAGCCGATGATCGGGCCGGCCCGAAACTCGGTCGTCGGAAGGAGCTCGCCGAGCACGCGGCCGGTCTCAGCGCGGCTCGCCAGGTGCGCCGACGGCGACCGATCGCCGCGCGGCAGGAGGCCCCCGAGGTAGATCAGTCGCTCGAGCCCCGCCGCGGCGTGGCCGAAGTTCGTTGCCGCCTCACGATCGCGCGCCGCGAAGTCGCGTCCCGAGTACATCGAGTGCACGAGGTAGTACGCGGTGCCGATTCCGTCGAACGCGCCAGCGAGTGACTTCGGCTCGAGCAGGTCACCGGCGCGGACAGTGACCTCGTCACTCCAGGCGCGCCGAACGGCACGCCGTGGGTCGCGCACGAGGACCGTCACCTCGTGCCCACGCTCGAGGAGCAATGGCACCAGCCGCCCGCCGATGTATCCCGTCGCTCCAGTGACCAGCACGCGCATCTGCACCTCGTCCGCGGTGAGAACTCTGCTGCGGGAAGTTACTCACCGGCACGGAAGGCGCGGATGTCCGCTGCATGACATCGGGGAGGATACTCGTCACCGGCGCGACCGGTTTCATTGGCGTCGAGGTCGCGCGACAGCTCGCGGCGGGTGGAGTTCGCGCCCGGCTGCTCGTGCACCGTCCGCATCGCTCGCATTACGTGCGCGCATTCTCGAACGATCTCGTCGTCGGTGATCTGGGCGACGCGGCGAGCCTGCTGCGCGCGGTCGAGGGCGTCGATGCCGTGATTCACCTCGGCGGACGCGCGACATTCGAGGCGTATGCCGTGGTCCGCCCGACGCTCGTCGACGGCACGGCGCGACTGGCGCAGGCGGCGGCGGCAGCGGGAGTCGCGCACTTCGTCTTCGCCAGCAGCACGATGGTCTACGATGGCAGCGGCGGTCCGGCCGACGAGCGGACGCTGGTTGCGCCGTGGAGCGGCTACGGTCGCGCGAAGGTGGCCGCCGAGCAGGCGCTCAGCGAGGTCGCCAGCGGTACGACGTTAGGCAGCGCGGTGCTGCGCCTGCCGCATGTCTATGGCGCGGGCGACGCGATGTTCGCGATGGTACGGCGCGGGCTCCTCGTCTCGCCGGGTCGCGGCGACACACCCTTCTCGCACCTGCACGTCGCCGACGCGGCGCGGGCGTTGATCGCGGCCGCCGCGACGGGATGGCGTGGCACCGCTCCGATCGCCGACGATGCGCCGGCATCGTGGCGCGAGTTCGTCGCGTTGCTCCAGAGCGACTTCCCGCGGCTGCGCGAGGTCCGCGTACCGCAGGCATTCGCCGCGTTAGGCGCGCGAATTCCGGCGTTCGTCGCGCGCGTCCGCAACCGGCCGACACTGCTGACACCCGACGCGGTGGCTGGGTGGAACCGGTCGCTGATCGTTGCGCCGGGCACGCTCTGGCCACAACTCGGGCTGGCGCCGCGCTATCCCACGATCCAGACTGGCGTGCCGGCCGCGGCGCACGATCCGCTGCCGGAAGGGTGGGTGCATTCGGTCAACGACCATCGCTAACTGACATGACAGCTTTCATTCGCCGCCGCGTCGCGCGCGTCGCGGCCGCAGCCGTATTCCTCGCCGCCGCCGCATGCAGCCACGGCGCGCGCACGCACGTTGCGCCAGTTCCGCGCGAAGGCTACGTCGTCACCGCCGACTCGGCGCGCCTCTTTTACCGGCTCGCCGGAACGTCAGGCGACACGCTGATCGCGATCCATGGCGGCCCGGGGGTGGATCTCGAGAGCATCGCCGGCGATTTCGCGCCGCTCGCCGTGCGCCACGTCGTGATCTTCTACGACCAACGCGGGACCGGTCGGTCGACGCTGCCCCGCGACACCACGACGCTCAACGCCGCACAGCAGGTGCTCGACCTCGACGCGGTGCGACGCCACTTCGGCCTCGCGCACGTGACGCTCGTCGCGCACTCGTACGGGCCGCTGCTCGCGGCGACGTACGCGATCGCGCATCCTGACGTCGTGTCGCGGATGGTATTCTTCGGTCCCGTGCCGCCGCGGCGCGGCGACTTCTGGAAGCGTTTTGCCGAGAGCATGTCGACGCGACTCGACAGCGCGCAGGAGGCGCGGCTCACCGAGGCGAACAATCGCCTGAACGATCCGACCGCCGATGCGCGCACCGCGTGTCGCGACTTCTGGGCGATCGCGATGCGTCCGCGTCTCGCCGATCCGGACCTGTCGTTGCCGATGGTGAAGTCGGACCTCTGTGCATCCGATCCGGCCGGGATCCGCTACGGCCTGACAACGACCAACCGTCTGGTGATGAACTCGTACGGCGCCTGGGACCTTCGCGCCGCGCTCGCGTCCGTGCCCGCACCGACGCTGGTCGTCCACGGCGAGAGCGAGTCGATCCCGATGGATCTCGTCGCGGAGTGGACGACGGCGCTCCGGCACGCGACGCTGCTCCGTGTGCCGCGCGCGGCGCATTTCACCTACGCCGAGCGTCCGGACATCGTCTGGCCGGCGGTCGAGCGCTTCCTCGCGGAAACGGGCCGCCGTTAGGCGACCTGCCACCGGCGACTGTGTCAGCGCGTCGCTGCTTTGAGGCTGGTGCTGTCGCCGAGCATCAGCAGCTCGATCACGCTTGCCGGCAGGCTGCCGTAGCTGATCAGCTGGTCGTGGAAGGCGCCTAACGCGAAGTCGGCGCCGCGCGCGTCGCGATACTTGCCGAGCAGCCGCATGATCTGCCACTTGCCGACCATGTAGCCGATCTTCTGCGTTGGACTGGCCGCCGCGCCGGCTGCCTCACCCTCGGCTGCCTCGCGATCAAGTCCGCCGGCGTCCATGAAGTATTTCACCGCCTGCTCGAAGGTCCAGCGTCCGGTCTGCAGATTGACGTCCACCCCGATGCGCGCGGCACGATAGCGACTGAGCCGCAGTACCTGCCCCTGGCCCGCTGACCCGTCGGCGTACATCCCTTCGCGGAGCAGCATCTCCTCGCCGTAGAGCGCCCAGCCCTCGGTGAAGGTGTTGTCGGAGTGCTGGCGACGGATCTCGTCGCTGAGATGGTTGGCGATCGAGAGCTGCAGAAAGTGCCCGGGGATTCCCTCGTGACCAAGGATCGGTCGCGGGTCCTCG
>JBKJQR010000018.1:0-16016 GCA_046593895.1 Gemmatimonadaceae bacterium | reverse complement strand
CGATGGCTGCATCATCAGGGTTGGTTGCGATCTGGCCGACGAAGGACCGGTCGATCTTCAGCGAGTCCGCCGGGAAGAGGCGGAGCGCGCTGAGCGACGAATAGCCAGTACCGAAGTCGTCGATCGAGATGCGGACGCCGAGCCGCTTGAGTTCGCGGAGCTTGCCTAACGTGTCGCCGTCGCTCTGCATCGCCATGCTCTCGGTGATCTCGAGCTCGATCGTCGCTGGCGGTACGTGCGTCTCGCCGAGCATCTCGGAGACGAGCGTGACAAAGTCCGGCTGTTGCAGCTGGCGCACGGAGAGGTTGACCGATACGCGGAGCTCGGGCAGTCCGGCTTCCTGCCACTCCCGCAACTGGCGGCAGGCGGTGCGGAGGACCCATTCGCCGATCGGCACGATCAACCCGGTCGTCTCGGCCAGTGCGACGAACGCATCGGGCGCGAGCAAACCGAGCTCCGGGTGGCGCCAGCGGATGACGGTCTCCATCGCACAGATGCGGCGCGTGTTCATCGCGACGATCGGCTGGTAGAACAGCTCGAGCTCACCGTTGGGGAGCGCGCGGCGGAGGCGATTCTCGAGCGTCAGCTGCTCGAGTGCGCGGGCGTTCATTGCCGGGGCGTAGAGCTGCACGGTGTCGCGACCCTGCGTCTTCGCGCGGTACATCGCCGTGTCGGCGTTCTTGAGCAGCGTCTCGGCGTCGTCGCCGTCGTTGGGATAAAGGCTGACCCCAACGCTGGCGGTGACGAACAGCTCGCGTCCGTCGATGATGATCGGGAGCTTGAGCGTCTCGCGCACCCGCCGCGCGACGATCGTGGCGTCCTCGACTTTCTCGACCGAGGGAACGAGCACGGTGAACTCGTCGCCACCGATGCGCGTGACGGTGTCATCGTCGCGGAGCAGCGCACGAATACGCCGGGCGACGACCTGCAGCAGCTTGTCACCGACCGAGTGACCGAGCGAGTCGTTGATCAGCTTGAAGCGGTCGAGATCGAGAAAGAAGACGGCGAGCTGGATCCCGCTCCGGTGCGCACTGGCGATGGCGACGTCGAGCCGGTCGAGAAAGAGCTGACGGTTAGGCAGGCCGGTCAGCGCGTCGTGGTAGGCGAGGTGCTCGATCTGCGTCGCGGCATCGACGGCCGAACGCCGTTCATCCTCGAGCAACCAGATGACCATCCCGAGCGCGATGGAAAACTGGAGCAGGAAGTCGATGATGTTCAGCATCGGCAGGTACGACGCGACGCGTCCGGTGAGGAACGCGATGATGGCCAGCGCCATGTAGTGCAGTTGCTGCACGCCGTAGAGCAGGAACGAGACGCCGACCAGGCGGTGCCCGAGGCCAGCGTTCCAGGGACGGGCGCGGAGAATCAGCCAGGTGGCAACTCCGAAGCCGACCGCGCCGACGCCGGTGCGGATGAGGGCACGAACGAGGGTGGGGACCGGCGCATTCTGCGCGGCGCCCGCCGCAACGACGATAAGCGGAACCGCGACCCCGATTGCGACCGCGCTGGCCGCCAGCAGTCGTTGCCGCCTGACCCCGATCGTCGCGCGCGCCGTGACTTCGTATGCGCCGAAGGCGAGCCAGACGACCCGGAGCAGCCCGGCGGCCATCGAGACGATCGCGACCAGCAGATACGCCGCGTCTTCGGCCCGACCGGCATAGCGCAGCGTCGGGGCAACCGCTGCGGCGACGAGCATGATCGACGCGGCAAACCAGGCACGAGTCCAGTGGCGGAGATAGCCATGATGGAAGACGTGCTGGAAGTGCGCGAACACAGCGCCGATGAAGACGGCGCCGACGGCCTGAAGGATCAGGGTCGAGACGGCGAGCGGCATATCCAATATTGACGAGTACGCCGCTGTTTAGTCAGGGCAGACCGTCAGGCAGTGATCCCGGTCACAATGAACAACCGCGGCGGCTACGGCCTGACGTTTCCAGTCAATCGCTTCGCGGCCTCGACGACCTTGTCGGCGGTCAGTCCAAACTCCTCGTAGATCCGCTGGTACGGCGCCGAGGCACCGTAATGGTCGATGCCGACGATCGCGCCGTCGCCGACCCAGCGGTACCAGGACATCGGGTGCGCGGCTTCGATCGCGACGCGCGGCGTTCCCGGAGTGAGCACGCTGTCGCGGTAGGCCTGCGGCTGGCGAGCGAACAGCTCATGGCTCGGCATGCTGACGACGCGCGCAGCGATGCCATCGGCGGTCAGCTTCTCGTAAGCGGCGAGTGCAATCGCGACTTCGCTGCCGCTCGACATGATGATGACTTTCGCCTTTCCGTTCTTCGCATCGCCAAGGACATATGCGCCCTTGAGTGTTCCCGCGGCGGCGCCGTACTTCGTCCGGTCGATGAAGGGGAGCTTCTGCCGCGTGAGCACGAGCGCCGTCGGGCCGGACGCGTTGAGGAGCGCGCTGCGCCACGCTTCGACGGTCTCACCAGCGTCCGCCGGCCGGATCACGGTCATACCGGGAATGACGCGCAATGCCGTGAGCTGCTCAACCGGCTGATGCGTCGGCCCATCTTCGCCGAGTCCGATCGAGTCGTGCGTGAAGACATAGATGACGCGCTGCTTCATGAAGGCGGCGAGCCGGATCGCCGGACGCATGTAATCGGAGAAGACGAGGAATGTCCCGCCGTACGGGATGACCCCGCCGTGCAGCGACATCCCATTCATGATCGACGTCATGCCATGCTCGCGTATACCGAAGTGCATGTTGCGCCCACCGGGCGTGCCCGGGGTGAACGTGTCGATGTTCTTCAGCATCGTGTTCGTCGATGGCGCGAGATCGGCCGACCCGCCCATCAGCTCGGGAATCACGGCGGCGAGCGCATTGATCACCATGCCCGACGCGGCTCGACTGGCGATCGCGCCGTTCTCGGCGGTGAACGTCGGCAGCACTTTTTCCCAACCGTCAGGCAGCGTGCCGGCCATGCGGCGATCGAGTTCGGCAGCTTCGGCAGGAAACGCCGAGCGATAGCCGGCGTACGCATTCTGCCACGTCGCCTGCAGCGCACGTCCCTTCTCGCGGGTGGCGCGGCAGTGAGCGAGCGCGTCGTCGGGAACGAAAAACGGTTCGCTGGACGGCCAGCCGAGATTCTGCTTGGTGAGCTTGATCTCCTCCGCGCCTAACGGTTCGCCGTGCGCCTTCGAGCTGTCGACGCGATTCGGGCTGCCATAGCCGATGTGGGTGCGGGTGACGACAAGCGTCGGCCGGTCAGTGACCTTCTTTGCGGCGGCGATGGCGGTGTCGATCGCGGCGAGGTCGTTGACGTCGGCGATATGGAGCACATGCCAGCCGTACGCCTCGAAGCGCTTCGCCGTGTTATCGGTGAAGGTGAGCTCAGTGGGTCCGTCGATGGTGATGTGGTTGTCGTCGTAGAACCCGATCAGCTTTCCGAGCCCGAAGTGGCCGGCGAAGGAGGCCGCTTCGTGCGAGATGCCCTCCATCAGGTCGCCGTCGCTGCAGATGAAGTAGGTGTAGTGATCGACGACCGCGTGGCCTTCGCGGTTGAACTTCGCCGCGAGGTGCGCCTCGGCGACCGCCATCCCGATCGCGTTGCCGACGCCCTGGCCTAACGGTCCGGTGGTCGTCTCGATACCGGGCGTGTGACCGAGCTCGGGATGTCCGGGAGTCCGGCTCGCCCACTGCCGGAAGTTCTTCAGGTCGTCGAGCGTGAGGTCGTAGCCGGTGAGATAGAGGCTGCTGTAGAGCAGCATCGACGCGTGGCCGCAGGAGAGCACGAAGCGATCGCGGTTCGGCCAGTGCGGATCGGCCGGGTTGTGGCGCATGTGCTTCGTGAACAGCGCGTAGGCGAGCGGTGCGAGCGCCATCGGTGTACCGGGGTGTCCCGACTCGGCCTTCTGCACGGCGTCCATCGACAGGGTGCGGATCGTGTCGATGCAGAGCTGGTCGATCGACGAGGTCGCGGGCAGCGGACGCGCGGGGACAGCGGCAGGAGAGGCCACGAGATGGCTCCGGAATGTTGACAGGCGGTAACGAGCGCCGCGTGGAGGCAGCGCGCGAACTCAACGAAAGCTAGCCGTCGCCGGTGATGCACGGCAGTGACCGCAGTGGGCGCGCGTCGTTAGACTGAGACGCAGCCTCATGGGAGCGATCGATGAAATGCCCGAAGTGCTCGGCCAACATGGAACGAGTCCGGACACCGGAAGCGACGGTGGACCGGTGCACGCACTGTCGTGGGATGTGGTTCGACATGCTCGAGCACCAGGACGTGCAGCCGCCGGCGGCGAAGGCGCTCGATGTCGGGAGCTCGGGGGTCGGGCGGAAGTACGACAAGGTCGAGCCGGTGCTCTGCCCGAAGGACGCGCAGCGGATGACGCGAATGACTGCGCTCGGTCAGCCGCACATCCACTACGAGCAATGCCCGATCTGCGGCGGCGTATTCTTCGACGCCGGCGAATTCCGTGATTTCAAGACGGAATCAATCGGCGACGTGCTGCGCGGCTTGTTCAGTCGCGCGAGCTGATGCCGACGCGCCGCCTGGTCGTCTTCGCGGTTACGCTGCTCGTGGTGATCGCCGCCGCATTCGCGGTGATTCGGAAGGCGACAACCCTCGGTGGCCTGCTCGGGCCGCACGAGAGCACCAACGTGACGCAGGCTCTGGTGATCGAGCGGATGCGCGCGGTGGCGAAGCTGGTGACGAGCGAAACGACCGTGCGCGACGTCGTCACCTACACCAATACGTGGTACGGATCGACGAAGCGTTCGCTGGTTGTCGTTTCAGGGAAGATCAACGCCGGAGTCAACCTCGAGCGGGGCACGAACGTCTCGGTGGACGACAAGGCGAAAGTCATAACGTTGTCGCTGCCGAAGGCGGAAATCCTCGGCGTCGAGATCACAGACATGCGCACTTACGACGAGCACGGCGGATTGTGGAACCCGTTCACGCCACAGGATCGCGATGCGATCATCCGCCTGGCGCGGGTGCAGCTGGGGAGATCGGCGTACGACATGAAGATCCTCGATCACGCCGAGTCGAGTGCGAAGACGCTGCTCGAGTCGATCTTCTCGACGGACGGGTACACAGCGCGGGTGGAGTTCGCGGCACGACTCGAGACCAACAGCAGCCGTTAGCCATTCGCGATTAAACGTTAGCCGTTAGCCGTTAGCTAACAGCTACAGGCTAATCGCTAACGGCTGCTCCTTGCGCAGCTCGATGATGCGCTCCTCAACGAGGCCGGCCAGCTCGGCCATCGTCGGGGCGTCGAAGACGAGCTTCACGCCGGCGGTGCGGTACATCTCGGGGAGCGAGACGGTCCCGCCTAACGCGAGGGCCTGCTTGTAGCGGGTGACCGCGGCGGGATGATCGGTCAGCGAATCGCGCCAGACCTGCAGGGCGCCGAGCTGCGCGATGCCGTACTCGATGTAGTAGAACGGGCTGGTGAAGATGTGCGACTGGCGGAGCCAGCGAGCGATGCGCTCCGGTTCCAGCCCGCTCCAGTCGACGCTCGGCTCGAAGCGCTGGCGGATCGACAGCCAGGCCGCGTTGCGCGCGTCGCGGTCGCCACCTTCTCCGCTGGTGTAGATCCAGTGCTGGAAGGCGTCGACGCAGGCGATATGTGGCAGTGCGTAAAGCACGTCCTCGAGATGTTCGATCTGGGCGTGTGCCGCGTCGGCCGCGGAGTAGTAGCCCTCGGGGCGCGCGAGATAGCGGCCGGCGAGCAGCTCCATCGACATCGACGCCAGCTCGGCGGCTTCGTGGCCGCTGCTCTGCTGCCAGACGTAGGGATGCGAGTGCGCGGCGAATGCATGAAAGGCATGTCCGGCCTCGTGCACGAGTGTGCTCACGTCGTCGTGCACGCCGACGGCGTTCATGTAGATGAACGGACGCCCGCGCCAGTGCAGGGTGGTGCAATAGCCACCGGGCGCCTTGCCGGGCCGGCTCTCGAGGTCGAGCAGCTTTTCCGCTTCGAGGGTGCGGAAGGCGTCACCCAGATCGGCGTCGACGCGGGCGAAGATGCGCTCGGCCGGGGCGAGGAAGCCGGGAGTATCCTCGAACGGGCGGAGACGCGTGTCGGTGTCGGGATTCACCGCGAGGTCCCACGGTCGCAGCGTGCCAACGCCGAGGCGCTGGCGGCGATACTCGTGCTGTCGTGCGGCGATCGGGACGACGGCCTGCTCGACCGCTTCGTGGAAGCGGATGCAATCGTCGGGCGAGTAATCGAAGCGGTACTTCGCCGCGAACGAGTAGCGCATGTAGTCCGGAAATCCCGCGGCGCTGGCGACGTCCTGCCGCAGCGCGTACGACTTGTCGAAGACGTCCTGCAGCTCGTCACGCCTGTCGAGATAGGCCGCGGCACCGAGGCGGAACGCGCGTTCGCGCTCGTCACGGTCGCGCGACTGCATGAAGGGCTGCAGCTGCGGGATCGTCTTCCGCTCGCCCTCCCACTCGACGGACAGGCCGCCGACGATCTTGTCGTAACCTGCCTCGAGCTCTTCGAGCCTGGAGAAGCGGGGGACGTTTTCCTCGCGAAAGATCGCCGCGTCGGTGCGGAATTTCTTGAGCGTGGTTTCGAGCTTCGCTTCGGTGTAGCCGGCCGCCAACAGCTTTCGGGCGAGCCGCACCTGCTGCTCATCGACCTTGGGGTAGATCTCCATCGCGAAGCGGAGGTGTGCTGCCTCTGCCGCTTCGTCGGCGGTGTTCGCCGTATACGCGATCATCGCCAGTGCGCCCGCTTCGCCGAGCATGGCGTCGAGCGTCGACCAGGTCGCGAGCCAGGCGCGCTCGCTGCCGGGGATGAGATCGACGTTGGCGAGGGTCTCGTAATACGGTGCGACGTCCTCCCATGTCGCGTCGATGAACGCACTGGGAGAATCGGGGAGCAGGGGGAGGCCGTCGGCGGTCACGGGCTCCCCGGTTGTTGGCGCTTCGGAAGTCATTCTGTGGAAGATGCTCGGCGAGTGCAGTTTGGCGCGAGAGGCCGGAGGCAAATCATGGCGCGGCGGTCATCGAACGAGGTCTTCGACGTCGGCGGCCTTGCAGCGCGGCTCGTGCCCGGGGTAGGCGCTCCCGCAGTGAATGCAATGGTCCCCGAAGCCGCCTCGCCGCCAGACGAGGTAGTAGAGCGCTCGCTGGAGCTTGGCGACGCGGTCCTCGAGCTGCTTGAGTCGCGCATCCGGATCAGCGCCGGGGCGAGGGGATGTCATATGCTCCAAAGCTACCCAGATGGCGCGCCGAGGGCGGCGTGCCTGAGCCGACGTGCGCTACTTCGCGCCGCTCCGGTCCTCGCCCTTGCTGCCGCTGTGATCTTCGCGCTTGTCGGAGCTGGTGACCGGCGCGCCACTGCTGCCGCCGTAGCCGCTGCGGTGTTCCGTGGTTCGGCTCTTGTCGAGGGGCTCCGACCCGCTCGTGCCCGTTTTCGGCTCCCCCGCCGGTCGACCGGCACCGACACTCGTCTCGGCCGCCTTGTCCCGAGCGCCCTTCGCGCCGTGAATCCCCTCGGCCGCCTCGCTGCCCGCGCCGGTGGGGCGCCCCTTGCCGTGCTCCTGATCCGCCATCGCTGGTCTCCGTGTCGAGTCGCGCGACATGCGCGTCCTCATAGGTAGAGAAAGGGCAACGCACATGCCAGCCACGGCCGATCCCGGCGCGTGGATTCGTTGGCGTCTCCACACCCGCAAGCCGCCGCGCACGTCCCGTGTCCGCAGAACATCCGCTCGCCACCGAACGCGGGACGCTGCCGCGAGAGCTCATCGATTTTCTGATCGAGCTCTCGATCTCGCTGCAGAAGTTCGCGATCTACCCGGCGGGACACCCGATGCTGGCGACCACGGTGGAGCGCCTCGAGCGGCGACTGCTGCCACTTCTCGATGAGCGGGAGACGCTCTCTCTCGGGGTCGCGCGCAGCCAGCTGGTGATCGAGGGAGTTGCGACAGAGGAGACGCACGCGGTGTTGCGCGAGCTCGCGGAACGGTTGCACCACCACCATCTCGGCGCGGTGAAGATCTCGCGTGGTGTCGCGCGGGCCGAGCTCCGCGATTTGCTGCTGACCGTTGGAATCGACCAGGGCAAGGAGGCGATTCCACTCGGACTGCAGCCGATGGAGAGCGTCCCCCACTGGCCGCACGTTCAGCTTTACCCGCTGGCGTACGAGCACCTCGAACTGCTCGACGAAGATGAGACAAGCACCAATACCCCGGTCGCTGGCGCGAAAGCACGGGCTGGTGGCGCGAGAGCGGCGCGATTGTGGGCTGGTCTGGCCCGCGCCGCACTGACTGGCAGGGACACGACAAGCGCGTCGCCACCTCCGTTAACTCCGCGCGTGTCGCAGAGTCCTGAGGTGGCGACCGCGGGAGCGGGTGGGATTGAAGGTCTCGTTCACGGGAATGCACCCGACACGCTGCTCGATGCTGGCCGTAGCGCGGCCGTGCCCGACGAGGCGAACACGCCCGCCGCCGAGCAGACCGCCGCCGCCGACGCGGCCGCAGTCAAAGCTGCCGACCCGGCTGGCGCCGCGGACGCCGCCGAAGCCGCAGCCGCCGACCCGGCGCGCGTCGCGCAGGCGATCGACCAGCACCATCGCGAGGCGGCGTACGACCAGGTGATCGTCGGCTACCTGCTGCAGATCGCGGATGAGTTGCGCACGACCGATGGACGCGACGCCGTCGCGCTGCGGGGACGGGTGTCGAAGCTGGTCGGATCGGTGAAGCCGGAGACGCTGCGCAACCTGCTCGAGATGGGCAACAACGTCGCGCAGCGGCAGAAGTTCGTGCTCGATGCGGCGCAGGGGATGGCGGTCGACGCGGTGATCGAGCTGCTGCGTGCAGCATCCGACGTATCCAAGCAGACGATCTCGCACTCGATGCTTCGGATGCTCTCCAAGCTCGCGCTGCACGCCGAGCACGACGCGTCGGATCGCCGGGTCAGCGCCGACGCGGCGCTGCGCGACAACGTCCGGATGCTGGTCGGGCAATGGACCCTCGACGACCCGAACCCCGAGGCGTACCGGGCGGTGCTCGAGGGGATGTCGAAATCGAAGCCGAGCCTCGAGCGGGCGACGACGCCCGGCTTCCCCGTCGAGGGCGAACGGCTCGTCCAGATGGCGCTCGAGATCGGGGTCGCGGGCGATTCGACGTGGCGCGCGGTGGAGACCATCGTTAGGCAGGGGAGGCTTGGCGCGCTGCTCGGAATACTCGAGCGCGGACCGCGGCCGCGCGTCGCCGAGCAACTGTGGGAACGACTGGCGACGCCGGACCGTATTCGCGCGCTCGTCGATGAAGCGCAACCAGACTGGGCGTCGCTCGAGCGCCTGGTGGTGCGCGTCGGGCTCGGCGCGGCGGACGCTCTCGCCGACGCGCTCGAAAATTCGGAGGAGCCGCGGCGTCAGGCACAGATCATCAACCTGCTCGCCAAGTTGGGGGACGATGTCGGTGGGATCATTGCGCGACGGGTGGTGCAATCGACGGCCGCGGTGCAGGCGCAGTTGCTCGTGCTGCTCGGGCGGCTTGGAACGTTGCCAGCGGACTTCGATCCGATGGAGTGGGCACGGAACCGGGCGCCGGCCGTCAGGCGCGAGGCGATCAAGATGCTCTGCCGGCGTCCAATCACTCGCGAGCAGGGGATCACCCTCGGGGTGCTCGACGCCGACGAGCGGGCGGTGTTGGCCGCGCTCAACGAGGCCGCGAGCGACTGTCCGCACTCGGCGGTGCCGATCCTGATGAACCGGGTGGACCGCGACGACATCCCGCCGTCGCTGCGGGCGCTGGCGATCCGCGCGGTGGCCAGCGTCGACTCGGCGGACGTCGTCGACTGGGTGCTCCGCTTCGTGATGGTGGGGCGGAAGCGATTCTTCGGCGGCGAGCGGCTGGCGCCGAAGTCGCCCGAGCTGCTGGCATCGCTCACAGCGTTAGGCAGCTACTGGCGGACGGATGCGCGGGTGATCGAGACGCTGGCGCGGGCAGCCAAGTCGCCGGACGCCGAAATACGCAGCGCGGCGAACACCATCCTCAAGCCACTGCCTAACGCGCGGCCGACCGGCCCGCGGCCGATCGAGGAAGAGGGATGAGCGACCCCGTCCGCGTCCTCACCACCCTGGCGAAGGCGCTCTCCGCAATGGGCCTCTACCAGCCAGGGCATCCGGCGCGCGAACGCGCCCTCGACGTCGGCTATGAGGAGCTGGTCCGGCTGCAGCGCACCGACCCATACGCCCAGTTCTCGTTCCTCGGTGACGAGGTGGTGTTCGGCCAGGCGGCGCTACGCGAGATGGGAGCGTGGGATTGGGGACGCAAGCTGGCGGGGATCGGCATCCAGCGCCTCGAGATCGTGAGCGAGGTGTCGCGCGACGAGTACGCGGAATTTCTCGACGACGTGGTCGCACGGTTGGCGACGACAGCGGCGCCGAGCACCGCGGAATCGCGTCCGGGACGGCGACAGAGTATTCGCTTTGGCGCGATCGGGATTCGCGGTGACGTGCCGATTGTGAAGGAAGAACCGCGCGACGGCGCGTCGGCGAGCCGTATCACGTACGACCTCGGCGCCGAGGCGGATGCGGTGCGCTGGATGCACGACGAAGTGGCGACGCGCGGCGAGCTCCCGTTGATGGAGGCGGAAGCGGTCGTCCGCTCGCTCGCGGTCGCGATGCACGGTGACAGCCAGATGGTGCTGCCGCTGGTGCAGATGAAGGAGTTCGACCAGTACACCACGACGCACTCGCTCAATGTCAGCGTGCTGACCATGGCGCTGGCCGAGCATGTGAAGTTACCGGCGGCGGACGTGCGCGCATTCGGCGTCGCCGGGTTGCTGCACGATCTCGGCAAGGTGCGCATCCCGAAGGAGATCCTCGTCAAGCCGGGAAAGCTGACGGAGGCCGAGCGCGAGATCATGCAGCGACATCCGATGGATGGTGCGCGGCTGATCGTGTCGAGTGACAAGAATCTCGATCTCGCCGCGGTGGTCGCCTACGAGCACCACATCATGCTCGATGGTGGCGGTTATCCGAAGCCGCACTATGGACGTGGATGCCATCACGCGAGTGCGCTCGTTCATGTCTGCGCCGTGTACGATGCGCTGCGCACGCACCGGCCGTACCGCGAGGCGTGGGCATCGGAGAAGGCGCTCGCGTATCTGACCGAACGCGCGGGCAAGGAGTTCGACCCGAAGATCGCGCGATCCTTCCTCGAGATGGTCCGCGGCTGGGACGAGCGCGTCGCGACCGCCGAGGGGAAGCTCGCGCGGGAGAGCGAGATAACGTAGCGGTCGCGGGCGGTGTGCAACTTTCGGGGTGGCCGGCGTCTCTCTGCAGCCTTTTCGGAGAGAACCTGTCATGCGCCGCATCCTGCTTGCTCTGTCCACCCTCGTCGCACTGCCACTCACGCTGGGTGCGCAGGGAACGATCATCCCGCGACCCTGCCTGCCGGTTCGTCCCTGTCCGCCACCCGGGCAATGGGGATTGGTGCGAATGGCCAGCCATGTGCGCGTGACGATGCAGGATCGCGTGCTCCACTATGAAGTGGACGAACGGTTCGTGAACCGTGGCGGGGGGATCGCCGAAGCGGATTACATCTTCCCATTGCCGACCGACGCCGCGTTCCAGGATCTCAAGCTGTCGATCGACGGCGAGCTGGTGGCGGGCGAGACGATGAACGCTGACCGCGCGCGCGGCATCTACGAGGAGATCGTGCGGCGGCAGCGCGATCCTGCGCTGGTCGAGTGGATGGGACGCGGGCTGCTGCGCGCGCGGATTTTTCCGATCCGGGCGGGGGAGGAGAAGCGCGTGGTGGTGCGATTCGACGCGGTGGCGCGGCGGGAGGGAGATGCGATCCGGGTTGATTATCGGCGAGCGGCGTCAAACACTGCGATTAGCGGCGAGCGAAACGGACAGGCGATGCGTGATGCGGGAAACGGACGACGGATGTGGGAGGAGGGAACGGCGAGCGAGGAGGGAGAGACGTTCACACTCACGCTGCGGGATGATCCGGCGTTAGGCACGCCGTATTCGCCGACGCATCGGCTGGTGCGCCGGGTGAGCGATGGACGGGTGAGGGTCGAGGCCGAGGGCGGCGGCGGCGAAGTGACGGTGCTCGTGCCGCTGCGGCGATCGGACGAGGCATCGGTGTCGCTGCTGGCCAATGCGACCAGCGCGAGCGAGCGATTCGCATTGATCACGCTCACGCCGCCGTCGCGGAACGTCAGGCATACGCCGCGCGACGTCACGCTGGTGCTCGACGTGTCGGGATCGATGAGCGGTCGCAAGCTGCAGCAGGCGAAGGCCGCGGGGCGCCAGGCGCTGGCGACACTGAACGGGGCCGATCGCTTCCGGATCATCGATTTCTCGACCGACGTGCGTACGTTCCGCGATTCGTTCGTGACCGCAACCGCGGCGAATGTGCGCGATGCCCAGCGCTACCTGGAAGCACTGGAGGCGCAGGGTTCGACGAACATTTCCGGTGCGCTCGACGAAGCGCTGCGGGTGGACACGCCCGCTGATCGGCTGCCGCTGGTGCTGTTCCTCACCGACGGTGCACCGACGGTTGGCGAGACACGCCCGGAGGCGATCGCGGAATCGGCGGCGAGGCAGCGCGGTCGGGCGAGGGTGTTCACGTTCGGGGTCGGTGCCGACGTGAACGCGGCGCTGGTCGAGCGACTCGCGCTCGAGGCGCACGGCACGGCGACGTTCGTCCGCCCCGATGAGGACGTCGAGCGGGCGGTCGGCATCGTCGCCTCGCGGCTGACCGATCCAGTGGTCACTGACCTGCGGATCCACGCCGACGGCGTCCGGCTCGACCGGGTGATGCCTAACGGCGGGATCGACCTCTTCGCCGGCCAGGACCTGGTCGTGCTGGCGCGCTACCAGGGTGACGGGGCGGCGACGCTGCGCTTCAGCGGGCGCGCGGCTTCCGGCCCGATCGAGTGGACGGAGCGCGTCAACTTTCCGGCCCGCGAGCGTGAGAACGCGTTCGTGCCGCGGCTCTGGGCGACGCAGCGGGTCGGCTGGCTGGCGGCCGAGAAGCGGCGCGGCGGGAGCACGACCGAGATCGACGACGAGATCCGCGCGTTAGGCGAGCGCTATGCGATCCCGACCGAGTTCACGTCGTACCTGGTGCAGGAGCCGGGGATGGTCACCAATGGCCCGCCATCGCAAAACAGGATGCTCGGCGCGGTGCTTGGTAGCGGAGCAGCGGCGCCAGCTGCGGCGCGTGAATTCAGCGCGGCGAAGGTCTCGGCGATGCAGCGCGACACGCGCTCGCTGGCCGCCGCGGACGAGCTGCTCGAGGCGCGCGCCGACGCCGCCAGCTCGCGACGGATTGGCGCGCGACTGTTCACGCGGCGCGATGGTGTCTGGACGGACGCGCGGGCCGGTGCGCCTGCAGCAGACCGGATTCGGAAAGTGCGAGTCCGCGCATACTCGAGCGCGTACTTCGCGCTGCTCAATGCGGTGCCTGAGTTGAGGGAGCCGTTCGGACTCGGCGATCGGGTGGTGGTGTTCGGGCGCGCGGTCTCGATCGAGGTTGCTGCCGACGGCGACGAACAGTTGAGCGAGGCGCAGGTCGCCGCGGTCTCGGCGGACTGGTAGACTGAGCGACATGAACGCCGAGCAGCTCTTCCGGACGTATCACGACACCCTGGTGCGTTACCTGACGCGCCGGCTCGGCGACCGCGACTGGGCGGAGGAGGTCGCGCAGGAGACGTTCGTCCGCGCGCTGCGACAGCGGACGTTCACGAACGAGCGGGCGTGGTTGTTCACGGTGGCGAACAACCTCGTCCGCGACGAGGCTCGGCGTGACGCGCGGCAGCGGAAGCACCTCGTGCTGTTGCGCGAGGAGGCGCTGGCGCAGGAAGCGACCGAACCGGAGCCGACGTCGATGGAACGAGCGCAGGATGCGGCGTTCGCACGGCGGGCGGTCGACGCGCTGGCCGAGCGTGACCGGCTGGCGCTGCTCATGCGCGAGGAGGGACTCGACTATCCAGAGATCGCCGCAGCGTTAGGCCTGTCGGTGAGTTCGATCGGAACGACACTGTCCCGGGCGCGACGCCGCCTGGTCGAAGCTTACGAAGCGTTGCAGAGGCGCGACGCAGGAGAGGGAGGGGGACATGCAGCATCCTGACGAAGGAACGATTCACGCCTGGCTCGACGGGGCATTGAGCGACGATGAGGGGCGGGCCATCGAAGCACACGTGGCCCAGTGCGCCGACTGTCGCGCCGCCGTGATCGAGGCGCACGGACTGATCGCTGGTTCGACGCGCATCCTGCTGGCACTCGACTCGGTGCCGGGCGGCGTCCTCCCGGCGGCGGCGGCGGCGCCGATCGCCGGGCAGGAGTCGGTGGCGATCCGGCGGCGGCCGCTCTGGCGCTCCACTGGCTGGCGCGCGGCGGCGGCGATCGTGCTCGTCGGCAGCGTGAGCTGGCTGGTCACGCGGTCGAATGTACCGGCGGACGTCACGGCCGCATCGCCGGTGCAAGTGACTGCCGCGACAGCGGGAGGCCCTGCGGCGGAGCAGACGGTCGTCGCATCGGCAGCGAATGGCGGGTCGCCCAACGCGACACTGTCCACGGCTCCGCGGGGTAACAGTGCGCCGCCAAGCGCGCGAACGCCTAACGCGAAGCCGCCTAACGCAACATCACCTGACGCGATAGCGCCTGACGTTGCGCGGCGGGCTGCCGAGGTGGCGAACGCCGTCGCGGAGACAGCGCTTCCGCGCGCCGCCCCGACAGGGGAACTGGGACGAGTGTCCGCAGCCGATGCACTCGAGCTGCAGGGTAAAGCGGCCGGCGTGGCGCGCCCCCAAGTCGCCGTCGCGGCGGCCGAACCGAGTGCGCCAGGGGCGAGGAAGTTGGCGTCACCGACGGTCGGGATGATGCAGGAGACCGTGGCGCCGATGGGGAAGGCAAGCGCGTCGTCCGCGGTGGTATCAATGCGCCCAGTATCGGCGCCGCTCACCGGTTGCTACGCGCTGGAGACGTCGTCGCCGCGGTCGTCGTCTGGGCAGCGTGCTGATGCTGCCCGGGGGGCGCTGCTGCCGACGCGCTTGCAGTTGATCGGGGCCGCCGGTGGGTCGGGCGCGGAACGCGGAACGGTGCTGGCACCGCCGCCGGGCACCGGCGATGCGGCGGCGAGAGTGCGGGGGGAATGGGCATCGCCGGGCGCGAACCTGCTCGAGCTGCGGATCGGCGAGGGCGCGCGGTCGGTGACGGCGACGCTGTCGGTTCATGGCGACAGTGTCACCGGTCAGGCGCGCGCCGACTCCGGCGCGGTCACCGATCAGCGAACGGCAGCGGTCCAGGGGCGGCGGACGAGCTGCAAGGCGCCGTAGCACGGGTGGCCAAGTACACAGCGGGTAAGGGTTAGGCCTGACGGCAAACAGCGGAAGAGCCGCTGTCGTCGCTGGCGAGTCGATGTTGCGAGCCTAACGGATCGCCCGGGCGCCGCGCGCCAGCCAGGCGGTCAGTTCCGGGTCTTCGGCGATCGCGTCGGGGCTGACGACGACCCACGTGCTCATCGGGCGCTCGCCACCGGGTGCGAACGGCGTCACCCCCGGCTCGGCCAGTGCGCGCGGATAGTCGTCGGGCGTCGTCTTCACGATGAGACCGTCGTCCCAGGCGATCACGAAGGTTGACTTGCCAAGGAGAAATCCGCGTCCACCGAAGACATTACGCTGCCGAGCGCCGGAAATCCCGGCGGCCGGCAGCAGGTCGGCGATCCGCGCGACGAGCCCGGGATCATAGGACATGACTCAGCTGCTCCGCAGCTGCTCGGCGGTGCCGGACTGGCCAGCGTTAGGCGATTCGTCGCTGGCGTCGTCGGCGGTCGCACGGAGCGCCCGGCTGACCGCGCGGCCGGCGACGATCGCACCGGCGAGCATGGGCAGGTAGAAGGTGTAGAATCGCCACCAGACGAGTGACGCGCCGAGAAAGGCGACGGGGATGATCCCGGAGAGCGCGCTGCGATAGGCGACTTCGACGACGCCGCCACCGCCGGGGGCCGGCGCGATTCCCGCGCCGTAGTAGAGCGTGAGCGGCCAGAGGATCAGTGGCGCGAGCGAGACCGCCGGCGCGACGGT
>JBKJQR010000269.1:0-2958 GCA_046593895.1 Gemmatimonadaceae bacterium | reverse complement strand
GCGGTTGCGCGTCTATGATCGCATCGCGGTGCGGCAGCAGCCGGCGATCGTGCCGATCGTGCACACGGACAAGTGTGGCGGCTGCCACCTGAAAGTTTCCGGCGACGTCGTGTCGGCGGCGCGTGGCAAGGGCGCGGATCCGCTGGCGGCGCTGCCGACGTGCGATCAGTGCGGGCGGATTGTTTATTGGGAGTGAGGGTGGGAGACGGGGCGATCATGCTTCGATCTGGGGTGGCCCGCGCACCTCGCGATGGATCCCTGGGATTTGTGGTGTGGTGAGGCTTCGGTCGCCCGCCCGCGCATCAGGCCAAGGGCACATCTGGCCAAGACTAAAAGTAGGTGTCGCCGAGGTTAAATAGTAGTGCCGCATGGTAATGCAGTTGACAGTGCTTCACTCCAACTAGCATTTCTTTTACAATCGACACTCATGCCCCGTGCTTTGTTGCGCTCTAAACTGCGCAACAACGTTTTGGGATGTGAAGTCGGGTTCCGACAACAACAGGTCCATCCAGCGACCAATTCACAGATAGTTCCTACCCATGAAGATGATAAACCTACTCGGGGCTGCTCGCGCGGCCTTGTTCTCCCTCGCGCTGTTCGGCGCTGCGCAAAGCGCGTCGGCTCACGGCGTCCAAGTTGCCTATGGCACGACTCCCACCGGATTCGTTCGAATCTACATCGAGCACTGGCATAACAACCAATCGAGACTGGTTTACCCCAATAATATCAATGTGACCGTCAAGAGTGCCAGTGGCGAGAGCACTTTTAACCTCGATCCTACGGGCGTCGTGAACGACACTCCTTTAGGTAGCTTACCGGGATTAGTGGGACCAATCACCGTCCTTACCACGACTAGCTCTTCAAATCGTTACAATGATTGGGGCTATTGGGACTTTGCCCCCGGAACGTGCAATCAGCCAATTACCATTACAGTTAACGGGGGTAATTCGGTCGTTTTTCAGGAAGCCGAAGGCCAATTGTATCCTGCGACGATCGCGGCGCAGACGTTCACCGATAAAAGCGCGCCGGTCATCACGGCTCCCGATGTCACCGTCGTGGGTAGCTGCATCGGCGCCAATGTCAGCTTCGCTCCGACGGTGATCGACGATTGCGATAAGAATCCCGTCGTCACCTACAGCCACGCATCCGGTTCCTTTTTCCCCGTCGGAAGCACGCCCGTGACGGTCACGGCGACTGACAACACCGGCAAGACTTCGGTCAAGGTGTTCAACGTCGTAGTCGCGGTTGGCGACAGCACGCCGCCGACGCTCACGGTCCCGGCCTCGTTCTCGGTGAACGCTGACGCCGCCCGATGCGGTGCCAATGTCACGTTCGCGACCTCTGCGACGGACAACTGCTCGACGGCCACGGTCGTCAACACCCCGGCTTCCGGTTCCTTCTTCGCCGTCGGCAACACGGTCGTGACCAGCGTCGCGACCGATGGCTCCGGCAACAAGACGACGAAGACCTTCACGGTCACGGTCACGGACACGCAGGCTCCGACCATTACCAGCCCTGGCAACATCACGCTCAACGCGGCGCTCGGTGCGTGCAGCGCCACCGCCTCGTTCGCCGCGGTCGCCTCCGACAATTGCTCCGGCGTGTCTGTCAGCTACAGCCAGGCCCCCGGCACCTCCTTCGGCAAAGGCACGACGGTCGTGACCGCCACGGCCACCGACGCCAGCGGCAACACCGCCTCCACGACGTTCACCGTCACTGTGCTTGATACCCAGGCCCCCACGATCACCGTGGCGGCATCCGGTCTGATCGCGGAATGCGGCAACGCCGGAGCGGCGATCAGCGCGTGGCTCGCCGGCCACGGCGGCGCCGCGGCGACCGACAACTGCGGTCCGGTCGTGTGGTCGAACAACTACACGGGCTCCGCGAGCGCGACCGGTGCGACGACCGTCGTGTTTACGGCGACGGATTCCAGCGGTAACAGCTCCTCGACTACCGCCACGGTGTCGGTGGTCGATACCACCGCCCCGACCATCACCACGCCTGCGGCCAACCGCACGATCGAGAGCAACGTGGCGAACAACGCTGCCGCCCTCAGTGCGTGGCTGGCGAGCAACGGCGGGGCGAGCGCGACCGACGGTTGCAGCACGGTCAGCTGGACCAACAACTACACGCGTCTGAGCGCCGGTTGCGGCGCGACCGGTTCCGCGGTGGTGACCTTCACGGCGACCGACGCGAGCGGCAATTTCGCGACCGCCACGGCGACGTTCACGATCGTCGACACGACGGCCCCGGTGATTTCGCCCGCTGCGGCCAGCACGACGGTGGAGACTGACGGCGCGGGTAACCTCGCGGTGTTGGGCGCCTGGCTCGCCGGCAATGGCGGCGCAAGCGCGACGGACGCCGGTGGCGCCGTCACCTGGAGCAACGATTTCTCGGCCATCACCGCGGCCTGCGGCAAGACCGGTGCGACGACCGTGATCTTCACGGCGGCTGACGCGTGCGGCAACAAGTCCACGACTTCGGCGACGTTTACGATCGTTGACACGACGGCCCCCACCATCGGTGCAGTCGCGACGAACAAGACGGTCGAGACCGACGGCGCGGGTAACACCGCGGCGTTGAGCGCGTGGCTCGCCGGCAATGGCGGCGCAAGCGCGACGGACGCCGGTGGCGCCGTCACGTGGAGCAACACCTACGCCTTTGTGAAGGCGTGCGGCTCGACCGGTGTGGCGACGGCGACCTTCACCGCGACGGACGCGTGTGGCAATGCGTCCACGACTTCGGCGACCTTCACGATCGTCGACACGACGGCCCCCACCATCGGTGCGGTCGCGACGAGCAAGACGGTCGAGACCGACGGCACGGGTAACACTGCGGCGTTGAGCGCGTGGCTCGCCGCCAACGGCGGCGCCACGGCGACGGATGTCGGCAGCGCGGTCACGTGGAGCAACACCTACGCCTTTGTGAAGGCGTGCGGCTCGACCGGTGTGGCGACGG
>JBKJQR010000149.1:0-8130 GCA_046593895.1 Gemmatimonadaceae bacterium | reverse complement strand
CGGCGCACTTGCCCTGCTGACACGCGCGCTCGCGCGCGCGCAGAGCTTCCAACCGTCGCTCGCCGAGATCGCGGTGAACAGCACGGCGTCCCCGTCACTCAGTGGATTCGGCGCAAGCGCACGCGTTCACGGTGTGCATGCGACAGCTGACGGAGCCGTCGCGCTGCTCGCCGTCCTCACCGATCTGATCGGACGGCTGATCGGCACCGATCTCGCGCTGAAGCTTCTCGAACAGAGTGCGCCTGGCTCGGCGATGCCTGACAACGATCACCAGAAGGCCACGGACCAATGATCGACGATACGAGCGCAAGCGCCGAAAGCGGCGGCAGTCAATCGCCACGGCGCGCAACCACACTCTCCCAGCGCGTGTTTCGCCACCTGTCAACCGGGGTCCCCGGCCTCGACTCGGTACTCGGCGGTGGACTGCCGGAATTTTCCTTCAACATGTTGGCGGGCTCGCCCGGCGCCGGGAAGACGACGCTGGCGCAGCAGATCCTGTTCGCGAATGCAACGCCTGCCAGGCCCGCACTGTATTTCACGGTGCTTGGCGAGCCGACGGTGAAGATGCTTCGCTATCAGCGGCAGTTCAGCTTCTTCCGCCCGGAGCTGATTGGCTCGGCGGTCCATTTTCTCAATCTCAGCGAAGAAGTACTCACCGGCGATCTCCACGCGGTCCTCGCCCGGATGACGGCCGAGGTCGAGCGCCTAACGCCGGGAATCGTCGTCGTCGATTCATTCCGGACGATTCGCGCCGGCACGGGGATCGACTTCCAGGCCGAGCCGCCCAGTGCGTCGGTCGATCAGTTGATGGCGCTCGAGCTTTTCGTTCAGCGGCTGGCGCTGCACCTTACGTCGTGGGAAGTCACCTCGCTGCTCATCGGCGAATACGGTGAGCCCGAACAGCGGCAACCGCTGTTCACGATCGCCGACGGCATTCTCTGGCTGTCGCAGGCCACCGATCGGAACTCGGTCGTGCGCAAGCTGCAGGCGCTCAAGATCCGCGGCCAGGCGCAGATGCCGGGGCTGCATACGTTCCGCATCACGGACGACGGCCTGCAGGTGTTCCCGCGGATCCCCGACCAGCAGTGGGGCCGTCGCGAGGGCCCCGCGCGTGGACCGGAGCGTTTGTCGACCGGCGTTCCAGGACTCGACGCGATCATGGGAGGGGGCGTTCCCGCCGGCGACGCATTGATGCTCGCCGGGCCGACGGGCACAGGCAAGTCAACGTTCGGAATGTTGTTCGCCGCCGAGGGATTGCGTCAGGGCGAGGCGGTGGTCGTCGCTGGCTTCGAGGAGTATCCGGAGGCCTATCTCGCCCGCTTGCGCGCCTTCGACATCGATCCGGACGCGATGATCAAGGCGAACAAGCTGCGCATCACGTACCTGCGGCCACTCGACTTGTCGGTGGATGAGACGCTCTCGGACATCCTCGCCAGCGTGCGCGAAACCGGCGCGACCCGGGTGGTCATCGATTCACTCACCGGCTTCGAAGTCGCACTCGCACCGACTTTCCGCGAGGATTTTCGTGAGTCGCTCTACCGGCTCGTCGGCGCGCTGACGGCGAGCGAGGTGACGGTGTTCATGGTGCTCGAGGCACTGGCGATGGCCCCCGACATGGGGTTCACCGGACAGCAAGTCTCGTTCATCACCGACGACATCATCGTTCAGCGCTACGTCGAGATCGACGGTCAGATGGAGAAGCTGCTGGCCGTGGTGAAGATGCGTCGCAGCGAGCACAGCCAGTCGTTCTGGCGATACAGCATCACCGCGACCGGAGCGACGATGCGCGAACCACTGCTCGGCTACCACGGGATCCTCACCGGCACACCGGAACAGCGTGCGGGCTCGGAGTCGACGGGACACGCCGGCCTAACGGTGCCGGAGGCGACCACACTCGACGCCCTGGTCCGAATCGGCGAGACATCGCTCGACGGCTTGGCGACCAGCGCCGGGATTCCGCGAGCCGAGGCGGTCGTGCTCGTCGAACGGCTGGTAGCACTCGCGTACGCGGCGCGCATCGGTGGGAAGGACGAGGCGAGCATTCGATACCGGGCGATCGCCCGGGCGGCGGGTCCATGAGCCCGCGCGGCGGGCCGGTGTGATCGACGGGGGGCGAGGGCCGGAATCCGGTCGCCCGTTAGGCAGTGTGGCGGCCGCCGACGCCGTTGCGACCGACGTCCCGCTGCGGCTGGTGACCGAGCGCATCCTGCTCAGCGCCCTGCGCGAGCAGGACAAGGCAGTCGCGGCGGAAGCCGCACGCGAACGCGCACAGTTCCTCGCCGACGCCAGCCTGCGATTCGGTGCGTCGCTCGACCAGGAGCTCACCTACGCGGCGATCGCCGGCGTTTCGCTGCCGGGACTCGATACATGGTGCGTCGTCGATGTCGTCGAGATCGGGGGCGGACTGCGACGGCTGGCTGTGATCCACCCCGACGACGAAATGCACGCCCTCGCGCGCAGGCTCGCCGGCCATTGGATGCCCGTCGTCGATGACCTGATCGGGGTGCCCGCCATCGAACGCACCCGCGTCCCCGTCGTCATCGTCGAGCGCGCCGGGGTTGCGGTGGCCGCCGCCGCGCGCGATCCGGAGACACTCCGCGTGCTGCGCCAATTGGGCGCCGGCGCGTTGCTCGTCGTCCCCATTGTTGCGCACGACGCGCTGCTTGGCGCGATCACCTTCGTGAGGCACCCCGGCGAGCCGATTTATTCGTCCGATGAAATCCGCTTCGCCGAAGGGATTGCAGCGCGTTGCGCCCAGGCGCTCGAGGCAGCGCGCCTCTTCGCAGCGGCGCGTGCCGCGTGGGCGGAGGCGGAAGCCGCCCGTGCCGATGCCGTTGCGGCGCGCGCGACGGCCGAGGCATCGAACGCGACGAAGGCAAAGTTCCTCAGCACGATGTCGCACGAGCTGCGGACGCCACTCAATGCAATCGGCGGGTACGCGCAACTCCTTGAGCTTGGCATCCGTGGGCCGATCACGCCGGAGCAGCGTAGTGACCTCGTCAGCATTCAGCGCAGCCAGGTACACCTGCTCGGGCTCGTCGATTCGGTGCTGAACTACGCCCAGATCGAAGCCGGCCGCGTGGTCTATGCCACCGCCGACATCGAGTTGTGCGACGTGGTGTCGAGCGTCCACGCCTTCGTTGCACCGCAAATGCTCGGGAAAAAAGTCGGCTATTCGTTTCTCCCGTGCGAGTTGCCGCTGATCGTTCGCGCGGAGGCAGAAAAGGTCCGGCAGATCATTCTGAACCTTGTTAATAACGCGACGAAGTTCACGCCACGCGGCGGTCACATCGCGGTGTCGTGCGCGGCGGGAGTCGCCGACAAGCATGCATCCGCTGACAACCGGCAGGGGATGCATTCGGTGCGTATCTCGGACACGGGGTCGGGCATTCCCGCCGACAAGCTCGAGACGATCTTCGATCCATTCGTGCAGGTCGATCGCACGCTGTCTTCGCCGGACATCGGTGTCGGACTCGGGCTCGCCATCAGTCGCGAGCTGGCGCGCGGCATGGGAGGCGACCTCGTGGTTGAAAGCACGCAGGGCGTCGGGACGACGTTCACGCTCACGCTCCCCGCAGCGCCTGGATTGCACTGAGTCATTCCCCGGCAGCTACCGGATGCGGTGATGCAACCGCTTGCGCGAACTACGGCGCGCGGGCGAATGTACGTCGGTCGGGAGGGCTGGCAGAATGGCTAATGCAGCGGTCTTGAAAACCGCCGTCGCGAGAGCGACTTACAGGTTCGAGTCCTGTGCCCTCCGTTGAGCAGTGCGCGCCACGAGCGGTTGACCGGCCCGGCGGCGCGCGGTAGTTTCAGACTCTCGAGGCGCGCGGCGCTCCTGTCGCGCGCCTCTGTCACGGAGAGATGGCCGAGTGGCTGAAGGCACCGGTTTGCTAAACCGGCATACGGGTTTACGCCTGTATCGAGGGTTCGAATCCCTCTCTCTCCGTTTTTTTCTCCCCGTCGCGCCTAACGCATGAGTGACAATCGGCCGCCACGAGTGCGCTTCGCGCCCTCGCCTACCGGCTATCTCCACGTCGGAGGCGCGCGCACCGCGCTCTTCAACTGGCTTTACGTCAAGAAGCACGGCGGCCAGTTCCTCCTCCGGATCGAAGACACCGACAAGGCACGCAGCACCGACGAGAGCACCCGCGCGATCTTCGACGGCCTCGAGTGGCTCGGCCTTGGCTGGGACGAGGAGCCGGTCTACCAGGGGGCGAACCTCGAGCGCCATCGCGCCGACGCCGACCGTCTGCTCGCCAATGGCAGCGTCTACCGCTGCTTCTGTACGCCGGCCGAGCTTGACGTTAGGCGGAAGGAAGCCGAGGCGCGGAAGGAGAGTTTCAAGTACGATCGCCGCTGCGATCGGCTGACGACGGCCGACGTCGAATCGCGGGTCGCTGCCGGCACGCCGCACGTCCTCCGCTTCCGCGTTCCCGAGGGCACGACTGAGTGGGAGGATCTCGTCCACGAGCGGATCGCCTTCCCGAACAAGGACATCGAGGATTTCGTCATCCTCCGCTCCGACCGGACGCCGATCTACAACATGGCCGTCGTCTCCGACGACATCGCGATGCGGATCACGTTGGTGATGCGCGGCGACGATCACATCTCGAACACGCCGAAGCAGATCCTGCTCTACCGCGCGTTAGGCGAGCCGCTGCCGACCTTCGCGCACCTGCCGATGATCCATGGGCTCGACGGCAAGAAGCTGAGCAAGCGGCACGGCGCGACAGCCGTCGGCGATTACCAGCACCTCGGGATCCTGCCCGGCGCGATGCGGAACTTTCTCGCGCTGCTTGGCTGGTCGCCCGGCGGCGATCGCGAAGTGATGACGATGGACGAGATGATCGCGCTCTTCGCGATCGACGGCCTGCAGAAGAAGGCCGCCGTCTTCGACACGAAAAAGCTCGAGTGGATGAATGGCCAGCACCTCAGCCGAACCCCCGCCGCCGAGCTCGCGCCGCTCGTGACGCCGATGCTCGTCGCCGCGGGGCTGGTGAAGGAAGCGGAACTGGAGCGAAAGCGCGACTGGTATCTCGCGCTCCTCGACCTGCTCAAGGTGCGCGCGCGGACCACCAGCGAGATCGTGCATCAGGCGCGCCCATACTTCAGCGACGAGATCGACTACGACCCTGGCGCGGTGGCCAAGCAGTGGAAGGATGCCCCGGCCACGAGAGACATCCTGACGGCGACGCGCGAGCGCCTCGCGCACACCACATGGGATCCTGCCGCGATGGAAGAGGCGTTGCGAAAGCTTGCCGAGGAGCGGGGCACCACCGGCGGAAAGCTGTTCCAGCCGCTGCGCGTCGCGCTCACCGGGCTGACCGTGAGCCCGGGGATCTTCGACGTACTCGTCATGCTCGGCCCCGATCGGGCGTTGCGCCGGATCGAGAGCGCAGAGCGCTGGCTCGACGCCGTTACGAAATCCGTATCGATCTGAACATTGACGTCGCGGCAAACGCGGCCATACATTGACGCGAGTACGGGTTCGTGTCATTTTCGCCGGGTAGCCAGGCATGGCGCCCGGCGACGCTTTTGGCAAAGGTCTCCAATGACGGAGCCGCTTTCCCCGCTCGAGCAGAAAGTCTATCACTACCTGATCGACTTCCTCGCGGAAAACACGTATCAGCCGAGCATCCGGGACATTGCCCGGAAGTTCCGGATCAAGTCGACGAAGACCGTGTCGGACTTGCTCCACGGGCTCGCTGACAAGGGCTACATCCAGCGCGACCGCGCCCGCTCACGCGGCGTGAAGCTGCTCGGCGTCAGCGGGATGGCGAGCGTACAGCCGGTTCCGTATTACGGGAAGATTCACGCCGGCGAACCGACATTCCTTCCCGAGAATCGGGTCAGCTACATCACGATGGACCGCCGATTCCTCCCGTCCGAAGACTCGCTCTTCCTCAAGGTGGTCGGCGACAGCATGAACGGGCGCGGGATTCTCGACGGCGACTACGTGCTCGTGTCGCAGTCGCGGCGGGCGCGGGACGGCGACATCGTGGCCGCGCGGCTTGGCGACGAAGCCACCGTCAAGACGCTGACCCACCGCGGTGCGACAACGGTCCTCGAGCCGGCGAATCCCGCCGACCGCCCGATCAGCGTCGGGCCTAACGATGATTTCTCGGTGCTCGGCGTGGTCTGCGGAGTGTTCCGGCCGTTCTGCGAGGAAGTGGCCGACGCCCTGCCGGGGGGCGACGGCGCGTAGTTCCGCGCCACCACTGCCTGCCTAACGCGTGCCGGCGGCCTGCGGTCCGGCGAGGTCGCTGCCGTGCGTCGATGCGTCCGCTTCGCGCCGCTCGCGCTCCTTCCGGGCTCGGATCGCCTTCACTGCGTTGCGGAACTGCTCCTCGTTCAGCCGGCGGTGCGTCTGGTCGAACATCTCGGCGGCGATCATGTTCCGCTCGCGGTCGCGGGTGATGTCGCCCTGATACTTCGCCAGCGGCAACTGGTAGAGCAGCGCGCTCGGCAGCGAGAACTTGCCAAGGTGGATCTTGTTCTTGTCGATCCCGTATTCCTGACCGCCGCGGTTGTAGATCCACGCCGGTCGCTCACCGGGACCGACCTGTCCACGCTCGGCGAGGTTGAGCGAATCCTGGTACTGGCCGAGTCGGGATGCGAAGACGCTGTCACGCCGCTCGTCGTCGGTCTTCGGGGCGCCGATGAGCGGGCCCGTCTCCGACCAGAGCCGGCCATCACCGAACGCAGGCTGAACGCCGCGAAGAATTCCTCCGCCGCCGATCAAGGGACCGCTGCCGCCGGGTTCGCTGGGTGTCGCGCTGATCCGCGGCGCGGGCGGGAGTGTCGTCGGCACCGTAATCGGCGCGCGGAGCATCGGCGCGGTCCCGACGTCAGGCGCCGCCTTGCGGTTGTCGCCGCCGTCCACCTGCGCGCGGGCGACCGTCGTGTCGCGCGGCCGTGTCAGCGGCACGTAGATCAATTTTTCCGGAGATGGCGGGATCACGCGCGCGTCCTGCTGGAAGAACGACCCGAGCGTTCCCGGTACGAGCACGATGCGCACGAGGAGCGCGATCGCCACGATGTGCAGCGCGAGCGATGTCGCCGGCCAGCGGTAGTCGCGCCGCTGCTGGGGAATCTTCACGCGAGTTCGCCCTCCATCCGGGTGAGCAGGCGTCCGGCACGAGCCGCCGCCTCACGGAGCCGGTCCGGCGCGGTGACGAACGAGACGCGGAAATAGCCTTCGCCACCACTGCCTAACGCTGAACCGGGGAGGACGACGACGCCTTCTTCATCGAGCAACCGGTCGGCGAACGGGCGGCTGGCGATCGCGCTCGGCAGCGGACACCAGAGGTACATCGCGGCGCGCGGCGTGGCACAGGGAAATCCGGCGGCGCGGAACGCGTCGGCAGCGGCATCCCGGCGCTCGCGGAACACCGCGACGTTGCCCGGAACCCAGCTTGCCCAGCTCTCGAGCGCGGCTACCCCTGCTGCCTGCACCGCCATGAATGCTCCCGTGTCAACGAACGTCTTCACCTTCGACAGCGCGGCGGCGATCGGTGGGCGCGCTACGGCCCAGCCACAGCGCCATCCCGTCATGTTGTACGTCTTCGACAGCGAGTGAAACTCGATCGCGACCTCGCGCGCACCGTCAATCTCGAAAATGCTCGGCGGCACGTATCCATCGAAACCCATCTCCGAATACGCGTTGTCGTACACCAGCAGAATGTCCCGATCAATGCACGTCTTCACCACGCGCTCGAGATACTCGCGCGGCGCGATCGCTGCGGTCGGGTTGTTCGGATAGTTGAGATACAACACACGCGTACGGGCCATGACCTCATCGGGGATCTCATCGAGATCGATGAGGAAGTTCGTGCGCGGCCGAAGGGCATAGACGTACGGCTGCGCATCACTGAGCAGTGTGCCACCGAGATACGCCTGATACGCCGGATCGGGAATGATCGCGACGTTGCCAGGGCCGACGTACGCGAACGCGACATGGGCGAGCCCTTCCTTGCTGCCGAGCAACGGCACGACTTCCGTCATCGGGTTGACGGTTTGCCCGAATCGTTTCTGCATCCATGCGGCGATCGCTTCGCGGTACGGCACGTACCCCATGCCGAAACCATACCGCTGCATCGTCGGCACTTCGGCCGCCCGCTGCAACTC
>JBKJQR010000130.1:0-34702 GCA_046593895.1 Gemmatimonadaceae bacterium | reverse complement strand
CGCATCCGTGAACGGATCGAGGAGGGAGCCATACGAAGGCCAGTCGACGAGTGACCGCGGACACAGCGTAGTCCACGGCGACCGGACGCTGGGATCGGGTGACCGCAGGTCGCCTCGGCTCGTCTGGCCTTCGTATGGCTCCCTCCTCGATCCGTTCACGGATGCGCGCGGTGCGCGCGTCCGGCTTGCTGTCGGTGTTCGCTCTCCTCGCGAGCGCCGCACCTCGTCACGCGAGCGCACAGCGGAAAACGTCGGCCGTTGTCGTTCGCGGTACTGTAACCGGCTCCGACATCGTGCGGGCGGCCAGGGACTACGTCGGCGTTCGCTATGTCTGGGGCGGTAATACGCCGCGCGCCTTCGACTGCTCCGGCTTTACGCGCTACGTGTTCGCGCGCTACGGAATTACGCTACCCCGCACCGCGCACGAGCAGGCAGCTTTCGGCGACGCTCCCTTCCCGGGCGATCTTCGCCCCGGCGACCTGCTCTTCTTCTCAGGGGGACGCGGCGCTCAGCACATCGCCATCTACGTGGGCGGCGACACGATCATTCATGCATCGAGCTCGGCGAAACGGGTGAAGCTCGACATGATCCGCCCGCATGGCGGCCAATGGGCGCGACATAACTGGTTCCGGAATCGGTTGATCGCGGTGCGCCGGGTGCTGCCGATGGAAGGAACGTTCTACATCCCGATGTCAGCCACGACAGAGGTGGCGCTTCCTGTCGCGCGGCTGAGCGAGGGACCGCCCTCATTCCGACGCGCACCGACGGTCTACTGACACCGGCCGCTCATGCATTCGTCAGGCATTCAAGCGCCGCCGCCGGAACTCCGGGCGCGGCCCGTGCCTTGTGATTTTACGCACAATGGCACCATGTTCGCATACCTGTTGATCCTGTCCGCGATGCCGCGGCCCGTGGTGGGATGATGGCGGAGGAAGCGGTGCTTTTCACACGTGAACTCCCGGGCGGCGGTTACGTCACGATCGAGTCACTCCCGTCGGAAGGCGGGGTATATCGCGCGCGCGTTGCAGTCGAACGACGAATCGACCCCGAGCGCCGCCTCGGTCACGTTGCGCCCATCATCGTCACGCTCGAGGGTGGCTCCGAGACTGAGCTCTTCGAGGCACTCTACCGGATCGCGGTCGACAACGTCGAAATCGCCCGCGGCATCATGCGCTGGCAAGCCGAGCGCCGTCGGGCTGGAGCAAAGAGCAAGGACGCGGGCGGCGAAGGGAGCAAGAAGCGTTAGGCGCGCCCTGGCCGCCCTCTACGGCGCACGCGAGAGCCAGTCGAACCTGACGCCTCGTCTCGACGCCTTCGGCGCCCGCGGCACAAAGCGGTAAAGCTGCGCCGGACGGCCGCGCCCTTCGCTTCTCCATTCCCTCGTCGGGGTGACCAGTCGCGCCGATTGCAGTGCGCGTCGAAAGCTCGCCTTGTGCAGCGTGCGGCCGAGGATTGCCTCGTAAACCTCCTGGAGCTCGCTCAGCGTGAATGCTCCGGGAAGCAGGCGAAAGGCGACGGGCGTGCGGTCGAGCCAGATCCCCGCTGCGGCGGTGGCTTCATCGACCAGCCGCCGCGCACCCGCGCCGACGGCGTTGGTGCGCTCACGGGCAATCCATGCCTCGTCGTCCGCTTCAGGTGCCACGACGAGCCCGGCGAACAGCACCCGCGCCTCATCGCCCTCGAGCCGGGTGCTGACCTGCTCGAGCCACGCGACGCTGCCGCCGACCGCCGCCCGGGCAATCCGCGACGCGGCGGTCTCCAACGACTCCCCCGACCGCGGCGCCCCCGTCGGCAGGGCGCGACGGGCACCAGCGACCTGCGGCGCGAACACCGCCAACCGCCCCCCGCTCGGGGCGAGCAGGACGACGTCGATGTTGATCGTGACACGGAGTGCGGTGCGGGCGCGCTTTGCGGTGCGAGAAGGCATGGGCCCAATTAGTATCATGTAGATACTAATGTCAAGCGGCGGCGCGGCCCCGCGCTGCCCGTCGATTGACGTTGGCTCGCGAGGGAGTGGCGTGGTGCGGAAAACGCCTGCGGGCCGCCTGACGGCGGCCATGGCACTACCAGGCGATCGTTCCTTTTTTCGTCGTGTCAACGTCCTCTTCACCACCCGCCTTGAAGAGGAACGCTTCCATGTTCTTCGTGAGGAACGCCCGTGCCTGTGGATCCATCACGTTGAGCCCGTAGTGGTTGATCAGCATTGTCTGCTGCTTCAGCCACTGCGCCCAGCACTCGCGGCAGATTCCCGCCTGAACACGCGCGCCGATCGCGCCGGGAAATGGCGCCCGCTCGAATCCCTCGCGCGTCTGACCGCAGCGAGTGCAGCTGACATCGGCCATCAGCTCCTCGCGTACTCGACTTTCGCCAGGCCGAACAGCGAGAGGAGCCGGATGTACAGCCACCCGATGTCGAACTCGTACCATTTTGCCTTGAACTTCGCCGAGCGTGGATCGTGGTGATGATTGTTGTGCAGCTCTTCTCCACCGAGCCAGATCGCGACCGGAAGGATGTTCCGGCTCTCGTCCTTCACGTCGAAGTTGCGGTAACCCACCGCGTGACCAACGCCGTTGATGATCCCCGCCGCCCAGAACGGGATCCAGATCATCTGCACGCCCCAGACGAGTGGTCCGACGAACAGCCCGAACAGGTAGATGTCGATCATCAGCATCACGAGGATGCCGACCCAGTTCAGCGGCGCGAACAGCCGGCGCTCGAGCAGGTCGTCGGGCGTACCCTTGCCATATTTCTCGAGCATCCCCGGCTGACGGACCGCTTTGCGATAGTAGAATGCGCCCTTGATCACAATGTTGCGCAACCCTTCGACGATCGGGCTGTGCGGATCACCGTCACGGTCGGCGAATGCGTGATGCTTCCGATGACAGGCGACCCATTCCTTCGTTACGATCGCCGTGGTCAGCCAGAGCCAGGTGCGCATCGGCAACGCCGCGAGATAGTGCAGCTTCACGCCGCGATGCGTCTGCGCACGATGGAGGAACAGCGTTACGCACACGTTGGTGATGTGCCCGGCGACGATCACGAAGAGCACCGGCTTCCACCAGTGCGTGCCCCAGCTTCCGAAATCCGGCATCCCGCAACTCCTCTCGTGGTGATCCGGCACCTGCACCGGAGAAACGAGCGGTCCAGTCGCGTCCTCGCGACTGGACCGCCCTCATTTCAATCTACTAGAACCCCGAAGCGCCGCCAACGGTGCATCACCTCAAACGCGCGTCGGGCCCTTACCTACTTGCTCGGCGTCGTCCGCGGCGGAACCGTGTTAAGTCCACCCGTCGTCGTCAGTGGCATCGCATCCTTTGGCGGCACGTTGCCCCAGCTGTCGTTCGCATCGTTCCAGTCGGGAACGGTGCCGTCAGGCCAGAGCCGAACGCCGACGACATTCGACGCGACCGGCACCTCAGCCGTCACGCGATCCTTGCCCGAGCCCCAGATCTCGACGGGGATCGTCACATTGCGGACGCTTCCATCGGCCAGTCGAAGACGCATCTCGAGCGGGAAAGGGATCGACGTGTAGCGGCGCACCGTGATCGACGCCGTCGTCTGGCCATCTTCCGTGCTGTTGCTGACGCCATCAATCCCGAGATCGAGTACGTCATTCCCGTAGAAGAACGCCCGCCAGTACCAGGACAGGTCGGTGCCACTCACGTTTTCGACGGTCCGGAAGAAATCCGCCGGCGTCGGATGCTTGAACGCCCAGCGCCGCGTGTACTCGCGGAAGGCGCGGTCGAAGGTCTCGCGCCCGACGACGTGATTGCGTAGCGCGAGCAGCACCGCCGCCGGCTTGCGATAGCCGATCGCACCGAGTGCGGCCGGATCGATGCGATCGGGCGGCGTCATCAGCGGCGCAGCAATTCCCTTCGACTGGATGTCGCGCCAGTTGGCGAGGTCGCGCGGCCAGATCGGATCGGCCGGAGTGCGCAGCTCGTTCGAGAACGCGTTGATGTAGGTGTTGAAACCCTCATCCATCCATGCATAACGGCGCTCGTTGCTGCTGACGATCATCGGATACCACTCGTGCCCGTGCTCATGATCGATCGTTCCGAACGCGCCCTGCGGCTTCCCGGCGTAGTGGACCATCACGAACATCGGATACTCCATTCCGCCGACCGGGCCAGCAACTGACGATGCCTGCGGATACGGGAACGGATAGAACAGCGACGAGTACGTGCGAATCGTCCACTGCGTGTTCTCGGCGCCATTCTCCCAGCCCGCGCCAGCCCGCGGCCAGACATAGTACGCCTGTGCGAGCACACCCTTCTCGTTGTTCGCGATCGGCCCCGTGCTCACCGCGTCCCAGCGCATGTCCGGCGCAGCGGCCCATGCGACGTCATGCACGTTCTGCGCGCGGAACTTCCATGTCTTCGTGCCTGACGTTGCCTTCGGCGCTGACTCGCTCGCCGTTATGACCTGCACGACGCTCGTCGATGTCGCTGCCTGCGCGAGTCGCTGCCGCTCGGCGGGAGTGAGTACGTCGCCTGGGTTCTGGAGAAGTCCGCTCCCGGCGACGGTGTAGCCCGCCGGTACGGTGACGGAGTATTCGTAGTCGCCGAACTCGAGATAGAACTCGCCCTGTCCGAGATAGGGGTCCGGATTCCAGCCGCGAACGTCGTCATACACGGCCATGCGCGGAAACCACTGCGCGATCTCGTACAGTGTGCTGTCGCGCCCCATCCGGTCGGACCCGTGGTCGGGCACGAGGAAACGAAAATCCATCGCGATCGTTGCTGTCCCGCCTTTGGGCGCGATCGGCTTGTCGAGATCGATGCGCATCATCGTGTCATCGACCTTCGATGTGTACGGCTTCCCGTCGACCATCAACCGGCTGATCTCGTAGCCGCCCTGAAAATTGCGCGCGCCCCAGCGACTGTCGGCCGGGTTGATCACCGACCCCTTGCTCCCGGGCCGATACAGATTCTGGTCGACCTGCAGCCAGACGAAGTGCAGCGTGTCCGGCGAGGTGTTCGTGTACCTGATCGCGACGCTTCCGCTCACGGCCCGGGCTGCAGTGTCGAGCGTCGCCGTGATGTTGTAGTCCGCACGCTGTTGCCAGTAGTCGGGGCCAGGCTGCCCGTCGGCGCCGCGAAACCGGTTCGGTCCGGGCCAGTCCATCCGGTCGATTCGACGGAACGGATCGTCGGCGACTGTCTGAAACGGCGCCCGTGAGTGGCCTGACGGTTCGACGACGACGCGCGCCGAGTCAATCGGTACGGGAGTAACGACCTGCGTGGCGTGGCGTCCGCAGGCGATTGCACCAAGAATCAGCAGCGTGGCAAAAGCTTGTCTCACAAATGCACCTGACGAGGATGAGGACACGACGTCTCCTGCCGATTCTGCCGCCGGAGCGCCACTTCCCTGAACGAGGGAGTGGTGAATAATGGCTCGCGTGCGATGAATCGTGCACCCTCGCCCTTGCCCGGGCTCTCCTCTCCCGATAGCGTCCCCATCGCATGATGAATACCGGACAGCCGAAGATCGAGGACAAATTTGAACCCGTCGCACGATTGGCCAACGGTGGCATCGCCCCCGGTGACGATCCATCGGTCGCGTCCTCACGCGCGACTGCGACAGGCACCGAGCGACTAGCGGCGCGTTTCGCCGCCGAGCGGATTCCGGATTTCTATCGATCCGCCGGTGGCGGCCTGGCCGCGTCCTCGATCGGTATTGGCACTTACCTCGGCGAGCCCGACGACGACGACGATCGCCGTTACGAGGAAGCGCTGCGCGCGGCCATCGCCGCCGGGATCAACGTCATCGATGCCGCGATCAACTACCGGTGCCAGCGATCGGAACGCGTTGTTGGTCGCGTTCTCGCTTCGCTCGCCAGCGATCGAGTCAGCCACCGCGACGAGATCATCGTCTGCACGAAGGGCGGCTACATCCCGCTCGACGGAACGCCCCCTCCCTCGCGCGAGGGGTACAACGCGCTGATCGAGCGCGAATATTTTGCCCGCGGCGTGATGCGGCCGGAGGATGTCGTCAGCGGCGGACACTGTATCGCTCCCGGGTATCTCGCCAATCAGATCGCCCGCAGCCGCGCGAACCTCGGTATCGATACGATCGACGTTTATTACCTCCACAATCCCGAGCAACAGGTCGCGTCGATCGGGCGTGACGCGTTCCTCCGTCGAGTGGTCGGCGCTTTTGCCGCTCTCGAAGCGAGTGTCGATGCCGGTCACATCGCGTCCTACGGCTGCGCAACGTGGAACGGGCTCCGCGTCCCGCCGACGGCGAAGGAAAGTCTCTCGCTGGAGGAACTGGTCGCTGCCGCCCGTGAAGTGGCGGGCGACGCGCACCACTTTCAGTACGTGCAGCTTCCCGTGAATCTCGCCATGAGCGAAGCGCTGCGTGCTCCGACGCAGCGGGTTGCCGGCCGCGAGCGAACCGCGCTCGAGGCGGCCGCCGAGCTCGGGTTGTTCGCCATCGCCAGCGCATCGCTCATGCAGTCGGCACTCGCGCGCGCGCTGCCGACGGCGGTGCGCGACGCGCTGCCGCGCTACGATACCGACGCGCAGCGAGCACTCGCCTTCGTTCGCGGCGCCCCGGGCATCACGACCGCACTCGTCGGGATGCGTGGCACGAAGCACGTCGCGGAGAATCTCGCCGTCGTCGAGACCGTCGCGCGTTAGGCAGCGCGGTCGGCATCAGCCGATCGCGGTCCAGTCGAGCGAGAGCTCGCTGATCCGTCCGTCGCTGATCCGCACCATTGCAATCCGCTGCGCGTTCGTGTCGGCGACGTAGACGACGTCGCTCGAGATCGCTGCTCCGCCCGGCTCGTGAAGTCCGCGCACCCAGGTTGTCACCTGCTGCGTTTCTGGGTCAAGCCACTTGAGCGCATCGTTGTACGAGTCGACGATGAGCAGCCTGCCGTCCACGGCCCCGATGATCCCCTGCGGATGCTGCAGCCGCGCCACCGATTCGTCCCCGTCCACGTCGCCGAAATCGAATAGCCCGCTCCCGACGAGGGTACCAACGATTCCCCGCGGGCGTCGTTCGGCATATCGAATCGCGCTCGACTCGGCATCAGCAAAGTAGATTCGCTCGTCGTCCGCCCAGATGCCCATCGGTTGCGCAAGCGCGGCGGTGGCCAGCGGGCCGTCGTGGATTTCCTCGGCGCCGCTCCCGGCGTACGGGCGCGCAGCATTCGCCTCGCGGTCGAGCAGGTAGAGTCTGTGGTTCCCAGCCATCGCGATCGCGATGCTGTCGCCGGCTCGAACGAGATCCCAAGGCGAAGAAAGCGCGCCTGCGACGAGGTCGCCCCGCGTTCGTAGTTGCTGGCCCGTCCCGGCTACGGTCTGCACGGTCCCCGTCGCCAGGTCGATGGCTCGGACCGTGTGGTTGAATGCGTCGGCGACCAGCAGTTCCTGGCCATCGAAGAGCAGTCCCTGCGGGTGGTCGAACTGCGGGCCGGTGCCATCCCGGTTGCCGCGCGTGCCCCCGTACACCGCGGTAATCCTCGCTGTCGCGTCGCTTGTGAGATCCGCCACGATCACGCGATCGTTCCCCGAGTCAGCGATCGCGAGGCGTCGGCCGGCGACCGCGACTTTTCCCGGGTACCGAAGCGCGGTGCGCGAGCGCGGTTCCGCTACCTGTTCGATCGCGCTGCGCTGCAGGCTGACGCCCGCGTCAGCGATGATCCGCTCGAGCATCGGTGCGACCATGTCCGCGCTGATTTCGCCGGCGTGCATCCCCACCACGTAGCCGCGCGGGTCGATCACGACGATTGTCGGCCACGCCCGCACGGCATAGCTGCGCCAGATGCGGAACTGCCGGTCGTTGACGACCGGGTGATGCACGCCGAGCCGCCGCGCCGCATCGGCGATGCGCGACGTTTCGCGCTCGGCGATGAACTTCCCGCTGTGGACCCCGACAACCCTCAGTTCGTTCGCGAATCGCTGCTCGAGCTTCCGCAACTGCGGAAGAATGTGGATGCAGTTGATTCAGCCATACGTCCAGAAGTCGAGTATGGTGATCTTGCCGCGCAGGTCGGCGAGCGTGAGGGAGCGTCCCCCGGTACCGATCCATTCAAGTGCTTCCGGGAATTCCGGTGCACGTACCGCGGGAACGTCCATCGATCGCTTGAGATTGAGGTGGCTGGTGCTCGCCCGACGGCGAACGATCAATCTTCACGCCAGAACAATTCGCATTCCCGCGCAAAGCGCTCCAGCTTCCCGCTCATGACGACGAACGACCATCACGTGGCGGGCGGGGGCTATCGAAATCCATGGCCTGGCACGCGCCCCCGTGGCTTCGGCGCATTCCTCCGCTGGGTGGCCGGCGGCGCCGTTAGGCGGGCCCGCGGCGAGCGGCGCGCAGCCGAAATTCCCCTCGCCATTGGCCCGTCGGCCGTGATCCATCCCCGGCAGACCGACGGTGCGCTTGGCGTGACGTGGATCGGCCATTCAACCGTGTTGCTGCAAATCGGCGCGATGAACGTCCTGACCGATCCGATATGGAGCGAGCGAGCGTCGCCGCTCTCGCTGATTGGCCCGCGGCGACTCGTGCCACCCGCCATCCCCCTCGCGGCACTGCCGCCCCTCGACGTCATTATCCTCTCGCACGATCACTACGACCATCTCGATGCGGCGACGGTGAGGTCGCTTGTTGCCGCACATCCCGCTGCTCGCTGGATAGCACCGCTTGACGTTGGCGCGCTGCTCACCGCGCTCGGCGTTCCACAGGTGGTGGAACTCGACTGGTGGCAGTCCATACGAGCTGCCGACACCACGATCACCGCGGTTCCGGCGCAGCACTTCAGCGGCCGATCGCTGACAAAGCGGGACCGGACGCTGTGGGCCGGGTTTGCGATCGTGGCTGACGGATGGCGCGTGCTGTTTGCAGGCGACACTGGCTTCCATCCGGAATTCGCCGAGATCGGGCGGCGGCTCGGGCCATTCGATCTCGCGCTCCTGCCGATTGGTGCGTACTCGCCCCGCTGGTTCATGCGCCCCGTCCACATGGATCCTGACGAGGCGGTGGCCGCCGCGATCCAGCTTGGCAAGGGCGCCGAGAGTGGTGCCCCGGTAATGCTCGCCACGCACTGGGGCACGTTCCGGCTGACTGACGAGCCGATGCACGAGCCGCCCATCCGCCTCGAGCGCGCATGGGCGGCGCAGGGGCTCCCTGCGGATCGTTGCTGGATTCTTCGCGACGACCGCACGCGTCGGCTGCCCGCCCGCCCGAACCGTTCCGCCTAACGCGCCGGCCGCCCGCGATGGCTACCGACTGATCGTGATTGGCGCTGTGAGGACATGCAGGTTGTGGTTGATCCGCAGCCCGGCCACGCCGTCGGTCGCAACTGCGCCCGCCTTGACTGCGCCTACCGGCCTGTCGTTCACCATGAAGCGGACCGAGTCGGCGGCGACCCGAATCGCCAGACGGTATGTCGCCTTGCCACCGCTGTCCGCCTTCGGGACGGCTGGGTTCGCGCGCCAGGTGAGGACGTCGGTTGTCTTCGCCCCTGTCCGGCTCTTCACGAGCAGCTCGCCGTTCCCGCGCACGAGAAAGTACGTGTAATTTCGCGTCATCGACGTCAGGTCGCGGCCGCCGATGAATATCCCGTAACCCTCCGGATGCCGCGGCGCTTCCATTTGCGCGAGCGTCGCGCTGGCCGTGTACGCCCCGCTCGCCGAGTCCTTGCCGGCGAAGATGATGTGCGCCGGCCCGGTCGTGACATCCCAGCTTCCCGATTTGGCCACGTATCGCGCGTTCGTAATCTGCGCGGTCGTGTCATCGGTGATCGCGGTGTATCCAGCGGGTATCCCGGTACCCTGCACCGACACATCGGGGTCGGCCGGCGGGTGGACTGCCGCTGTATCGGTCGTCTGCGCGGGCTTCGGGCTGCACGCCGCGAGTGTCGCGGCCAGCAGCAGCATCGTGTATTTCGTCATGGTCTCCTCGAATGGCGAACGGCGGGAAATATATGGCTGTCACCCGTTCGTGCACCACGCAGCGGACTGCAACTGGCTCCGCGGCGCGGCGATGCCTCGTGAATGGCGTCCGATCGCGTCGCCCGCCGTCACACAGATGTGCGACGCCTCTGGCGCGGCATTGAACATCGCGCGTGATTAGCGATGACCCGCGTCAGCTTGTGCGCGAAAATTGCTGTTCCGCCCGTCACCACCCTCATGAGGATAGACAACAATGGCAACACGAGCCAAATCGTCACGCGGCGGCGCAAAGCGCAGCAGCGGTAAACGTTCCGGCGCCAAGAAGGGCGCAGCGAAGAAGCGCGGCGCCAGGAAGGGCGCAGCGAAGCGTGGCGCGAAAAAGAGCGGCGCGCGCAAGAAGTCCGCATCGCGTCGCCCGACGGCGCGCGGTTCCGCGAAGAAGAGTGCGAGCAAGCGTCCAACGGCGAGATCGGCCGGTGCGTCGAAGTCCGCCGCAAAGCCGTCTTCGGCGAAGCGTTCGTCCGCGAAAAAGTCGTCGCGGAAATCCGCAAGGAAGTCGCAGTCGCCGATGGAGCGCGTGAAGCGCGTTGGCGGCGCAGTGCTCCAGCAGGCGGCGGATGCCGCCGGTGCGGCGAAGGACGCGATGGGCACCGTCGTCGAGCGCGTGCAGGACCGCTTCTAGCCTCACGGCCGGAAACGCAACGAGGGCGCGCCAAGCCGGCGCGCCCTCGTTGCGTTTGGCATCGCGCTTCGCCTAACGCCGGGCGGTGATGCTCGAATCTGCTGCTCCCCGGTGCCCGGCGAGCCAGTCGAGAATCAATGCGATCACTCGCTCCCGTCCGTAGTCCACCGTGAGCACGTGGCCGCCCTGGTTCACCCAGACCAGCTTCTTCTCCGGGGCGCCGAGTCTGGCGTACTCACGCGCCGCTGCGTCAGGTGGGATGCGCTCGTCGTGCAAGCCGTGAATGACGAGCGTCGGTACCCGCACCCTCGGCAAAGACACCTGTACGCGACGCACTACCCGCGACAACTCGAACAGCAGGCGCGGGGTCAATACCCCATACCCACGCGTCGCCGCACGCTCGGCGGGGTCGAGAATCGATCGCTCGCCGCCCGATCGGAAGTACGGCGTCACGAGCTCCCAGAGGGGATGGAAGCGGGCGACGACACGCGCCCGGCGCGGGATGCTGACATACGGCGCGACGAGTGCCAGCGCCGGCATGGTCGGCGTTTCGGCGGCGAGGAGGATGCCTAACGCGCCGCCCATCGAGAGCCCGACAACCGGCGACGGCCCATGGGTGGCCGCCAGTTCCGCGTAAGCGTCCCGTGCGGCACCGATCCACTGCTTCGCGCGGGTAGTCCCGAACTCAGCCAGTGTTCGTCCGTGCCCGGGCAGGAGGGGCGCCCGCACCGTATAACCGGCAGCGAACAACGCGTCGGCCACGTAGTGCAGTGTCTGTGGGGTATCGCCAAAGCCGTGGAGCAACAGGACCGCTCGATCAGTCACTGCGTCGTGCGCGATGGCGCCCGCGCCGAGCACGATGCCATCGTTACCAACCGTCAGGCGAGTGGCCACACCGTCGACGAGCGTCCTCGCCGAGCGGCGTCCTCGCCAGAGCCCAGCGACCAGAGCCGCGGCGGCGGCGATCAGTAGCGCCGGACCGATGGGTCGACCTCGGTACTCCAGCGCTCTATTCCGCCGATCAGGTTTCGCGAATGGATACCGGCGCTGCGCAGCATCTCGACCGCGTAGGCACTGCGAACTCCATGATGACAGTAGATGACGAGATCCGCGTCGCGTGGCAGCGTATCCATATTCGCAGCGAGCGTCGCCAGCGGCACCAAGCGCGCCGGGATGATGCGTGCGTACGCATGCTCATACGCCTCGCGAACATCGATCAGCACTGGGGGAGAGTCGCTTCGCAACAGCAGATCCAACTCTCGCGGCGTGATTTCCGCCAGTGGCGCGTCCTCGTCTGTATTCGCACCGGCGCTGCCTTCATCGGATGCTGCGCTATTCACGGTACGCTCTCACGGGCCGGAATATACGCACTCTCAGGTCAGTGCGCGCCGCTCCCGGTCCGCCGCACCATTCATGTGCAGCATTGTTTCGCCGTCGAGCCACGTCTGGTCGAGCTTCGACGCCAGCCGCGCCGGTGGCTCCACCGTTATCACGGTCCCGTCGCGTGTCGCGAGTCCTTCACCAACGAGTTTTGCCAACACGAGCGAGACCGACTCGCGTGTCGCGCCGACCATCTCGCAGAGCAGCCGGTAGCGCGGAGCGTCGAGCACGAGCGACCCGTCCGGCGCGGCAAAGCCTTCGCTGCCTGCAAGCCGCAGCAGCGTCGACATGAGCCGCTGTTCGACACTGAGCGTCGTCAATTCCCTGAGGCGTTCGAGTAGCCCGGCACGTTCGCACATCACCTGGCTCACGAGCGCGAGCGCATGCTGTGGCTGCTCGCGCACGAATGCGCGGAAGCGAGCACCACTCAGATGGAGCGTCTCTGTTTCGTCATCGGCACGAGCGTCGGTCGCGTATCGCGAGCTCTGTGCGAGGCCCTCGGCCCCGAACGTCTCACCTGCGCATGCGACGCCGGGCACGAACCCGCGCCCGGCGCGCACACGGCTGCGAAGGATGACACGCCCGCGGAGGACGACGAATATTCCGTCAGCTGATGCGCCGCGCTGATAGATCACGAAGCCGCTGGGCCACGTCGCGCGTGCCGCGTAAGCTGCGATTGAGGCGCGCTCCTCAGCTGACAAGCGACTCGAGCTACGCCCAGCTACTGCTTCGACCATCCCCGCCCCTTGTAAGTGGATCAGACAGCCAACTTTTTGCAATGTCCGGGCCGCTCTGGACTTCGCGCATGATTTTAGCTTCCTTGCGGGGTTCCTCGATCTGAAGCAGACTCACGCGTGTCGACGTTGACGCCAGTCGCAGATATCCGAGCTTCGCACGCCCCCGCCGTCGTGATTCTCGGCAACGACGCGCAACTGGCCGCACGGCCGGCGACGCCCGTCCAGCTTGCGCACGCATGCCTCGCGGCCGGATTCGAAGCAGCGATTCCCGCGAGCTGGGGTGACGAGCTCGTAGCCAGTGCGACACTCGCCGTGCTTTCGCACGGAGGCGCGCGCCCGGCAATCCATTGTTCGTGTCCGCACGTCGCGCGGCGGGTGCTCGCGTCAGGCTCGGAGCTGGCGCCGCATCTCGTTTCGCTGGTTGCGCCACCAGTCGCCGCAGCCCGATACGTTCGCCTGCATTCGAGGGGCGAGCTTCGTATCACGTATGTCGGTCGCTGCCCAGCGGCAGCAGACGACTCGATCGATGCTCGTCTCACACCCGAAGAATTACTCGCGCAATTTTCTGATCGCGGCATCGAATTGACCGCGCAGCCTGAGGTCTTCGAGTCGGTAATCCCGCCGGACCGGCGGCGGCATCTCTCGCAGCCGGGTGGTCTGCCTTCGGCCGAGATCCTCTGGACGCGGGCTCGTTGCGCCACAGCCACGATCGGCGGCGGCGAGTTCGCCTCCGAGCTCGCTGATCTGATTCTCGCGGGTAGCGATACGCTGATCGACCCCGCTCTCGCAGTGGGCTGCGTGTGCAGTGGTGTCGTGCGAGGCGCCGATTCACTCGGCGCTCGCGCCGCGGTCACGGCGATCGAGCCACCGCGCTCTGCGCACTCCGTCGTCGAAGAAGCTGGCGCGCCGCGGCTCGAGCTGGTGCTTCCCGTCCTCGCTCGCGCGGTGACCGATCTTGTTTCAGAGGCTGCCGGTATTCCGGCGCCTGAGGCGCAACGTGTCCTCGGCGGTCCCGCTGAAGCGTTAGGCGACGCCCCGCCGTCGCCACCAGTCACGCCAAGCCGCCGCCCTCGGCTGACACCGCCGGGCGTCGTTTCCATCACGACGCTTTCCGCCGGCGGCGCGACACCGCCTCCTGTTACGCCGCGTCGCCGATCCCCCGCCGGCACGCCCCGCATCCCGGGCCCCCTCCCGGTCTCGAGCGACAGCGAAGGTCGGCTGTTGCCTCGCGCCTACGTCGCGCGCCGCCGTTCGCCACGCTCCGGAATTCCCGTCTTCACCGAGCTGCACGAGTCCACTGGCGAAGGCATATCGGCTTCACATGCCGCTAGCGCCGAGTCGACCGCGGCCGGGTCGACCGCGCCGCCCGCTGCAACGTTAGGCGGGCAGGCGGTGGCGCTTTTCGGTTCGGACGCCGCGGGCCAGTCGCACCAGATCGACGCCCAACGGCATGCGCGGGGTGTCAACGACGATGAGTCGGGTCTCGCGCCGCCTGACAGCGAGCGCCCGGTTGTCCGAAGTGTCGAGCCTGCCGTGTTGGGCTCGGCTGCCGGCGCGGTCGCCCCTCACGTTAGGCAGCCGGCAACTCATTCGCCATCTCATGCTGGCGCGGCGGCGCGGCAGTCGAGCGCTCGGCGCGCCGTCGCTCATTTCGGTCAGCACTCCGGACTGGCAATCGCCGGGTTGGTGGCTGGCACCGCACTGCTGCTCGGCGTGGCGATCGGCTATGCGGCCGGGCAGCACACCCGAGCTGTGCCTCAGCAACCGGGCGACGCCGGCCGCGGCAACGACTCCGCGAGCGTCGCCGCCAGTAGCGTGCCGATCGTTCAGGAATCGATTTCAGCCGGCGGGATCGCACGGCAGCCAGCCGTCGCGCGGCGTCCGTCATCGCGAGCGATGACTCGATCCGGCCGCAGTGGACCGCCCAGGCCGCACTTGCCTTCCCCAGCGCCGGTCACGGAGCGCGGCGCGGCCGCCACGATGCCGCTCCCTAACGCTGCGGTGTCGCCGGCGCCCGCTGCGTTGCCCGCCGCGACGGCGGCACTGGATAGCATCTCCGCGCGCGCGCGCCCTGATGCGGCGGCCAGCAGCAGCGCATTGATCGCGGAGCGGGACTCGATCCGACGCGAAATCGTGCGGCGGCGTGCCAGGGTCGACATCATCGAGCAGGCGCGGTTGCGCCTCGACAGCATTCAGCGGTCAAACCAGAGTGCCAGCCCGCCCTGAGCGTTAGAGCGCCAGGCCTTCGCGCACACCGGTCAGGATGAACTGCGCCGCGACGGCAGCCAGCAGGAGGCCCATGATGCGCGTCATCACTCGAATCCCGGTTTGCCCCATCTTCGTCATCAAGCGCTCGCCGACACGCAGCGTTACCCACGACGCGAAGGCAGTGAGGACGATCGACGCGTAGACGGCGACCGATTGCGAGAACGTCGTCGCCTGGCCGGCCAATACCATGATCGTCGAGATGGCGCCCGGTCCGGCGAGCATCGGCATCGCCAGCGGAGTGAGCGCCACGTCTTCTTTCGCTGTGCCTTCGGCGATCTCGGCCGCGCTCTCCTGTGTGCTCCGCTGGGCGCGAAGCATGTCCAGCGCGACGAGGCCGAGAATGAATCCGCCGGCGACGCGGAACGCAGCGATCGTGATGCCGAGAACGGCAAAGAGCAGCCGGCCAGCGAGGCCGAATCCGATGAGGAGGATCGCCGCCGCGATGCAGGCGCGGGTGGCGGTTCGGCGTCGCTGTGCCGGCGTTTCGTGCTGCGTGATGACGAGGTAGGCCGGGATCACCGCGATCGGGTCGACGATGAAGAGGACCGACGTAAAGGTGATCAGCGCGAGCTGAAGTCGTTCCATGTCGCGTCGCCTAACGTGTGCGGTCGTCGTTGTCGTCGAGCGCCCGCCGGATGACGGCGCGCAGCCGCTCGTCGCGACGATCGCCGGGTGGGACACCGCGGAGCAGCGCCGCGAACTGCGTTGCCATCTCGCGCTCGATGAAAGGCGTCGTGTCGTGCACGCCTAACGTCGCGAGCGAATGCTCGGCGAGCCGGCGGAGAAGCGCATCCGTTTCCGGGTCGAGGCCGTTGAGGGCGTCAGTGCCGGGCGTGTCGCTCCGCGCATGTACGGTGCGGCGGGCGCCTTCCCAGAGGCGGCGCATCGGAGCGAGCCTGGCGACGAACGAACCAGGAGAATGCTCGGTCACCGCGTCAACGACGCCTTGCCGTCGCAGCGCGCGCAGCGTCTTTGACACCGCTTCCCGCACCACGGAAAATCCGTCGTCGCTGTTGTTGCCTCGACCGGTGATGATCAACGCCTCGACCACACCCGCCGCCTGCCGCTCCCGGAGCCAGGCATTTGCCTGGCGTGCTGCGTCCGCTGCCGTTGGCAGCCTTGCCCGTAAGTTCAGGGTGCGGTCTGCGCCGAACCGTGCCTCGTCAAAGGCATGCTTGAGTTCAACCAGCCGGCGGCGGTGGTACGTGCTCACGTCGAGATGTGCGATTCGAGGGACCGCTACGCGAAGCGCGCGCAATGTACGCAACCGCGCGATGTTGAGCAAACGCGCTGACTTGGCGAATTCCAACAAAGACGGTTATAATGTTTCTAAGTCGCTAGGAACAATAAAGCCCGGTACGGCCTTCAGATTAGTCCTTAATTAAAAGGATTATTATGGCCAGAGTATATGACATTGCGGTTGCTTCGCTTGCGATTGGCGTCGAGAAAAAATGGCTCGACAACCTCACGTCGCAGCACTCCCTGCCTGGGACCGACCATTTTGCACGAGGCGTTCCCCGTCGGCTTTCGGTGCGAGCCCTCGTCACTGCGGCGCTCGTCCGTCAGCTGAACCGGGAGCTTCGCGTCCCTGTGTCGAGGGCAGTCGAGCTTGCAGCTGCGATTATCCTCGTCGACTTGCCAACCATCGCCGGGGCCGCAGCCGGGGTGGGGGTGGGCGTCGGCGAACCGCTCGTCGCGGTGGGGCCGCAATCCGCCCGAACCGTGAAAATCACGCCGGTGATTACCCTGACCGTTGACCTCCACGCGCTCGAACGCGACGTCGATCGGAATCTGCTCGACGCCATGGAGACCGCTGTGCCCCGCCGCCGGGGACGGCCTCCGGCAAAAGAACGACGGGGCACCCGGTGAGGGGTGCCCCGTTTGGCATCAGGCGAGAAGCCCGAGTTACCGAGCGCCCGCCCGGGTGACGTTCTCCGCCGCCGGGCCCTTCTGCCCTTCGACGATGTCGAATTCGACCGCATCACCTTCGGCCAGCGTCTTGAAGCCGCTGCCCTGAATCGCCGAGTAGTGCACGAAGCAATCCTTCGAGCCGTTGTCGGGCGTGATGAAGCCAAAACCCTTGGCGTCGTTGAACCACTTCACCTTGCCAGTCGTACGCATTGCCTAGCTCCTGAATACCGATGCCCACTGTCTGCAGGCTGTAACCGTGCGCACGATCACCATGACCGCGGCACGCGTGCAATGTAGCAGCTTCGTCCGGAAGGGCAACAGACGAAAGCACACCGTGTTGCAGGCGACCCCATCCGTGTCAACGGGGCGCTGGGACCGGTGCGATCGGTGGCGCCGCTGTGGGTCCGGGCGCGACCGGAAGGACCAGCGAATTGTCCCCGCCGACCACTCGGATATTCGAGACAAAATATTCCGTCTCGCCGAAGCAGGAAGTCGGGATCCCCTTGTGCTGCTTGTAGCTCAACGCGACGCGACTCCCCATCGCCGCCTCGAGCTGGCGCGCGACCGCGTCGTCGCGGACAGAGAAGCGGAAGATCTCTGGCGCCGTACCCGGAATGTTCACCATCGCGAGCTCGCCCTCCCATGTCTTGCAGAGCCACCCCTTCCTCGAGAACTTCTGGACGTACCCGGCGCGTTCGCCATTCGAGTACGTATAGCTCAGCGTGATCGCCATCCAGAGCCCGATCACCAGCGCTGGGCCGAGGAGCAGGACGGCCAGGATGCGAAGGCCCCAGCGTTTCCGGCGTGGTGCTGGGGGGGGAGCAGGAGCGGTGGGTTGACGATCAATGTTGTCGGCCATGGCGGGTGCTGGCGGTCGAAGTGAGGCGCGGCGGAGTGCCGGGCTGGCGGACGGCTCGTCCTGCTGCGGAACGCGTGCCGCATCAGAAGAAGCTGGTGTACAACATGGGCCGAACCCTTCCCGCCGGGAAGGTATCTCATCCCGATTGCCGGATGGCTCGGCTACCTTTCACTCGTGAGCGCGCCTCGTCGCGTCGCGCGGTGTCGTTTTTTTCTCGGAGCATGCTCGTGGCTTTTGGAACACGCAGGCAGTCCGTGACTGCGAACGTCGGTGGGGTGCTCGTTGGATCGGCCCACCCGGTAGTTGTGCAGTCGATGACGAATACCGATACCGCCGATGCGGCATCGACCGCGGCGCAGGTCGCTGCGCTCGCCCGCGCCGGGTCGCAACTGGTGCGGGTCACAGTCAACAACGACGAGGCAGCCGCCGCGGTCCCGGAAATCGTTCGGCGTTTGGCGGACGATGGAATCGACGTCCCCATCGTTGGCGATTTCCATTACAACGGACACTTGCTGCTGACGCGACACGCGGACTGCGCGCGGGCGCTGGCGAAGTATCGCATCAACCCCGGCAACGTCGGCGGGAAGCGGCGCGATGAGCACTTCCGGACGATCGTCCAGGTCGCCGTCGACAACGGCAAGCCCGTCCGGATCGGGGTGAACTGGGGTTCACTCGACCAGGATCTACTGACCGTGATGATGGACGACAACGCCCGCGTGGGCAGCCCGCGCGACGCGCGCGACGTCTACATCGAGGCGATGCTCGAGAGCGCACTACGCTCGGCGCTGCTCGCCGAGGAGACGGGTCTGCGGCACGAGCAGATCATCATTTCGGCGAAGGTGTCGCAGGTGCACGACCTTGTTGACGTCTATCGGCGACTCGGCGGCCGTTGCGACTACCCGCTGCATCTCGGCCTGACTGAAGCCGGCCTCGGGAGCAAGGGGATCATCGCCAGCACCGCGGGCCTCTCGATCCTCCTCTCCGAAGGAATCGGCGACACGATCCGCGTCTCGCTGACGCCGAAGCCTAACGGCGACCGGACGGAGGAAGTCCAGGTCGCGCAGCAGATCCTCCAGTCACTTGGTCTCCGCAGCTTCGCGCCGCAAGTGACGTCGTGTCCCGGCTGCGGGCGGACAACCTCTACCTTCTTCCAGAAGATGGCTGAGGACATCCAGACCTATCTTCGCGAACAGATGCCGACGTGGCGGGAGCGTCATCCCGGCGTCGTCGAGATGAAAGTCGCGGTGATGGGCTGCATCGTGAACGGGCCGGGCGAGTCGAAGCATGCCAACATCGGCATCTCGCTGCCGGGAACGTTCGAGGACCCGAAGGCACCGGTCTACGTCGACGGTGCGCTGGTCACGACCCTCAAGGGCGACAACATCGTGCCCGAGTTTCTCCAGCTGCTCGAAAGCTACGTCGAGCGGACGTACCCGGCCGCCGTCACCGCCGCGGTCTGACGCTGCTTCGCTCCGGCGGCGGGTCGCCGGCGATCACGCGTGCGGCTCGTGCTCTCTCGTCGTGACTGGTGCGGCCGGATCGTTAGGCGACCGGTAGGTACGCTCGTGGATGTAGTGCGCGGTGAACGCGCAGCCTAACGCGAGGGCGACGATGAAAGCGGCAATGCCCCAGCCCTGTGCGTTGTTGTTGGCGGTCACGTGGGTGCGGACCGCAGGGTCGTTGGAATGCGTGTTCATGAGCGGGTGTCTGGTGATTGCAGCCAGCGTCGAGCGGGGTGGTCAGCGCGCCAGTCGCGGTGCAGCCGAGAGGTCCTCGGCAGCAAGTCCTTCAAGTGCATCGACGACCGATGCCAGTTCACGCATGATCGCCGCAACGAAACCCACTTCCTCGAGGCGATCGAGCGTTCGGCGGTAGGACGTCGCCACCTCTCCACGGCCGTTGGCAAACCGGCCCCACACGGTGTCAGGATACGCCGTCCGCCTGACGTCGGCGAGCAGCGAGCTGCCGGCGTGGAGTGTGTATGCCGCAACGACCCAGCGGGCACGGTCATCGGCATTGCCGAGTCGCGACAGTACGTCGGCCTTACGCTCATCGATCGACATCTCGACACCGTCGTCGTCCGTCTTTCTATCCGAGATGGCGAGCAGTGCGGCAAGTGAATCCGATCCGAACTTGTCACCGATGCGCTGCTCGAGCATCGCCGTCGTCTGGCCATCGCGAATGCCGTCGCCGACGACGTCGTGCAGCACCGCGGCAACGACCGTGTCGTCATCCTGACCATAGCGCGTCAGGATGATCGCAACGTTGGCCGGCCCGGTGAAGTAGGGAACGCGCGAGCTTCCCTTCCACACCTGCTGTGCGTGATGCTTCGCAGCAAAGGCGAGCGCGTGATTGATGCGGTCAGAGTATCCGGTGACTGTCATCTTCTCCCTGAATGGCGCCTCCCAATCTAGCCCACGAGCGCTATGCGCGCACCGGGCAGCGTTTCCTTTCAGTGGCCGCGTGCGAACCAGGAAAGCAGCCGCTCCAGTCCGCGCTGGTCGTCAGGACCGAACGCGTTTTCCTGGTCGGAATCGATGTCGAAGACGGCGACTAGTTCGCGCGCGCGGTCGAACACCGGAACGACGATCTCGGAGCGCGAACGCGCGTCACAGGCGATGTGTCCGGGAAACTGATCCACGTCGGCGACGATGACCGTTGTGCGACTGGCTGCTGCCGTCCCGCAGACGCCACGACCGAATTCGATGTCGAGGCATCCGAGCGTCCCCTGATATGGGCCCACGCGAAGCAGCCGTCCCGGCTCGATGACTCGATAGAACCCGGTCCAGAGGAAACTAAACGCGTGGTGCACGAGCGCGCTGATCGTCGCCATCGCCGCGATGGAATCGTCGATTCCGGCGAGCACGCTCGCGAGCTGCGCCTCGAGCGAGTCGTACGCTTCCGGTCGGGGAATGGTGCGCAGATCGAGTGTGACTTCAGCCATTGGGACGCCGTACAGGTTGACTCAGACGAATCGCTCGAGGAGCAACAGGAAGCGCGCGTCGAGCAGGAAGAGCGCCAACCCCTGGAGCACCACGGCCGCGCCCGCGCCGACAGCGCCGTGCCGTCTGCCGAGAAGCCAGCCGCAAAGGGCGATGGTAGCGCCGACCGCAACATAGCCGGTGTCGAGTCCGAGATTCAGCCACAGAAATCGGTCGAGTTGTGTCGCCGCACCCAGGTCGCGCAGCGCCAGGGAGTGAAGTCCCGCGGCTCCCAGCACCACGTCGATCGCGCCCCAGGCGATGCACTGCAGCGCGAAGTGGAAGATCAGCGGTGACCGGCGTGCGCGCCCGAGGGTGAACAACAGGAGCGCGCCGGCGAGCGCACTGGTGACACCCCAGAGGATGAGCCGGTGCAGGTGCAGCCGTTCGGCCGCGAGCAGGGTGTCAGCCCACACGTGATTCGATCAGCATGTCCGCTGGTACGCCGCGATTCGCAGCGCTGGCGAGCGCATCGAGATCTTCGCGCGTTGGGACATGTGGCTCGTCGCGGTCCCAGAGCACGAGCCCGAGCAGCTGTGCGCCATTGGCGCGAAGCGCGGCCACGTCGCGTGTCAGTTCAGCAATCACCGTACTCCCGGCGCGAACCACGAGAATGATTCGGGGAATGGCGAGGAGCGGAGCCTCGAGCAGGGAATCGAGTCCGCTCGTCACGACGACGCTGTCATAACGGCGAGCGAGCCGAGGCACTTCGCGGGCGAGTGCTGCCGCGATTTCGGCGGGATCTGCGCGGCGTCCTGCCGGAACAATGTCCGCCGCGCGATCGCGTCCCACCGCCTGTGTCATCGACGCTTCGCTCCAGGCCAGCTCGCCGCGGGCGATCTCGCCGACGCCGGGCCCGGGCGAAACATGCATCACGCCAGCCGCGCAGCCCGCGGGGTCGGCGTCAATGAGCACCGACGCGCGTGCATCGAGCGCGGCGAGAACGATGACATTGGCGGCGACAACTGCGGCCAGCGAGGAGTGATCGCCGGCGATAGCGATGATCCAGTTGCCGGGAAGCATTCCGGAGACCTGCAGGTACAGAAATCGATAGGCGTCGGCACCGGGTTCGAGGAGCGGCGGTAACTCTCGGTCGGCGCGTCGGCGAATTCGCTCGGGCGGTGGTTCGTAAGGCTGCATGTGCGCGAGCACCCGAAGCCCTGTCGCCCGCTCGCCCTCTCGCACGTCCGCTACGCAGGGTCGCCGCATCTCGCCAATGAGTGCTCCAGCGAAGCCGGCCGCGATGCCGAGTACCAGCGACGCCGCGAGCAGCGCGAGCGGTGGCGCGGACACGTTCGCGAGCTCACGGGCGCGTTCCGCGCGACGCGTGACCGACGCGTTGGCTCGGCGCGCGTCCTCGAGCAGTCGCGTCCTGGCCTCGAGCATTCGGCGCACCGAATCGCGCTGCGTGACGCGCCGCAACGTGTCGATCACCGGGCGCGCCGCCGGTGGAGGCGCCGGAGGCGCCAGTGCCTGCGCCTCACGTTGCAGCTGGGCGCGTTTCACGTCGGCGATGTCCTGAATCGCGCGCCCTATCTCGGTCGCTCGGGCGGTGAGCGCGACATAATTCGGATCGATCCCGCCAACGGCACCGAATGCATCTCGCTCCCGCTCGATGTCAGCGAGTGAATCGACGAGCGACTTGACCGATGGTTGGTTGCGCAGGGCGGGCGCGTCGGCGAGCGCGCGGTACGATGCGGCGAGGGGAGACTGTTCGACGCGCGCGATGAGCCGCGCAAGACTGGTGACGATCGTGGCCAGCGAGTCGCGTCGTGCGACTATCTCCGGGGGTAGCGATTCGATCGCCGGTGCCGGGGCAGGCCGTGCGAGCAGTAAACGAATCCCCACGAGCGACGCCTCGATGCTGTCGAACCGCGACCGCTCCTCTGAGGCGCCGGCGATGAGTCGTGCAGTGTCGCGCCATTCGGTCGGCGCTGGTGCGACGACCGCGGCGGCACGCTGCGCCTGTCGCGGGAGGGCGACCAGGGTAACCAGGGCGACGACGAAGACGATTAGCGCGACGACCGCGATTCGCAACGGACGGCGCAGGGCGTTGCGCGCGCGCGCGTTCATCCAGAGCGCACTCGCGGCGCGGCGGCGGTCAGTCGAAGGAGTGACGGGCAGCATCAATGGCGAGTATCTCGCCGCGGCCTGCGGTACACAAGCCTGAGCAGCGGATCAGTGTGACGAAGGCGGAAGCACGTGTGCTTCCGCCTTCGTCACGTCCTGCAACAGCTGGTGTTACTGAACGGTGATCGAACCCTTCATGTTCATCGCGGCGTGCGGCTCGCAATGATAGTTGTACGTGCCAGCCGGGACTTTCGCGAAGGAGACCGTGTACGTCTCGTTCGGCGTCATCATCATCGGGCTAGTGGCTTCCTTCATCTGGTTCGGCATGTTCGCCGAGAGCTGCGCCTGTGCAGCGGCGGGCGTGTCGATGAACGCGACATTGTGTGGGCCGCCCGAAATCATGATGAACTTCACGCCATCTCCCTGCTTAATGGTGACGTTGGCGGGCTCGAATTTATAAGTGGTACCGTCGCCGATCATCTTGATCTCGACCGTCTTGCCGGTGATCGGCGCCATCGCGGCGGCCGTCATCGCACCGGTGGTGGTCGGGGACGCCATCGCGGCGGCCGTGTCGGTCGTGGTGGTCGTCTGCTGCACAGTCTTGTCGCCGCCGCCGCAGGCGACGATCGCCAGGGCTCCCGCAACGAGCGCAAGTTCGTTAAACCGCATTTCCTGAGGCCTCCGTACGTGGCACTTGGTGTGTGACTTCACTCCGCGGGGTCCGCGGGGTATTGTGAATTTATTCACAATGTCGAGCGAATGCCAATGCAAGCACGAGACATGCCGCGTGGGCGACGCTCGCCAAGAAACTCCCTAGACCCGTCATTTCCCCCGCCTCCAAGCGACCGCGACCACGCGATTGGCCCTCGGACCCGCGTTGACTTCCTTCGTGATGGTGTCTAGTCTTTCCCCTCGATGCGAATCTCTGCTCACCATCATCATGCGATCCACCACGGCCCACGGGTCGGGGCATCGTGTCGCGTGTGAGGGTGAGTTGATCGCCTGAGAATCGCGTTTCGCGCTGTCACGGCCCGTCCACCTGGACGGGCCTTTTGTTTTTCACCGGTCGGCTACGGCCGGTCCACGGAGACTGGAATGTTGAAGATTGCCCTGCCGAACAAGGGACGCCTCTCGGAAGAAGCCCGGATCCTGTTCGGCGATGCCGGACTGGAGGTACGAGCGACTGGTGAGCGCGCCCTGACCGCGTCGCTTGGCGGAGAATTCCAGGCGCTGTTTGTTCGGGCGCAGGACATCCCCGAATTCGTCGCCGATGGCGCGGCTGATGCCGGCGTTACTGGGTGGGACCTCGTCAACGAAGCGGGGCGCGAGCTCGAGACGCTCGCCGATCTCGAGTTCGGGCGCTGTCGCCTGATCGTCGCTGCGAGCGACGACAGCGCGATCACCGCCGTCTCGGGGATCGCCGCGGGTGCACGGGTGGCGACGGTATACCCGCGCCTTGCCGCGCGCTTTTTTGCCGAGCGCGGCCAGCGCGTCGAGATCGTCCCGGTTTCTGGTGCGGCGGAAATCGCGCCGCACATCGGGATCGCCGACGTCATCGTCGACATCACGTCGACGGGATCGACGCTCAAGGTGAACGGGCTGCACGAGGTCGAGACGATACTCGAGTCATCGGCCCGCCTGATCACCGCGCCTAACGCCACACGCAATGGTGATCCAGCACGGGCTGGTTCACTCGAGGAGTTGACAATGGCCCTCGAGTCCGTGCTGCGCGCGCGCGGAAAGCGATACCTGATGGCGAATGTGCCGCGCACCGCGCTCGACGCCGTGACGCGGGTGATTCCCGGCTTGAATGGCCCAACCGTCATCGACGTGCTGAACAGCGGAACGCACGTCGCGGTGCACGCGGTCGTACCGGCGAAGACGGTCTATCGCACTATCGCCGAGCTGAAGGCACTGGGCGCCGAAGGAATTCTGGTAACGAGAATCGAGCGGCTCATGCCTTGAGATCGCCTTCGTGCACGAGCTATGACACGGCGACGAGCGATGAGAGACACTCCGACGAGAGAGACCCCGATGAGCGACGAGAGATGAGCGAAACAGCAGAAGCGGTGACACGGATCTCCGGGCAGTGGGCATTGACGGGGCGGGTCAGCGAGATGAGCGAGGTAACGCGGCGAACGTTGCTCGAACGGACAACGTCGGGCGACCCGGCGGTGCGGGGGCGGGTGGCTGGCATCGTCGCGCGGGTGCGGCGCGAGGGGGATGCTGCGCTTCGTGCGCTGGCGCTGGAACTCGATGGCGTGTCGCTCGATGCGCTCGAGGTTCCGCAGGCGCAATGGGAACGCGCGCTCGATACCGTCAGCGCGCCGTTGCGGCGGGCGATGGAGCGCTCGGCGCGAAATATCGAGACGGCACACGCGGCTTTTCGTCCCGAGGCGCAGGAGATCGCGACCGAGCCGGGCGTCGTCATCGGGCGCCGCCCCGATCCGTTGGGGCGCGTCGGCGTGTACGCACCCGGTGGACGCGCGGTGTACCCGAGCAGTGTGCTGATGGGCGCGATTCCGGCGCGTGTCGCCGGGGTCAGGGAAATCGTGCTCTGCTCTCCGCCACAGCCGGACGGAAGTCCGGCGGCGGTGGTCCTCGCCGCCGCCGCACTCTCCGGCGTCACCCGGGTGTTCGCGTTAGGCGGCGCCGGCGCGGTCGCTGCGCTGGCCTACGGCACCGACAGCGTTCCGCGTGTCGATCGCATCGTCGGGCCGGGCAATGCGTACGTGGCCGAGGCCAAGCTGCAGGTGTCAGGGAACGTCGCGATCGACTCGCCCGCCGGGCCGAGCGAGTTGCTCGTGATCAGCGATGCATCCGCTGATCCGGTCGTCGTCGCGCGCGAGCTGGTTGCGCAGGCGGAACACGACCCCGACACGCTGGTGCTCGCGATCGTGATCGGCGCTCCCGCGGCCGCATTGCTTGCCCGTGCGTTAGGCAGCGCGATCGACGCCGCGCCGCGGAAGGCTATCGTCTCCGCCGCGCTCGCCGCGCGAGGCGGCGTGCTCGTCGCTGACAGCGTTCCGGAGGCCGTCGCGCTGGCCAACGAGATTGCCGCCGAGCACGTGCTGCTTGTCTGCGAGTCCCCCGAGGAGGTGCTCGCCGCGCTGCGCGGCGCGGGGACGGTGTTCGTCGGCGCGACGAGCTCGGTCGCATTCGGGGATTACATGACGGGCGCGAACCACGTGCTGCCGACCGGCGGGCTCGCTCGCTGCTACTCCGGGCTGTCGACACTCGACTTCGTGCGCTGGACAACCTATCAGCGCATCGACCGCGACGCGGCGGCTCGCCTCGCTCCGGACGTCGGGATCTTCGCCACCGCCGAGGGACTTCCCGGGCACGCGGCGGCGGCGGCGGCCTGGAGCCAGCCATGAGCGTGAGGCCTGACGCTGCCGAAATGCCGGTCGGCGACTCGATTCGCCAGGCGGTGCGCGAGAGCTACCGGGCGATCGCATTGTACGCACCGGATCGCGCACCGTGCCGGATCGATCTCAGCGACAATACGAATTGCTGGGGTGTCGCGCCCGCGGTCGAAGCCGCGATCCGCGAGGCGTCGGTGGCCACGGTGACGCGATATCCAAACCTCTACGCCGCGTCGCTCAAGGACGCGCTCGGCCAGTATCTCGGTGTCGGCGCCGATCGCATCGTCACCGGCTGCGGGTCAGACGACGTGCTCGATTCGGCGATCCGCGCGTTCGCGGAACCTGGTGATACGATCGCCTGTCCCGATCCTTCGTTCGCGATGATCCCCATCTTCGCGCGAATGAACGGACTTCGTCCGGTCGCCGTTCCGCTGACGTCGTCGTACGACATCGATCCCGACGCGATGCTGGCGACAGGCGCACGGATCATCTACCTCTGCTCGCCGAACAATCCGACTGGCGCGTCGCTCGCTCGCGCCGCGATCGAACGCGTCGTCGAACGTGCGCCAGGCGTCGTGATCATCGACGAGGCCTATGCCGAGTTTGCCGCGGTCGATCTGTCGCCGATCGCCCTCGCGAGTGACCGTGTTCTCGTCGCACGAACGATGTCAAAGGCGTTTGGTCTGGCGGGCCTTCGGATCGGCTATGCGACCGGCGCGCCGGCGCTGGTGAACGAGGTCGAGAAATCACGAGGGCCGTACAAGGTGAGCACGCTCGCCGAGCGGGCGGCACTCGCCGCGCTCGGCGATGGGATGGAATGGGCACGCGAGCGGGTTGCCGAGGCACTCGAGAATCGAGCCCGCCTAACGTCGGCGCTCGTCGCGCGCGGGCTGGCGCCGATTCCTTCGGCGGCGAATTTCGTCCTCGTTCCGATCGATGCGGCGAATGCGCGTGCGCGTCACATGCGAAGCCTCGGCGTCGCGGTGCGGCCGTTCGAAGGATTGCCCCCGGTGAGCGAAGCGCTGCGTGCGAGCGGCGGGTCCGCATTGCGGATCAGCATCGGGCCATGGGACATGGTCGAAGCCGCGCTGACCGCGCTCGACGCGTCACTGGCGGGAGACTAGCATGCGCATCGTGCTCTTCGATTACGGTGCGGGGAATCTTCACTCACTCGGCAAGGCGCTGGCCGAGACCGGCCACGCCATTTCGATCGAGACCGATCCGCGGAAGGCGATCGACGCTGACCTGTTCGTGCTTCCCGGCGTGGGAGCCTTCCAACCGGCGGCAGAGCGGCTCGCTCCAGGGCTGGGTGAAGTGCGTGCCGCGATTGCGGGCGGCCTGCCCACGATCGGAATCTGCCTCGGAATGCAGCTTCTCTTCGACGATAGCGACGAGGGGCCGGGGCACGGACTCGGCGTCATTCCCGGACACGTTGAAAAAATCCGCTCGGCGCGGATCCCGCACATCGGATGGAACACCGTCGACCCGGTCGCCGGCACAGCGGTCGCCGCCGGCCCGCTCGACGTCGCATATTTTGCGCACAGCTATGTCTGCCGACCACGCGACGAGCGCGCAGTCACCGCGTGGACCACGGAGGGCAACGACCGGTTTCCCTCGGCGGTTCGTGCAGGTAGCGCGACTGGCGTTCAGTTTCACCCGGAAAAAAGTTCGCGCCAGGGCGTTGCCCTGCTCGCGGGGCTGGTCAGTGAGGCACTTGGATGATTGTGATTCCCGCAGTGGACATTCGCGAAGGAGCATGCGTGCAGCTCGTAGGCGGTTCGTATGCCGCTGAGCGAATTCGCATTCCCGATCCAGCCGGCGTGGCTCGCGCGTGGACGGATGCTGGATTCACCCGGCTCCATGTCGTCGATCTCGACGCGGCAACCGGTCGCGGATCGAACGAACGAATCGTGCGCGATCTCATCGGCCTGCACGACATTCTGGTTCAGGTCGGCGGCGGCGTGCGCAGCGAGGAGGCGATCGCCCGACTGCTCGACGATGGTGCCGAGTACGTTGTCGTTGGCACCCGCGCAATCGAGGAACCCGATTGGCTGCACGAAATGGCAAACCAGTTTCCCGGTGAACTGATCGTCGCCGCCGACGTGCGTGAGCGCCGGGTCGTGACCCACGGTTGGGAGAAGCTGCAGCGCCGCGACGTCTTCGACGTGATCGATGAGCTCAACGACAGTCCGCTCGCGGCGGTACTGGTGACCGCGGTTCACATGGAAGGACAGATGCGCGGTACCGATCTGTTTTTGATGGAAGACGTCGCCGAGCGCAGTGAATGGCCAGTGCTCGCCTCAGGGGGAGTGACCACGATGAACGATCTTCGCTCGCTCGCTGACCGGGGAATTGCCGGCGCGGTGATCGGAATGGCGCTGTACACGGGAGCACTTGACGCACGCGAAGTTGCCGCCGAGTTCGCGGCATGAGGCCCCGCGCATGAGTGTCGTCGAGCGGGAAACGAAGGAGACGCGTATCCGCGTCGTCGCGACGGTTGGCACAGGGATCGGCATCGTACAGACCGGTGTCGAATTCCTCGATCACATGATGATTGCGCTGGCTCGCTACTCGGGCGTCGACCTCGAGATCTCGGCGACCGGCGATCTCCGGCATCACACGATCGAAGATGTGGCGATCTGTGTTGGCGCGGCGATCCGCGACATCACGCCGGCGACCGCGGCGCGGTATGCGCACCGCGTCGTGCCGATGGATGACGCGCTGGTCGAGTGCGCGGTCGATCTCGGAGGACGGTCGTACTATCGCGGGCCACTGCCGTCGTCGCTCTACGACCACTGGATGCGGTCGTTCGCCGACAACGCGCTGGCAACGGTCCACCTGCGCGTGCTGCGCGGACAGGATCGCCACCACATCGTGGAGGCTGGCTTCAAGGCGTTAGGCCTCTGCCTGCGTGACGCGCTCGCCGACGATGGTACGGTCTTCAGCACCAAGGGATCCGTCGGCTTGAAGGTGACTGAATGACGTTGTCGTTCTCGGAGCGCCACCGATGCTGAGCCGGCGCATCATCGTCTGCCTCGACGTCGCCGGCGGACGCGTCGTAAAAGGTGTACAGTTCGAGTCGTTGCGCGACGTCGGTGATCCGGTTGTCCTCGCTGAGCGTTATGAACGCGAGGGCGCCGACGAAATCGTGTTCCTCGACATCTCGGCCAGCGCGGAAGAACGGGCGACGCTGCTCGACCTCGCCCGGCGAACGGCCGAGCGGCTGTTCATTCCGCTGACCATCGGTGGTGGCATACGCACTGCGGACGACGTCGGGCGCGCGTTGCGCGCCGGCGCCGACAAGACGAGCGTCAACTCGGCGGCAATCAGCCGGCCCGAGCTGATCACCGAAGCAGCCGACCGTTTCGGCGCGCAGTGCATCGTCGCCAGCATCGATGCTCGGCGCGATGGCACTGGGTGGCGGGTGTATGCGCAGGGGGGACGCGTTGCGACGGAGCTCGACGCGGTGAGCTGGGCGCGTGAATGTGTTGCACGCGGCGCTGGGGAGATCATGTTGACGAGCATCGATCGCGATGGTGCGCGAATCGGCTACGATCTCGAGCTGACCCGTGCGGTTGCCGACGCGGTGAATGTCCCAGTGATCGCGTCGGGCGGCGCGGGCACTGCCCACCACGTGCTCGACGCGTTAGGCAGTGGTCGCGCCGATGCCGCGCTGGTCGCCGGGATTCTCCACGATGGGGTTACGACGGTCGGCGCGATCAAGGCGCTCCTCGTGGCCAACCGGGTATTGGTCCGGAGGGCGGCGTGAGCGCGACCGTCGGCGCATCGGCTCTCCGCGGGAGTGAATTCCTCGAGGCGGTTGCTGACGTTGCCCGCATCGCTGGTGACGTCGCCCTTGGACATTTCCAGAAGGGCATTGCGGTCGAGTGGAAGGCAGACGGATCGCCGGTGACCGCGGCCGACCGTGAGGCGGAGCAGGCAGCTCGCGACTGGATTACGCGCCGCTATCCGGCGCACGGAATTCTCGGCGAAGAACAGGGCGAAACTCGTGTCGGCGCATCGCACCGCTGGATCATCGATCCGATCGACGGGACGAAGACGTTTGTCCGTGGCGTGCCGCTCTGGGGAACGTTGATCGCGATCGCGAGCGGCGACACCGTCATTGCCGGTGCCGCTTATTTTCCGGCGGTCGGTGAACTGATCGCCGCTGCACAAGGCGCCGGATGCTGGTGGAATGGAAGCCGTTGCCAGGTCTCGCGCGTTGCCTCGCTTGCCGATGCGACGGTCCTCACCACCGATGAACGCTTTACGCAGGCACCGCACGCGCTCGCTGGATGGCGATCACTCGCGACACGAAGCGCCGTTGCTCGCTCGTGGGGCGATTGCTACGGATACCTGCTGGTCGCGACCGGGCGCGCCGATGTCATGGTTGACGGGATCGTCGGCGCGTGGGACACGGCGCCGCTCCTGCCCATCATCAGCGAAGCGGGTGGCGTCTTCACCGACTGGAATGGTCGCGCCACCGCGTTCGGCGGTAGTGCGGTTGCGACGAACGCACTGCTCGCCATCGAAGCACGGTCGGTCCTCGGCGCGGGGAGCATTCATGCTTGATCTCGACACGCTCGACTTTGCCAAGGGCGACGGCCTGGTGACGGTCGTCGCGCAGGACGCGCGCACCGGCACGATCCTCATGGTTGCCCATGCCGACCGTGAGGCGCTCGAGCAGACGATCGCCACGGGCGAGATGCACTATCGGTCGCGGACGCGCGGACTCTGGCACAAGGGCGCGACCAGCGGTAACACCCAACGGGTCATCTCGCTGACAGCGGACTGCGATTCCGACGCGGTACTCGCTCGCGTCGCGTCGGCAGGTCCGGCCTGCCACACCGGTGCTCGTTCCTGTTTCGGCGACGTGTCCCTCGGCGCCGACGCGTTAGGCGCGCTCGACCGGACGATCGCCGAGCGTGCCAAGGAAAGCGGCGACTCGGGAACAGGTTATACCCGCAAGCTGCTGGCCGATCGCAATCTCCGCCTGAAGAAGCTCGGCGAGGAGGCCACCGAGCTCGCGGTCGCGTGTGCCGACGGCGACGCGCCCCGCGCAACCGCCGAGGCGGCGGACGTCCTCTACCACACCCTGGTTGCGCTTCGCGCTCTCGGTATCTCGCTCGACGCGGTGCGGAACGAGCTTGCAGCTCGGTCCGTCAAGCCTGCCTAACGGCAGGCACCCTGCTCAGAAGCCCGCTTCGGCCGTGCGCGGGGCCGCCGCCGGATCGCCCACATATGCGAAGTGAATGCCGCGCATGTAGGTCCGGGCGATTCGCTTGACGTCCTCGGGAGTGACCGCGCGCAGCTCGTCGACGAAGCTGTCGGCCGCCAGCGCGCTCCCGCGGTAGAGGACCGCGCGAGCGATGAAGTCCGCCTGTGCGGCGCTCGTCTCGTTGTTCAGGAAGTACTCGGTGATGAACTGCTGGACCAGCCGTTCCAATCCTGAAGGATCGATCTCGTCGGCTTGCAGTCGCTTTACCTCGGCGCGCATCAGCCCGAGCGTCGTTTCGGGAGCGGTCGTCGTGACGTAAAGTCCGCCCGCCGACGCGGCGCGCTCGATGAACGGCGCGTCGACCGCGTATGTCAGGTTCCGACGGCTTCGTATCTCGGAGAACAGGCGCCCCGACAGCACTGCGGCCGCGACGCGCAGCGCGGGGTAATCGGAACTCGAGGCCGGTGGCCCGGCGTAGTAGCCGAGCAGGTAGTTCGTCGGCAGCGCCCGCGCAGCGATCGTCAGCGACGGCGTTCCCGTTGCGAGTGTCGGTGGTGGTGTCCACCGGTAATTTCCCGTCGGCTGCCTGCCGATCGTGCTGTGCACGAGTTGCTCGATCCTTGTGCGATCCACGTTGCCGACGACGACGAGCAGCATGCGCGACGTGTTGATCTGGTCGCGCTGATATTTCCGGAGGTCAGCCACGGTGATCCGGGCGATGCTCTCGGCCGTGCCGAATGGCTCAAGCGCGTAGGGATGCCCTTGCCATGTCACGCTATCCGCCAACGCGGTGACCAGCGCATCGGGGGAATCACGCCGCGTACTGATATCGCTCAGGATCTGTTCGCGGACGCGCTCGACTTCCGCTGAGTCGAGCCGCGGTGAGGTTACGCGATCGGCGAGCACCATCCACGTCGAATCGAAGGTGTCGCGCAGCGAACGCGCGCCGATCATCGTCCAGTCCACTCCTGGATCGATGACAATGTCGCTGCCGAGTCGCGCGGTGAGGCCGCGAAGTGCTTCCTTCGAGAAGTGTCGCGTCCCTCGTTCGGACGCTATGAACAGCATCGCCTCGATGCCTTGCGTCGCCGGGGTCAGCTGGCGTGTGCCGCCGAGCAGGTACAGGTTCGCCGCCACGACGTCGTTCGCTGTCGTCTGCCGGAGCACGACGTGCACTCCGTCGACGAGGAAGTCGGTCGTCGTCGCCCCCGCCGATTTTGTGCTGACCCATGCCGTCGCGTTAGGCAATGCCGGCGCTGCGGCCTGTGCCGCGGCACGGGACCCGCCCCCGCTCACGGCAACGACGACGGCAGCGACCGTTACGATCGGGCCGCGCGTAAACCGCGTCGCGGTCCCCATCAGCGACCGCCTCCCGCGGCCAGCAGGTCTGCATCGGTGAGCGCGATGCGGCGACGTGAGTCGGGATCGATCATCACTCCGACGACACGGGGCTTCTTCACGATGTACCGTGCCGCGTATGCGTTGAGATCCTTCGTCGTCTGCTGCGCCATGTTGTCGTCGTAGCCGAGATAGTACTCAAGACTCGCCACGCTCCACCAGAAACCGATGGTGTGGGCAAATCCGGATGCGCGCTCGAGGCCCATCGCCGTGCCGACGACGCGTTGACGCTTCACCGGCTCGAGCTCGGCCGCGGTGAAGTAGCCCGGATCGTCGAAGCGCGCGATCTCGCGATCGAGCGCGGCAAGCGCCGCCTTCAGCTTCTCCGGTGTCGTCGTTCCGCTGATGCTGATCGGACCGACGTGATTGAGTGTGTAGTAGTTGACGCCGGCTGCCTGGAACAATCCGCTGTCGACGAGCCGCTTCTGGAAGCCGGAGTTTGGCTGGTTCAGCACGTCGGAGAATACGTCGGCCGCGTACGTCGATTGAGGATCCGCGCCGACGCTCGGACCCTGCCACTGCTCAAGCACGATGACGGTTCCGATCGGCGCCTCGATCACCAGGCCCTTGCTTGCGGGGAGCGGCGGCACCGGCGGGATCGGATCAGCAACGAACGGATCGGCGGTTCGAGGCCAATCGGCGAATGCTTCCCGCGCCTCGCGGAAGACTTTCTCCGGATTGACGTCACCAGTGACGATCAGCGCACTGTTGTTCGGAACGTAATATTTATGCTCGATCTCCCTCAGCTTCGCCGGCGTCGTGGCGAGGATTGCCGGCCGCTCTCCAAGCGCGTCCTTCCGCGACCACCCGCTCCCCCAGAGAACCTTTCCCGTCACGTTGGTCAGAGCAGAGAACGGATTCGACTCGGCGCGATCGTATTCGCCGAGTACGACCTGCCGCTCGCGCTCCAGTTCGTCCGACCGGAACAACGGCCGCCGCAGCGCCGCCGCGATGAACTGGATCCCCCCGCTCAGGCTGTCGCTCGGCAGCGTGACGTAATAGTTCACGCGCTCTTCCGTGGTCGTTCCATTGAACACCGCGCCCAACTCTCCCGCCCGTTCGACGAACGCTTCCGGCTCCGGGAGCATCGCGTTGGCCTTGAAGAACATGTGCTCGTACATGTGCGCGAGCCCCTCGAACCCGGGAGCCTGCGTGAACGCACCGTTCCGGACGTCGATCTCGATGGTCGCCAGCGGGACACCATGGTTCTCGGCGACGATGATCTCCATTCCGTTCGGCAACACCTCGCGCCGGATCACTTTCTCCAGCGTCGCTCGTTGAGCGGTTGCGCGGGCGACTGCGCTCGTCGTCGAGTGAGCCTGCGCACGCGCCGCGGCGGGGGCGAGCGTTAGCGCGACCGCGGGGACAATCGTGGCGAGCAGCGCCAGCGTTCGCATGCGGGAAGCGGAATGGGACTTTCTAGCAGGGATCATCGTCGTTTCATTATGACTGTCATGCCATCGACTACGCTGAATATGCTCGACGCGCTCGCAGCGCGCCTCCCGGAGGGCCGTGCGCAGCGCAACGTCTCACTCGGTCAGTACACGACCTTCAAGATCGGCGGTCCGGCCGATCTCTTTTTCGAAACCGCATCGGCCGACGATCTCGCGACAGCCATCGTTGCCGCGCGGGAGCTCGGCGTTCCATTCTTCGTGCTCGGGCTTGGCGCGAACATCCTGATCGGCGATCGCGGTTTTCGCGGGCTCGTCATTCGAAACACCGCTCGGCACTTTTCGTTCGCGGCGGACGGAAAGCTCTGGGTCGAGAGCGGCGCCACCGTGGCCGACGTGATCAAGGAAACGCTCGCCCGTGGCTGGTCGGGACTCGAGCATTACGTCGGTATCCCAAGCACGATTGGCGGCGCGATCTGGCAGAACCTGCACTTCCTCTCGCCTGCTCCAGCGCGCGAGCGGACGATGTTCATCGCC
>JBKJQR010000124.1:0-2830 GCA_046593895.1 Gemmatimonadaceae bacterium | reverse complement strand
CTTCACGGTGCGCGGCGCGCGCGCCGCGCTCCCGCGCGCGGCCGCGGCTTGGAGAATCAAGTGAGCGACACCACCGCGCGCGCACTCGCTGACGCACCGGAGTTCGAGGACGCCGTGCGTGCGTCGGCTGAGCACCATGGCATCCTGCTCTTGCTCACAGCTCCTGTGTACGGTCCGACTCCGAAGGCCAGGAAGGATCGCGAGCGACAGTTCCGGGGGCTGCGGGCGCGGATCGAGTCCGAGACGCCCCTTCGCCTGCCCGACTGGGCGACGCTCGACCGAGCCGAATGGAATTCCCACTACTTTCGCGGCGACTTCCACTGCAACCTGCGCTACCCGCTCCCAGGGCGCCGCGCGCGGCGCGACGGCGCGACGGCGCGACTACCGACTGGCTGCTCATCGAGTCTGGCTTTCGAGGCGGGGTTCAGCCGCATGTGCGGCGGCCGCTGACCTCGCTCGTGGCAGAGTTCATCGACACGCAGCCGGCCGCGCGCGCGGCACTCGAACCGTACGCGCCAGATCTGATGGTGTTCGACATGGACCTTCTCAAGCCCGAACGGACCTTTGTCGAGAAGCTCCTCGCCATCCACGAGCAGAGGTCACGCGGCGACGATGGCGCGCGCGAGGTGCGCACGCGGCACTACTACGACCTCGCGCAGCTCTACAACCGCAGCGATGACGTGCGCCAATGTCTCGGAAGCGGAGAGTTTCTCGGCCTCCTGCGCCAAGCGGTGGAAGTGAACAATACCTACTGGGATGCTGCACTCGACGCCGACACGCTCGATCTCCGACGAAGTCCGGCCCTGCACCCCACGGCGACGCAGGTCCGAATCCTCAGGGCAAACTACGATGGCGAGCGCGCCCTGTACTACCGCGACCGGGTGCCGTTCGACGAGATCGTGCTGGCCATGCGCGCGATCAGCGACGCCCTGTAGACGGTACAGCCGGCAGCGCTGATTTCCAATACGCCGCGGAGGTCGTTGTAAATCAATCGGGACGGCGGGATTTGAACCCGCGACCCCCTGAACCCCATGGGACGTTAGGCAGCAATCGATCACGGCAACTTGACGGCTTTCATAGGAGAACCGGGCATCGGTGCCGGACTTCGAACTGCAAAATACCGAGAAAAGTCGGGTCAAACAGGGCACCAAACGTGTCACGCATTTCTGGCCGGGAATTGAGCGCATGATGGCGAGCGACGACGGTCGCAGTACGCGCTATCACGGCGTCACGAAGGCCCGCCACTCCCGGCCGGCGATCTTCAAATCGCCGACCAGCTCCTTTTTTTTAATTTCCACCGAAATGACCGGCCGATGCTGGCGCTGAAACCGCCGGACCTGCTCCGTCAAATAGCGGCATTGCGCATCCCGATCCGGATGCGACGTCCCCTGTGGTAATCAGCACGGTGTTGAAGTAGATCGACCCGATGCCTTCCGACCACAGAGTGACTGTGCACGAGGTTACTCATAATGATGGACAATATTCTCCCCGCGATGCAGAAGCGTTGAACAAGGAGAAGGTGACCACCGGCGCAGCGTTGAGAGCGGCTGCAGCTGCCGTTCTCGGGCTTGTCTCTCTGCTCATCCTGTTTCGCGCACCCGTGTATCCGCTATGGGAAGCGGAGATTGCCGCAACCGAATGGTCGTACTATCTCGCGATCGCGGGTGTTGTCGTGTTGCTGCTGACCGTGTGGAAACGCGGTCGATTCAGCCGGCTGACCGGTGTGTTCTCGGTGTTCGTTATTTGCATCGCTTCTACGCCGGTGCTTCGCGGAATGCGCATCGCCCGCAGTCTTCCGTCGCGGCTCGATGCAGCATTCCCACCTGCCCTCCCGCCCCCCAGTGCCGCCCCGGCAGGCCGGCCACAGCCGCTCCGCCTGGAAACGCTGTTCGCGAGAGCCGGTGCGCGGGACGTGCACGTCGAGGCGGTGAATTACGCGTCGCGCCGCTCCGGGTCTCTGCAGCTGGATCTCTACCGGTCGCGGGTGCCGCGAGTCGAGCAGCCAATTGTGATTGTCGTTCACGGAGGATCCTGGCAAGGCGGCAACCGAAAAGACCTGCCCGACCTGAATTACTATCTCGTCTCGCAAGGGTATCTGGTCGCGGCAATTTCGTATCGCTTCGCTCCCGAGTTTCCGGATCCGGCAGCGACGGAAGACCTGGAAGCCGCCATCGAATACCTGAAAGTCAACGCCGCCCGGCTCGGCGGTGATTCAACCCGCATCGCCCTTGTCGGACGTTCGGCAGGTGCCCACCTGGTGTTGCTGTCCGCGTACAGAAAGCGTGATGGCGCTATCAGGGGAGTCGTCGCGTTCTATCCTCCGACCGACCAGTTCTATGGCTACGCGCATCCCTCCACGGTCATTCCATCGCGCCAGATCCTCGAGGACTACATTGGCGGAACGCCGCAGTCCAACACGCGGGCCTACGCGCGCAATTCACCAATCGGATTTGTGGGACCTGACTCGCCACCGACACTGCTCATCCATGGATCGAAGGACGAGCTGGTTGCGGTAGAGCAGAGCCGGATGCTGGACGGGAGGCTCTCAGTGGCTCATCGGCCGCATCTGCTGCTGGAACTCCCCTGGGCAACGCATGGCTGCGATTATGTGTTCAACGGTCCGTGCGGACAGCTGAGTACCTACGCGATCGCAAGATTTCTGGATCGCGTTCTCCATTAGCTTCCGCGCCTCGCGCGGCCGACAGGATCAGGTGTTGCAATTACTCGGCGTTTGTTCATGGATGCCGAGTAATTGTAACAGCATGGATCGGCGCACGCCAGAGTGGTCCTGCAATCCGGCAGGTGCCCGCCGTTGCGCAGGCACCTGCCG
>JBKJQR010000143.1:0-12690 GCA_046593895.1 Gemmatimonadaceae bacterium | reverse complement strand
TCGCCAAGGAGAATGGCAACTGGCTCTGGGAGACCGCCCAGAATTGGCGCAGCCCCGGCTTCGAGGTGAATGACCTCCTATCTCGATCGCGCCGACTATCGCTGGATGAACTTCAATTTCGGCCGGCAGTTCACTATTCCGACGCGCTATTACCGGAGCGTCGGTGCGCTCGTCGGCGGGCAGCAGCAGTTCAATTACGACGGGTTGCGCACCGATCAGCAGGCACAGGCCTACGTCGGGATCGAGTTGCCCAATTACTGGAACGTGCGGACCTTCGCGATCTACCATCCGGCTGTCGACGACGACCGGCTGACGCGCGGCGGTCCGGTCGTCAAGCGGACCGGCTACACATTCGGCCACGCGCAGCTGTCCACCGACCCGCGGCAGCGTGCCGTATTCGATCTCAGCGTCGAGGGCGGCAAGGGGATCACCAGCGGCACTCACACCTTGATCGTCTCGCCCGGCATCGCGCTCAAGCCGGCGGCCAGCGTCTTCATCCAGTTCTCGCCCAGCTACATCACCGACCAGGACGCGGCGCAGTACGTGACGCGAATCGCCGACCCAACCGCGACCGCGTTCGGCGGCAACCGCTACGTCTTTGCCTTTCTCAGGAGCTCGATTGTCTCGTTCGATACCCGAGTGAACTGGACGCTGAAGCCTGACCTCACGATGCAGCTCTTTGCGCAGCCATTTTTCGCGAGCGGTGATTATGGCAGCTTCCGCGAGTTCGCCGCGCCGCGCACCCTTCGCAAGCTCGAATACGGGCGCAACATCGGCTCGATCACCCGTACCGGCTCAACATACTCGGTCGATCCGGACAGCACCGTGGCCGGCAACGGTCCAGCGGCGCGGTTCAGCTTCGGCGACCCGAACTTCAGCTACCGCTCCCTGCGCGGAACTGCCGTGCTGCGCTGGGAGTACCGGCCCGGATCGACGATGTTCTTCGTCTGGACGCAGCAGCGCTCCGGCAACGCGAGCTTCGGCGACTACAATTTCAGCCGTGACTACTCGGCGCTCTTCCGCGATCGACCGGAAAATGTCTTCCTCGTCAAGGCGACATACTGGATCGGACGTTAGGAAGCGCCGCCGGCCGGTGCGGCGTCAGGCCTCGCGGAGCAGCGGCAATGCGGCGCGCTGCGTCGCCTTGCGCGGCGCCACTGACGCGTCGATCGTCCGCCAAAGCACGTAGACGAACGTGTAGGCGCCGAGCGCCGAAAGCGTTCCCCCGGCAGCGAGCACTATCGTGCCGAGCGCCGCATCGGTAACCCGAATCGTGAATCCGGCAGCCATCAGCGCCAGCCCGGCGTTCGATATCCACCAATGCCAGGCCGGCGCTCGGCGGCTGTGCAGCGACGCGCCGGCGAACTTTGGCACGACATGGTATGCGACGCCGTAGATCATCATCGTCACGAAGCCGAGCAGCGCCATGTGGATGTGAACGAGCCTGTACACCGTCCAGACCGGGTGAGCGGCCATCGCAACGCCGAGCGATACGCCCGCCGCGAGCCAGAACAGACTCGCCTTGATGAAGGCCTTCACGAACCACTCCATCACCGTGAATCTCCCGGTCGGGGCGTGATCGTCGCGAGCAGGAGCAACTCTTCGTTGAGTGCCCGCATCCCGTGCAGCTCGTTAGGCGCGTAGGCGACGAGATCCCCCACTGCGCACGCCTCGTCGGCCGACGCCGAGTCAGTCTCCCCTGACAACACGCCCGAACCGGCGAGCACCGTGAGCTGCACCGATGAGGTGCTGCGGTGAGGTGCGACGGACTGCCCTGGCGCCAGCCGGAACACGACGAGCCGCGCGTCGGGACTGTCATGGACGATCGCGGTGGCCGGTCGATCAGGCCGCACCGCTATCGCCTGGCGAGCGGAACTCCGCGGATCGAGGCGTCTCATCCGTGCTCCGGCTGCCGCTGCCTGACGACGGAGCCAATCTCGGCCAGCAGATCATCCTCGCGGACCCCCGCCTTGCGTGCGGCCGCGGTGATCGTATCACCACCACCGCAGCACGTGTCGATTCCAAAGGCGTTCAGCACTCCTCCCGCTGGGGGTAGGCGGCGAAGCAGCTCATTGATCGTCCAGCCGGAATCGATCGCGGCAGCTTCCGTGGCGATGCGACCTGCAGTGCTTCCCAATTTGCTCATCAGTGCTCCTGTAAGTTCGTATTTCCTATTGCCCGGTGGCGCCGGCAGCACAGCGGAACCCGAGGGTGCGGATCGTCGAACGATTCGTGCGCCCGCTGCGAAACGAGTGACGACCGGGCGCGCGAGTGCGTTCCTCAGCGCGCCCGGTCCTGCTTACTGCCCGCCCTTCGCGGTGACGCCGAGGCCCTTGATCGCGGCGAACACTCGCGGATTCTCGTCGCCGGTCACGTGGAGAATGCCTAACGTTCCCTTGTTGAAGGCGCGGAAGATCGCGTGGTCGACGAGGACCAGGTCGCCCGGCTGCTCGACGCCGAATTCGACCATCGTCGAGCCACCGGCGGGGACCAGCGTCGTCTGCACGTTGTGCTGCGCGATCGAGCCGCCCTCGGTGTAGACGTTGTCGAACACCTCGCCGATCACGTGGAACGAGCTGGTGAGGTTTGGTCCCGCATTGCCGACGAAGAGCCTCACCCGCTCCCCCGTTTTCGCCTGTAGTGCCCGGTCGCCGGTGAGTGATCCGACCGCGCCGTTGAAGACGACATAGGTCGGCTTCTCATCGATTCCCTTCTGCATGTCGAGCGTCTGCAGACCATGCTCGCCGTACTTTCCGGTCGTGTAGAACTCGCTCTGCATGACGTAGAACTCATGGTCCACCTTCGGTAACCCCGCCTTCGGTTCGACGAGGATCAATCCGTACATTCCGTTCGCCAGGTGCATCGGCACCGGCGAGGTGGCGCAGTGATAGACGAAGAGGCCGGGGTTCAGCGCCGTGAAGGTGAACACCGACTCGCCGCCAGGAACGGTGAGCGAGGCCTTCGCGCCTCCACCGGGACCGGTCACCGCGTGCAAGTCGATGTTGTGCGGCATCACGCTGTTCGCCGCGTTCGTCAGGTGCAGCTCAACGAGGTCTCCCTCGCGCACTCGAATGAACCGGCCCGGGACCGAGCCTCCGAAGGTCCACATCGAGTACTCAACGCTGTCGGCCAGCCGCATCTGCTTCTCGATCACCTCGAGGTTGACGATCACCCGGGTCGCGTGCGTGCGAGTGATCGGCGGCGGTACACGAGGCGCCTCCGTCAGGACCGCGACTTCCTGCCCGACGATCGCGTCGCTCGGCGCGTGGACGGGGACGCCGATGCCGGCGCGGAACGTGGGCAGCGTCGGCAGGCCGCGATAGACGATCGCGCTCCCCGCTGCGACCGCGGCCAGGGCAACCGCGGTGAGGAGTGCGTTCTTCCGGAGCGGAATTGGTGCCGGTAGATGGATCAGGGGCGTTGTCATGTCCGTGCGTCCTGCGCAGGAGGAACTCTCGGGAATGGCGAGTGCAGTGCGTCGATAAACGATCGCACATTCCCGGTGCCAGGAGTGTCGGACAAAATCAGGAACCTGCGTACGGCTTCGCCGGGCAGCGCTGTCAGGTGTTCCCTGAGCAGTGGCTGGGCGCCGACGCCGTCAGGCGGCGCGCTGCTCGGCGAGTGCCGATCGTACCGCGCGCGCCAATGAGTCGACCGTGAACGGCTTTTGGAGCAGCCCGCCAGCGGCGGCGAGCAACCCGCGACGCACGATTTCGTCATCGGTGTAGCCCGACATGTAGAGCACCGGCAGCGCAGGGCGCGAGAGCGCCAGCGCCTCGGCGAGCGCACGGCCATTCATCTCCGGCATCACCATGTCAGTGAGCACGAGGTCAATCCTCCCGCCGCGCGCGGCGATCGCGACCGCATCGCGACCGTTGCACGCATCGAGCACCGTGTAGCCCTGTCGCTCGAGAATGCGCCGCGCGAGCATGCGCACCGCGTCTTCATCCTCGACGACGAGCACGGTTTCCGTCCCGCACGGACAGGCGCTACGCTCGGCGATGGCCGGGACGGCGGACGGCGGCACAGGGGCCGTCGGCAGGTACACCCGGAACGACGTGCCCTGTCCCGGTTCGCTGTCGACGAGGATGTGCCCGCCCGACTGCCTGACGATCCCGTAAACGGTCGACAACCCGAGCCCCGTCCCCTGACCCGCCGGCTTCGTGGTGAAAAACGGTTCGAAGATGCGCTCCTGGACCTCGGCCGACATCCCACACCCTGTGTCACTGACCGTTAGGCAGACGTAGCGGCCCCGCATCGCTTCATGCTCGTCAGCCGAGCGCTCGTCGATCGCCACCGTGCTCGTCTCGATCGTGAGCGTCCCGCCGCCGAGCATCGCGTCGCGCCCGTTTACCGCGAGGTTGATCACCACCTGCTCGAGCTGTCCCGGATCGGCAAACACCGATCCGGATTCGGGATCGAGCCGCGCAATCACCGTGATGTCCTCGCCGATCAGCCGGCGGAGCATCGGCGCGACACCATCGACCACCGCGTTCAATGGCAAGCGCTCCGGTTGCAGGAGCTGCTTGCGACTGAAGGCGAGGAGCTGTCGCGTCAATCCGGCCGCGCGCGCCGATGCCTTTTTCACCTCGAGCAGGTCGGCACGGAGGCTATTCGTCTCGTCGAGATCCTCGAGCGCGAGCTCGGCGTGGACGTCGATGATCGTGAGCAGGTTGTTGAAGTCGTGGGCGACGCCACCGGCGAGCTGGCCGACCGCTTCCATCTTCTGCGCCTGGCGCAGCTGCGCCTCGAGCGCCCGCTGCTCGGTGATCTCCTCGATCGTGCCGACGGTGCCGGTCATCGTGCCCCGCGCATCGAGCAGCGGCGCCGATCGGCAATGCACCCAGCGGATCGAATCGTCAGGCATCAGCAGCCGGTATTCGTGTTCGTATTCCGCCTGCACAGCCAGCGCCTCGCCCCACCCAGTCATCACGGCATCGACGTCGTCGGGATGGATGCGCGCCAGCCAGCCACGACCGAGGCCTTCCGTGTCGTTGATCCCCCAGATCTGCTGCAGCCGCGGGTTCGCGTAGGTGATGTTTGCTTCGTTGTCGGAATGAAAGATCCCCACTGGCGACGACGCACTCAGCGAGCGGAAGCGCGATTCGCTCACGCGCAACGCCTCCGAAAGGAGCCGCTCCGTCTCGAGATGTCCACCAGTGGCGAGCAGTGATTCGCGGGACGTCAGCTCCTGGCCGATCGCGAACGCGACGTGCGCAACGACGAGCAGCCGCGCCGACGCGTCCACGTCAGTTGCCACGCTGAGCTTGATCGCGCCGACCGTCTCGCCGTTAGGCGCGTGGACGGGTGCGCCCATCGCCGGCACGCGGGAACCGCGCACGACATCGCCCTGCCGGGCCGCCGACGCGAGCACGACGCCGTCACGGTCGACCAGCGACGCGATGTGCGGCATGTCGAGATGCGCCTTCGACAGCCATTCGAGATGCGGCTGCGCGATCGCGATCAGCTCCGCATTCGCTGCACGGCGCTCGTCGAGATGGCCGGTCGCGGTGCGGCCAGCGGCGATCGGCTGCATCGTCGGAGCGAGCGTGTCTGTCATCCCTGACGGCTCCTGCCATGGTGATTGCCACGGCGATGATCTGCCGAGGCGCGCGGTATCGAACGACAAAAAACGCGGCCCCGTCGCGACGAAACAACGTCGTCGAGCGATCGGTGGCCGCGTGAACGCGATCCCGTGCTCGGCTTCGGCAGCTGGACCATCTCCCGATAGCTGGGAGACTCCTGGCTTTGCGGCCCCGCCTCGCGACGGGTGTGCTCTTATCGGCCTCGTTTTTTTTGCTGAGAATCGCCTGCGTTCAAGGACGATCAGGCGAATGCGAGGGCAACGGTCGGTGGGGGCTTGTGCCTCTCATCACAAACGATCGCCGGCGGGGAGGAGCGAACTGCCACCGTCCTCGCTGCCGCGCTGGGAGTCTGACGCCGGCAGCGAGAGGGTGAACGTCGTCCCTCGCCCGACCGTGCTGCGCACCGCGATGCTGCCACCGAGCGCGGCGACGATGCGGCTGCTGATCGCCAGGCCGATGCCCGCGCCCGGGCCGGCGCTCGGGTCGAGGCGGACGAATTCCCGAAAGAGCAGATGCAGCTTGTCGTCCGGAATTCCGCCACCGGTATCGGTAACCTCCACCGCGACGGACGCCGGCACGCCGGCGTCGGCAAGGGTGCGCACCCGTACCATGAGCGACCCGGTCGCGGTGTATTTCACCGCGTTGGAGATCAGGTTGCCCAGCACCTGCCTGACGCGCGTCGGATCGCTCTCGATGACTGGCACGTCGCTGGGGGAGTCGATATCCACCGTCAGGCCTTTCGCCTCGGCCTGGGCGCGATATTCCTCCACCGCGTCCCGAGCAAGATCGCCGACGCTGGTCGGTATCCAGCGGACGTTGATCTGGCCAGCCTCGGCGGTCGACAGCTCGAGCAGGTCGCCGATCAGCTCGAGCGCAGCGGCGAGCGAGCGATGCGCGCGGCTGATGCTCGTCCGCTGCTTGTCGTTGAGGGGGCCGAACAGCTCCTCGAGCAGGAGCTGGAGATACCCATCGGCGGCGCCGATCGGGTTCTTCACGTCGTGGGTGAACCCGCGAATCAGGCGGTTCTTGGTCGCACTGATCTGCTCCAGCTCCTCACGGCGGCGTTCCGACTCGATGCGCAGTCGACCCTCCTCGGCGACCGCGCGCGCGAGCTCCCGGGCCAGCATTCGTTCGCGCTGGGCAAACCAGGCGACGAGGCAGGTGGTGATGAGCGCGAGCAGCCCGAGCGTGAGTGACACAATGCGCTGGTCATGCAGTATGTCGCGACCTTCCGCGCCGTCGCGGTCATAGGTGCGATTGAGTTCGTCGCGGAGCAGCTCACTCGCGGCGGTCACCGAGTCATACTGCGCCTCAACCTTCGGAAGTTCGCTCACGTACTTCGCCGCGCTGATTCGTTCCTCGACCAGCGCATCGGGAAGCGCGTGCCAGCGGTCGGCGCTCTGTTCCATCTCCTCGACGCGGAGCACGATCGTACTGCCCATGTTGCTGGCCAGCACCGTTAGGCGGGCGAACAGCGTCTCTTCGTACTTGCGGTACCGGCGGTACTGCCCCAGCGCCACCGAGTCGCGGGCGATGCGATAGTGCTGGTGCGCGGCGGCCTCCTCGACAAACACCAGCCGCAGGTCGGCGGCGATCGGACGGGCCGCGCCGACGGTGCTGTTCGTCACGCGCCGAAGGGCATCGAGCCGCCGGACCATCACGATCGGCGTCACCGCGAGCGTCAACAGACAGATGATGACGAATGCGAACGCGACGACGGGAAGCTGCGCGCGCCAGCCGGTCGCCAACCCGAACGAGTCCCTGCCCGCCGGCGATTGCACTGTTCTGTTCAATAGTCCGTCGCTGATGACGTCCGTATTAGGTCGCCTGATATTGCCTGGCCGCCTGTGTACCGGCGGGTTGGTCGACACGCACAAATCTAAACGTCGTCTCCGATCCACAGGCGGTGCTCGTCCGCGCTCGATGCCGTAAGTTGCTGATAGACATCGCTCCGCCTGCAGCTGCGCTCCCCAGACCCCATCTCGCGTGACCGCGACCGCCACTGACGACGATCTCCCCCCCGCACCGTCCGCATCCAGCCAGCCGGCCGACCTTGGTTTCGGACGCGTCGTGGCCCAGCAGGTGCGCGGGCGCTTCCTCGCCCACGACGGTGAGCCGACGAGCCGCAAGTACGGGCTTGGCGCCCAGCGCGCGGCCCGCTTCTACCTCAGCGCCCTCAACGCCGGCTGGCCGACGTTCATGGCCTGGCTGATCGGCGGGCTGCTGCTGATGAACGGCTGCTTCGCACTTGCCTACGCAGCGTTAGGCGAGCGCGCGCTGCACGGCGCCACGGCACTCGGCCTCGACGACCCCTTCCTCCGCGCCTTCAGCTTCAGCGTCGGCATCTTCACGACGACCGGCACCGGCGCCATGTACCCCGTCGGTTCGACAGCGAACTGGCTCGTCGTCTTCGAGTCGCTGGTCGGTCCGCTCACCCTGGTCATCGTCTCCGGATTGCTCATCGCGCGGCTGACCCGGCCGCGCATGCGCATCCGCTTCAGCGAATCGGCGATCGTCGCGCCGTACGAGGGCGGTCGCGGGCTGATGTTCCGGATGGTGAACGTACAGCCCGGTGAACTGAGCGACGTGCAGGTACGCGTCATCCTCGTCGTCTTCGAGGAAGTGGACGGGAAGCGCGAGCGGAACTTCTATCCACTCACTCTCGAGCGAAACTCGGTCGAGTTCTTCACGTTGCACTGGACGGTGGTCCACCCGATCACCGCCGACAGCCCGCTCCGCGGCGCGACCCCGGAGACGCTGGTCGCCGCCGAAGCCGAGCTGCTGATCCTCGTCAACGCGCACGAGGAGACGTTCTCGACCCGCGTGACGACGCGCTCCTCGTACATCTGGGACGACATCCGCTGGGACGTGAAGTTCGCCAGCATCTTCGCCAGCGGCCCCGATGGCGTGCTCGCGATCGACGTCGACCGGCTGAACCGGACGGAGCGACTGGACGAGGGAGCGACGCGGACACCGGCGAAGCTCGAACAGCTAGCCGTTAGCCTTTAACCGTTAGGGTTTGAGCAACGGCGTTAACGGCCGCTGTCAGGCACGTTGTGGCTAATCGCTGATGGCTAACGGCTGCCGTTGCGGCCTAACGCTCCTCTCCCGCCCCGGCGCGGATCGCTTCCAGGTCGAGCTCCTGCTCCAGCTCGCGCAGCACCTCGTCGGAGATCGTCCCTTCGTTGCGCAGGCGGACGAGGATGCGGCGCTCGGCGCGAATCATCCCGGCGCGGAGGCGGCGCCGTCCGCGCGGGCCGCCGCCGTGGTGCTCGTGCAGGCGGGCGCGGTCGCGCAGCTCGGTGCGCAGCCACTCGACATCGCGGGCGTCCACCCACGGCTCGCGCGACATGTCCTCGAGGGCCTCGGCCCCGCGGCGTAGCGCTTCGCGCCGGGCGAGGCGCTCCTCCTCGAGATGGATCTGCTCGGGGGGAAACGCGAAGGCGCGGATGATCGGCGCCAGCGTCAGCCCCTGCACGACCAGCGTCAGCACGATCACCGTCATCGCGATCAGGATGATCTCGGTGCGATAGGGGAAACGCGCGCCGTTTCCGAGCGCGAGCGGCAGCGCCAGCGCCGAGGCGAGTGAAAGGATCCCCCGCATGCTCGTCCATGCGACGAGGAAGATCCCCTTTCGCTGCGGCGGTGGCTGGCGGCGGCGAGTGTCACGGCTCAACGCGGGCGCGACCCACATCCAGACCGGTACCCAGACCAGCCGGACGCCGATCGCGACGCCGCCGATGATCGCACCAATCCGCAGCGACGCGCCTAACGTTTCGCCGGGCACCGTGCGCAGCATCCCGCCGAACTGGGCGCCGAGCAGGAGGAAGATCATCGCGTTGAGCAGGAAGACGACGAGGTCCCACGTCGAGCGCATCTGCATGCGTGACATCGGCGCCACCGCGCTGGACAATCGCTGTCCGAGAAACAGCCCGCCGGCCACACAGGCGAGCACCGCGGACACGTGCAGCGACTCGGCCGCCATCCAGGCGAGGTACGGGCCAGCGAGGGTGAGCAGCGTCTCGGCGAGCGCGTCCTTCGTCCAGCGTGACGCGCGGATGATCAGCCAGCCGACCAGCAACCCGACCAGCGTCCCGACAGCGGAGTCGATGAAGAAGCGGACGACCGACTCACCCCAGCTGAACGAGCCGGTCACCGCTGCAGCGACCGCGGTGCGGTAGAGAATCAGCGCCGACGCATCGTTCATCAGGCTCTCGCCTTCGAGGATGACAATGACCCGGCGCGGCACCGGCAAACGCGAGACGATCGCTGCCGCGGCGACGGCATCGGGGGGGCTGACGATCGCGCCTAACGCGATGGCCACCGGCCACGGCATCCCTGGCAGCAGCATCCGCGCAACCACCGCGACGACGGCTGACGTCACCAGCACGAGCACGACCGCGAGTGATCCGATCGGCCGGATGTTCGCCTTGAACTCGCGCAGCGGAGTGAAGAATGCCGCCGCCCAGAGGATCGGCGGCAGGAAGACGAAGAAGACGATCGACGGCTCGAGCTCCGGGATCGCGACACCCGGCAGCAGCCCGATGATCAGGCCAGCGAGTACCTGCAGCACTGGCGTCGGCACCGGTAGCCGACGCGCCAGCGCCGTCAGCGCGACGACGAGCGTCGCGAAGAAGATCGCAAAGATTACAGCAGGAAAATTTGGCACGCGTCCGTCTGGCGACGATGTCTATTCGGGTCCATGCGCGTCGCGGCGGAGGATGAACTCCACCTTCGGGTCCACCGGGTAGCGGCCGAAACGCGCGCCGTAGATCGCCAGCCCACCGGGCAGTGCATCGCTCACCTCGAGCCGGACGACGACGCTGCCCGATCGCGCCGCGCTATCGAGCGCCGCCGGCGGCAGCGGCACGCGAAGCAGCTGCCCATATGAGCCGGCCTCGCGCAGGTAGCGATCGCGCTTCTGCGAATGCCACGAGAGAATCCCGCGACTGTCGGCCGGATCGTCGCTGAGTTCATAACGGCCGGCCAGCGTGCCGTTGGCCCGTACCGTGACCGCGCTCGGATACAGCCGTTCGTCGGTCATCGGGTAGGCGTTGCGATTGCGACTGGGATCCTGCAACCCGCCGCCGCGCATGTAGTCGCCGTCATCGCGCGTGGTGCTGTCGCGATCCTTGCCGAACAGCTGCTTCGCCGATGCCTCGACGATGAATGCCGCCTCGCTGACATCGCCCCGCTTCAGCCCGGCCGGCCACGCGATGCGGTACTCGAAGTAGCCCGCGCCGGTGCCGTCCACCTTGAGGCCGTCAAGCACCATCCAGCTCTTCCCCGACCAGCGTGCATCGCTGTAATCAGCCGCCGCGACACGGGAAATGCGCGCCGAGCTTCCATCCGCGACCCGCATCTCGGCCGGTGCTATCCCCTCGACCACGAACGTCGTGAAGTTGCGATGCAGCACCGTCCCCGCTTCATCCTCGAGTCGCACCGCGAGCACCGCCACCGCTGGCTCGCTCGGCATCGTCACCGCGATCGGCGCCAGCGCCTCGGACATCCACGGATGATACGGTACGCGCACCGACGCGGTGGAATAGCTCCGTCGCTCGCCTAACGTGTTCCAGCCGTAGAGCTCCGTGCGCAGCGTTAGTGCGTCGCCTGACGCGCGAGTATCGCTGAGGAACGACGCATAAAGCGGGACCTGCACCGTTTCGCCGGGCTTCGCGCTTTCGCTCGCACTCCGCCCGACAGCGACGTAGAAGGGCGAATGGAAGTCGCGCAGCGACATCCCTGGCGCGAGCGCGCCAACCCCCGTCTCCTTGTTCGTCCGGTCCGCGCGCCAGTAGCCGTTCCACTCGTTGATGACGTCGGAATGCTCAGTGTAGAGCCAGCCGGCGAGCGCGGGATGCCGGCGAAAGGCGTCGATCGCCAGGTGATAATCCCAGCTCCAATCGACGTCGCCTGTGCTGCCCTCGTAGCCCCAGACATTCCCGAACTCCGAGTTGATCATTGGCTGCGCGCCCTGCGCGTAGCCCTTCTCGAAGTTCCAGTGCGATCCCGGGCGAGTGCTGTCTGATACCATCTGCACATACTCCTGCCACTGCCAGCCGGCGAGGTAGTTGTGCCACGAGTTGATATCGGTGACGGTGTGGCCGCGACCGCAGCACACGGAATTGTCCTCGACGAATCGCGTCGAGTCGAGCGACTTCGCGAGCTGCACCGTCGCGACGACACGCTGCTGAGTCGCCGGGAGATACTCGTCGCGCTGCGCGCCCTTCGACGTCAGCCCCCACGTTTCGTTGAAGAGAATCCACGAGAATACCGCGGGATGGTTGTAGTCGCGCTCGATCATCTCGCGCATCGCGTAGTCGTGCTCGCGAAACGCCGAGTCGGTCGGCGGTCCCCACCAGTTGGGCACGTCGGCCATGATCAGCACGCCGAGCTTGTCCGCCCAGTACAGCTTGCGCGGCGTCTCGATCTTGATGTGCTCGCGCAATCCATTGAGCCCGATCTGCCGCGCGCGGAGTATCTCCATTCGCAGCACCGAGTCGCTCGGAAATGTGTAAAACCCGGTCGGGTGATACGCCTGGTCGAGCGCGAGTTGCAGGTACACTGGTTTGCCGTTGATTGCGACGTAGGCACTGCTCGTCCCCGGCAGCATCATCGTCGTCAGGGTGCGCATCCCGAAGTAGCTGCGCACCGAATCGGCGGCGACACCGGCTCCGCTCACCGTCGCCGTCACCTCGTGAAGGAACGGATCGTCGAGCGACCAGAGGTGCGCGTTAGGCAGCGGGACGTCGAACTGCACCGTGCGCGACCCGGCGGCAATCGGCCGCGAGAATACCGGGGCACCCGGACGGTTGGTGAACGTCAGGCGCAGCGAAGTCCCACGTGCCGCTTTCTCGGCGACTCGCGCCTCGACACGGACGAACGGCGGACCGCGGTCGAGGTGCGGCGTGAAGTGCAGCATCTCCAGCGGATTGTTGCCGCGCGCTTCGAGATACACCGTCTGCCAAAGACCGCGCGCCTTTCCATAGCCCTGCTTTCCCTCGAGCTTGAACGCGTGGTCGCTGTCGTCGACGCGCACCGTCAGGCGCTGCGCGGCGCCGAGTGTCGCCTGCTTCGTCAACTCGAGCGCGAACGGCGTATAGCC
>JBKJQR010000137.1:0-17323 GCA_046593895.1 Gemmatimonadaceae bacterium | reverse complement strand
ACCAGCCCGAGGACGAGGTCCATCAGAACCCCATAGCCCGAGCCTTTCATCAACTTCCCGGCGAGGAATCCGGCGATGATGCCCACGATGATGGTGATGATGAGAGGGCTCAATTTCCTAGCTCCATTTATGAGGGCGTGCGACTTCTGTTGACGTCAACCCTCAAAGCAACCGCCGTGCCTGAGCTCGACGACGCCATCGCCAGCCGGATCACGCCGCGCGTTCGGCGGCCGGATCGAGCGCGGTAAGCGCCGGCGCCACCACCGCCGCTGCGGGAACCGCGACGGCGTCCTCGGCGCCCGCTGTCTGGCCGAGCTGGTGCCGAACCAGCCGCGCGTACGCTGGGCAACTCGCAACCAGGGCATCATGCTGGCCGTCGCCGACGATGCGGCCCTCGCTCACGACGAGGATCCGGTCAGCATCGCGAACGGTGTTCAGCCGATGCGCGATGATAAACGTGGTGCGGCCGCGACGAAATGCGCGCAACGCCTGCTGCACCGCTTCCTCGCTCTCGGTGTCGAGTGCCGCCGTCGCCTCGTCGAACAGCAGCACCGCGGGGTCGACGAGGAACGCCCGCGCAATCGCAATGCGCTGCCGCTGCCCGCCCGACAATCCGCGTCCCCCCTCCCCGACGCGCGCGTCATAGCCCTCGGGCAACCGCATGATGAACTCATGCGCGTTGGCCGCCATCGCGGCCGCCATCACCTCCGGACGCTTCGCTGTCGGCCGGCCGTAGGAGATGTTCGCCGCGATCGAATCGTTGAACAGCACCACGTCCTGCGGCACCACCCCGAACTGCTGCCTGACGCTGGCAATCGCCAGCGTCCGCAGGTCGGCACCGTCGATCAGGACACGCCCATCGTTCGGATTGTGCACGCGCTGCAGCATGCGGAACACCGTCGATTTTCCGCTGCCGGAGGGTCCGACCAGCGCGACCGTCTCTCCCGGATTGACCACCACGTCGAAGCGATCGAGCGCCCGCTGGTTCGCCCGATATCCGAAGCTCACCCCCTCGAAGACGACCTCGCCGCGAATCGGCGCGCACGGGCGCGCGCCCGCCACATCGGGCGCTTCTTCTTCCGCGTCGAGCACCGTGAACACCGACTCGAGCGCGACGCCTGCCTTCCGCGCCGTCGGGTACAGGTCGACGATCTGCTGGATCGGCGCGAACACACCGCCGACGTAGCCGAGGAAGGCGAGCAGCGATCCGACCGTGAGCTCGCCGCGGACGACGAGAAATCCGCCTAACGTCAGGACAACCACTCGCGCCGCAAGTTCGGCCAGACCGGCCGCCACCGTGACGCGTGCATCGACGTGCACGCCGCGCTGGATGCTGGCGAACGCCCAGCGCATCCGCCGCATCAGCCGCTTCTCCTCGACATGCTCCATCCCGAAGGCGCGCACCGTGCCCATGCCGTTGAGCATCTCGGTGTACCCGCCCCAGACGCGCATCCAGAAGCCGTGCAGCATCCGGTCGCGCCGCGTCTGCGCCCGCTTTGCAACCAGCGCGACCAGCGCCGGGATCGGCGCCAGACAGAGCACGGCCGCACTGATCGCACCATCGAGTCGGGTCATCCCCCATGCGGCGACGGCGACGTAGGCGATCGTCGGAAAGAGCCGGAAGACGATGTCGGAAAAGGCGCGCGCCGTCTGTGGCGCACTTTCGTCGATCGCGTATCGCAGCCCGCCGGTGCCGATCTCGCCATGCGTGCGCGACGACAACACACTCAGCTTCGCCGCCACGCGCGAGCGGACCTGATACTCCATGTTCAGCCGCACGGCGCAGGTCGACGTGCTCACCCACGCCGCGCCGAGGATGCGGCCGGCGAGCACGGCCGCGAACAAGCCGATCACCGTCACCAGCGCATGGCGCGCTGCGTTGCCATTGGCGCCAGCGGCGCTCGCCCCGCCCAGGCGGTCGACGACGAGCTTGAGGAGGAGAGGCTCGCAGGCCGACGCGATCGCGACGAGGAGCGCGAGCAGGAGGGTGAACGCGATGCGGCGCGCGTTAGGCGCGGCGAACAGTCGGACGCCACGGGCGGCGTGCCCGAGCTGTGAGTGAATCGACAAGCGGCTGCTGGCTGAATTGGAAAAGCGGAATGCCCTGCTCGCGACCGCGCGGCTCCTGCCAGCGCGCTGCGTGTTCCACACGGGTCTACTCAGGTGACGTCCGAGGGCGCGGCCGGGTCACCAGCCGGGCGCTCCCCCCAACCGCACTGGCGCCGCACCGCTGGACGCTCCAAGCTTCCCGATTCGCCGAGCTGCCCTCGGCCCCGCCCACCGCCCGCCGCTTCGAGGTTCGCATGCGCCGTCGCACGCCCATCGTTGCCGTCGTTCTCGGGATCACACTGCTCGCCGGCTGCTCTTCGTGGCACCGCACTCCCTCGGCGAGCGAAGGCGTCAGCCACGCCAAGTCTGGAGAGATCCGCGTCACGCAGCTTGACGGATCGATGATCCGCCTGGTGAATGCCTCGATCGTCGGTGACAGCGTCGTCGGAATCTCCCCAGTCACCGGCGCGCGCCTCGCGATTCCGACGAGCGCCGTCGCGTACACGGAGACGAAGGAAATCAGCGCCGGCCGGACCGCCCTCCTTGGCGGCGGCGTGGTCCTCGGCATCGTTGCTTTGAGTGCCGTCCTGCTCTTCGCCGCGTTAGTCGCCTCGTTGGGGGGCTGATCGAGTTACGCGTCGAGCACCGACGACCGCCCGGTCTCGGGCATCGCCACGTAGACTGCGAGCGACGCGGCGACGCAAGCGGTCACGTACCAGTAGTACCACCGCTCGTGACCAATGCTCTTTGCCCAGAGCGCGAGATACTCGGCCGTTCCGCCAAAGAGCGAAACGGCAATCGCGTACGGAAAGCCCACGCCTAACGCGCGGATCGCTGTCGGGAACAGCTCGGCCTTGACCACCGCGTTGATCGACGTGTAGCCGCTGACCACGAGTAGTGCCAGCGCGAGGAGCGCGAACGCCGCGGTGAAGCCGCGCGCTGTCTCGAGGGCGATCAGCAGCGGTACGGTCCCGATCGTCCCCAGGATCCCGAAGGAGATGAGGACGGGCCGGCGGCCGATCCGATCGGAGATCAGGCCGACAACCGGTTGCACGAGCATGAAGAGGACGAGCGTCTCCGCGGATACGCGCGTTGCGTCGGCCCGCGTCCAGCCCGCGCTGTTGACGAGGAACTTCTGGGCGTATGTCGTGAAGGTGTAGAAGGCCACCGTGCCGCCGGCCGTCATCCCGATCACCGTCAGCACCGCGCGGCGATGCGCGAGCAGCGCGCCTAACGTCGGTCGCTCGCGCGCCTGACGGTCGCTGAAGACGGCCGTTTCTTCCAGGCGCCGTCGCATCCAGAGCGCGACCACCGCGCAGAGCGCGCCGATGACGAACGGAATACGCCAACCCCATCGCTCGAGCGCGTCCGTCGTCATCAACCACTGCAGTACGAGCAGCACGCCGAGCGCGAGAAGCTGCCCCATGATCAGCGTGACGTACTGGAAGCTCGACCAGAATCCGCGTCGTCCGCGTCCCGCCATCTCGCTGAGGTAGGTCGCGCTCGCGCCGTATTCACCCCCGACGCTCAAGCCTTGGACCATCCGGGCGACCACCAGCAACAGTGGCGCGGTCGCACCGATGGTCGCGTACGCAGGGATCACCGCGACCATCAGCGACCCGGCGCACATCATCGTCACGGATGCCGTGAGCGCCGCACGCCGCCCGTGACGGTCGGCGTAGCGACCCAACACCCATCCGCCTACCGGGCGCATCACGAATCCGACTGCAAACACCGCCGCCGCGTTCAGCAGCTGCACGGTCTGACTGGCCGGCGGAAAGAACGCCTTCGCGAAATACAGCGCGAACGCCGAGTAGACGTACCAGTCGTACCATTCGACGAGGTTGCCGACCGACCCGCCGACGATTGAACGCAGTCGCTGCCCTTCGCTGATTGCGGCGGGACGAAGCTCGGGCAGCGACATGCCGGCCAGTATCATCACCTGCCGCCGATTCGGCAAGCGATCATCGACGCACTAGTTTACGAGAATGATCGAACTCGTTTTCACCGACGTCGACGGCACGCTCGTCGGCTCTTCGGGCACCGTTCTCCCCGCCATCTGGCCAGCGGCCGAGCGATTGCGCGCAGCCGGTGTCCGCATCGCGGTCTGCTCCGGGCGCCCGGCCTTCGGCGACGCCCGTGCCTATGCAGTCCGTCTCGACAGCGATGGATGGCACGTCTTCCAGAACGGCGCAAGCGTCGTCCATCTGCCCACCGGCAGGTCGCTGTCGACCGCGATACCCTCGTCATCGGTCAGCGCGCTGATTGCGCGGGCCGGCGCGACCGGCCGCATCCTCGAGCTTTACACCGACAGCGAGTACGCCGTCGAGAGCACCTCGCCGCGCGCCCGCGAACACGCGCGGCTGCTCGGCGTTCCCTTCGCGCCGCGGCCGTTCGCGTCGCTCGAAGGAACGATCGTCCGTGCACAGTGGCTGGTCGGCCTCAGCGAAGAGGATGACGTGGTGGCCGACAGCACTGGAGGACTCGAGCGATCGTCGTCCACCTCGCCGGTCATGCCCGACACCTGCTTCGTCAACATGACCGCGCACGGCGTCGATAAGGGCCGCGGCGTTCGTGCGATTGCCACTGAATACGGAATTGCGCTCGCCGACGTGATGTTCGTCGGCGACGGGAACAACGACCTGCCCGCGCTGCGGGTGGTCGGCTATCCGGTGGCAATGGCGAACGCCGAACCTGCAGTCCGTGCGATCGCCCGCACGACAGTCGGCCACGTCGACGACGCTGGCGCCGTCGACGCATTCGCGCTCGCGATCGCTACTCGCGCCGCGCGGGGCGCTGCCTGACGGTGGACGGCTAGTCGCGTGCCTTCACCCGCCGCAGGGGCGCCTCCCGTTCGCTACATCGCATTCCTGCGCGCGATCAACGTCGGCGGACATGTCGTGAAGATGGACGCACTGCGCGCCCACTTCGCGGCGCTGCGCTTGACCGCCGTCGAATCATTCATCGCCAGCGGTAATGTGATCTTCCTCGCCACGTCGGCCGATCCGACGGCACTCGAGCAACGGATCGAAGCGCGCCTCGCCGCGCACCTCGGCTACAGCGTCGCGACTTTCCTTCGCACCCCCGCCGAACTCGCCGCCATCGTTGCCCAGCGACCATTCGGCCCGACTGATCCGCTCGACGCGGGCCACGCGCTCTCGGTCGCCTTCGTTCGCCGCCCACCCTCGGCAGCTGCCACAGCCAACCTGCTCGCCCTCACATCACCAGTGGACGACTTCCAACTCGCCGGCCGCGAAATCTTCTGGCGCTGCCGCGTCAGGGTCAGCGAATCCAGGGTCTCCGGCGCCCGCCTCGAGAAGGCACTCGCGACATCCAGCACCGTTCGCAACATCACCACCATCCGCAAGCTGGCCGCACTCTACCCGCACGCTCCCGCCTAACGTTCGTCCCGTCACGCATCACGCATCGCCCCGGCACGTTCACGCATCACGCATCGCCCCGCGCGTTCACGCATCGCCCATCCCCCGTCCTCGGTGACCCACCGCACACCGCCACCTCCCGCCTTGCCCAATCGCCGGAAACCTCGTTACATCCCGCTGTGACCCGCTCGATCTATCTCATCGCCAACCCCGCCGCCGGCGGCGGCCGCGCCCGACGCCTCCTCCCCACCGTTAGGCGCGCCTTCGACGGCGTGGGATCGCGCGAAACCATTCTGACCGCGGCAGCGGGCGACGAAACGCGCTGCGTCCGCCGAGCCCTCGACGCCGGCGCCGATACCATCGCCATCCTCGGCGGTGACGGGACCTGGAGCAGGGCGACCGGCGCGATCGTTGATGCTGGAGCAGGCGCGCGCTGCCGCGTCGTGTTGCTCGCTGCCGGCACCGGTAACGATTTTGTCGCCACGCTCGGCGGACAGTCGCGCGCGTGGGTCACGCTCGCCCGACTCGCCGCCGAGGGGCCGGACCGTCCCATCGATGCCATGCGCATCGATGGTCGCCACGCGCTGAACGTCGCCGGCTTCGGGTTCGATGTCGCCGTCCTCGAGGCGCTCGAGCGCGTCGGCGGTATCGAGCGCGTGGTGCGCGGTGCGTTGCGTTATCGGCTTGCCGCCCTCCAGCAGATCTTTCGCTATCGCGCCGTCGAGTTCGACCCCGGCGACGGTTACGGATTGCGCCCGCTCCTCCTCGCCGTGCTCGCCAACGGTTTCCGCTATGGCGGCGGGTTGCCGATTGCGCCCGGAGCGCGCCCCGACGACGGCTTGATCGACCTCGTTACCGTGGATGACGTATCAGCGTGGCACCGCCTAACGCTGTTTCAGTCGGTCATGGCCGGCCGCCATCTCGCCATCGATGCAGTTCGCCACGTACGCTGCGCCAGCTTCACACTCCGCTTTGCCGGACCGCCGCGATTTCAGGCGGACGGTGAATTGCACTCCGCGCACGGCTCCGAAATTCGCGTCGAGTGCGTCCCTGGCGCGTTGCGGATCGTCAGCGCGGCGGCAGCTCCTCTGGCGTCACCGGCTCGGCAGCGTCCGGGGGAGTCGGCTGCCGCTTTCCCTTCTCCCGCTCTGGCTTCGAGATCGTCGCACCGCCGCCGCTAAAGCGCGTTCGCGACGTCTGATCGATCTCGGCGAGCAGCCGCGCTTCGATCCCGTGCACATCGAGTGGGCCGAGCATCTGCCGCAACTCGTTGTCCTCGGCCAACGGATGCCCCAGCCGGCGATACAGACCGGTCACGAGTTGGAGCGTCTTCGTCACCTCCTGCTCGGTCCAGAGTCCGACCTGCAAAGACAGCTCCTCACGCAACTCGGCGATCGCCGCCTCACGCTTCTGCGCCAGCAGCACGAAGATCGAAAGAAAAATTGCCTCGAGTGACACGATCATCGTCAGCAGGCCGAATGGGTATGGATCGAATGGATCAAACCCAAAGGGGCGGAAGACGCCGATGTTCCACGATAGCCAGACGAGAAACCAGATCGCGTGAAAGACGAGGAACGGGGTCGACGACGCGAACTCGTTCAGGTTCTCGGCAATCTGCTCGACCCGCGTGCGATCGGCCGCGCGCTGCGCCTTGATCGCCATGAACGCGCGGTTCGCCACGTGGCGCGCACTGCGGCGTTCGCCGCCCGACGGGGCAACCGCCGGCGGATCGGACGCTGACGGCTGTGATTCGTTCGACTCGGACATTCGCTCGGGAGCTGGTTAGCGCGACGCGTTCGACCGGAGAAGCGCCAGAACCGTGCCCCGCACCGCGAGCTAGCGCGGCGGCACAGTTGCGAGTGCCGGTGCGCTGTCCGCAGCGACGCTGGTCGAATCAGTCGTTGGCTTCACGGGCTTTGCGCGACGCATCGCCTCCGGCGTCGCAAACACCGCCGTGGCGGTGTCGCCGGAAGACACGGTCACCGTGATCTGCGACGGAAGAAAGGAATCACCCGCCCCATCGACGGTGACGAGATGTTCGCCTTCTTCGGCGCGCCGGACGATCGGCGTCGAGCCCTGACGAATGCCATCGATCTTCGCCGGAGCTGTACCGCCCCGGATCGTCACCCGAATCCAGCCGTACTGCATGCGCGGCTCGACGCGCGTCGCCGCCATGGCGACGAGCGTCGTGTCGAAGTTCGGCGCTGAGCTGAGTGGCGTACGCGCCACCTCGTTGTGCAATGCGAGCGTGTCGCCGCCGAGCGCGCCGGCGAGCACGTTCCCCGCGCTGTCGCGCGCCAGACTGTCGTGCGCCGCCAGCTTTGCCGCCAGTACGATGCTGTCGCGAATCGCGACCGAGTCGGGCTTCGTCGGTCCCGAGTCGCGCACACCGGCGAGTGCTTCGATGGAGTGGATTGCCGGCTGCAGCGCGAGCATCACGGGATCACGCGTCTCCGGGAACGCGAACGCCGCGCCGACGGCAGCGATGAGCGCGATCGGAACGAGGGCGCCGACCAACCCGCGCTTCTGCTGAGCGGGTTTTGGAACGAAGCGCGGTCCGCGCTGCGTAGCGCCCGCGCTTGCCGACCGCAAACCTGCCAGTGCGTCAACGAATGCCGTCACTGTCGAGAAGCGCTCTGCCGGCTCCTTCGCCAGCGCCCGACGCAGTGCCTCGTCAACGCCCTCGGGCAGCCCCGTGCGGGAATGCGTGACTGGTGGCATCTCTGCCGACAGATGCATCCGCAGCAGATCCTGGACGCGCGGCGTTTCGAACGGCCGTTTCCCGGTGAGCATCTCGTAGGCGACGATGCCTAACGAGTACTGGTCGGCGCGCCCGTCGAGGTCCGATCCGCGCCATTGCTCGGGCGACATGTAGCCCGGCGACCCGATGATCCCGGTCCCCGTCGTCCCCGAGTCCGTGTTGCTCAGCGCTTTCGCGATACCGAAGTCGGCGACCATCGCATGCCCGCTTTCGCTGAGCAGCACGTTCGCCGGCTTGATGTCGCGGTGGACGATCCCCTGCCGGTGCGCGTGGTCGAGTGCGGCCGCGACTTCGCGCAGCAGCTTGACCACGTGATCGAGTGCGAGCTGCTTCCCCGTACCGATGAGATCCTCGAGACTTCCGCCGCGGACCAGCCGCATCGTGTAGAACGCAACGTTCTGCCGCTGACCGACCGCGAAGATCGGGACGATGTGCGGATGGTCGAGCCGCGCCGCGAGCTTCGCCTCACGCTCGAATCGCGTGTACGCGTCAGGCGCGAGGATCGGGTCGAGCGCCAGCACCTTGAGTGCGACATCGCGATCGAGCGCGACCTCGCGCGCCCGGAACACGATGCCCATCCCGCCCCGGCCGAGAAGCTCGAGCAGCTTGTAGCCGTCGCCGACAGATGCCTGAAGACGCGACCGCATGCGCTCATTCTGCTCGGACGCCGGCGCACCTCCCGCCACTGCGTGCCCGCATTTGGGACAGGGATGAAGTGGATCGCCCACCGTCGCGCCGCATTGCGCGCAAACACCGGCAATCCCTGCGTGCATCGTCACGCTGTCAGGGGTCGTCTGCGTCGGCTTCGTCGGTGGCTCGATCATCAGCTCAGCCGTAAACGCGCTTTATCGCCTGTCGTGCCCGTTCCCGTTCGCCCCATGTCGGAAAGAGCTCTCGCGACGCGGCAACGCAGCGCGTCTCCGGCGCCGCAACGTTAGGCGCGCCCATCGGCAGCCACGCCATGATGCAGCGCATGATCGCCGTCGCTTCTGCCTCCTCGAGCGGGACCATCACGCCGCTTGCACTGGCCGGCGGCGCACTCTCGCTGGTAATCAGCGGCCGCAACGCCTCGTACGCAGCTCGGCGATGCGTATCGGTTCTCACCCGCGCCGTGTTCTGCCGGACGTCCCCGCGATACATCGCGTGGACGGCCAGCTCGACGTCCTTGACGAGCTTGTCGATCACCGAATTGAGCTGTGCTTCGCTCGTCAGCGACATGGTTCTGCGGGGGGCAAAAGGGTTCGATGGATGACTCCCATCCCGCGCCATTCGTCACCGCCGCCAACCCCGGGAACGCCGCGAAAATGGAGAAGCCGCGCCAGGGGACATCGTCGCCCCCCAGCCCGGCTTCTCTGTCCGAGCGACGCAGGTCAATCCGCCTGGCGCCCCCCCGTTTTTTTCTGCCCTCTTGTCCCCAGTTTCGCCGGTCCCTCGTCCCTGGTTTCCCTGGTCCCTCATTCCTCGTTCTCCCTCGTCCCTCGTCGAGTTTCCCGTATCACGCATCGCCGTGTCATAGCCGACGCGCCCCGCCGAACTACTGGTGTGTGTCGATCGTATGCCCGATGATCCCACCCAGAATGCCACCCGCCGCGCCACCGAGAATCGCACCCTTGACCTTGTCCCGGCTCGTCGTCGCGCCGATCACTGCGCCACCGACCGCGCCGATCACCGCGTCACGCTTCGTGTTCCGGATGACCGGACGCGAGGCCGTTCCGCTCGAGCGATAGACCGTCTGGGTGCGGCGTGGAGCGGGCGCCGAATAGACCGGAGCTGTCTGGTAGTAGCCGCCACGCTGCGCGACCTGATACTGCTGCGGCTGGCCGTAGCCATTGTACCCCATCTCCTGCGGCGACACGAACTGCTGCGGCTGATAGGGCTGAACCTGCGAGGCGAGCGCGAGGTCCTTGCTCAGCGCATCGTCGAGCTTCGAATCATCCTTCGTCTGGCAGGCAGCGGTAAGGATGACAGCAGGAATCGCGATATACTTGACGATGGAATGCATCTTGGAATACCTCCGGCAGTAGACTCCGGCCGGAAACGTCCGGCCGACGGGGACTGTAAAGGCATGGTCGATGCCTCTTGTTAGCTCTCGATCAAGGGCGTTAACGTCGGTTAGCGTCCTCTGCACCAACGCTGTTTGTCCGATGTGGTGGACGACTCCGCTATTCGGCCCTTCCACCGCGCGGTCGGCTGCTGGATCATTGCTCCCTCACCCCGAACCCTCGAACGGACTGCTCATGATCGTTCAAACTCACCAGCGAATCGCGTCGAGCGCGATCGCCGCCGCGCTCCTCGTGGCCTGCGCCGCGCGCGTTGCGCCCACCCCACCCGCTGCCGCCGTCACACCGGCCGCCGCTGAGGCTAACGGACCCGCGCTCACCGTCGGCGGCGTCGCTCCCGACTTCGCGCTTCGCGGCGCAACGCGCTACGGTCTTCTCGCCAACTCGGTCCATCTCTCCGACTTTCGCGGGCAGACTGTCGTCGTCGCGTTCTTCTACAAGGCGCGGACAAAGGGCTGAACCATCCAAATGGAGGCGTACCGTGATCAGTACGCCACGCTCTTCAACAATGGCCGCCACGTCACCGTCATCGGTGTCAGTGTCGACTCGGACACGGCGCTCTTCACATGGGCGCGCGACGAACAATTTCCCATCGTCTTCGCCAGCGACCCGACCGGTGCGATCGGCCGCCGCTACGGTGCATGGGACGCGAAGAACAAGCTCGACGACCGCAGCCTCTTCGTCGTCGGACCCGACGGACGCGTGAGCTACATCGCGCAGCCGTTCAAGCAGCTGTCGCCGCAGTCGTACGCGGATCTCGACGTTGCCATCGATGCACTCGCCCCGAAGGACACCGCCGCCGGGAATTAGCCGTTAGCTTTCGCGAATGACAAACTCGCCGTTCACGATCGGGATCATCCAGGACGCCGCGTCGAACGACGTCGCGGCGAACGTCGAGCGCGGCGTCGCGCAGGTGCGCGCCGCCGCGGCTCGAGGCGCGCAGATCGTCTGCTTGAAGGAGCTGTTCAACGCGCCGTACTTCGCCAAGTCGCAGCAGGCCGACCGTTTCGATTACGCCGAGCCGATTCCCGGACCGACCACCACCGCGATGCAGCAGATCGCGAAGGAACTCGCGGTGGTGATCATCGTCCCGCTGTTCGAGCGCCAGGCAGCGGGTGTCTACCGCAACTCGGCGGCGATCATCGACGCCGACGGGTCGCTCCTCGGGGTTTACCGCAAGATGCACATCCCCGATGATCCACTGTTCAACGAGAAGTACTACTTCACCCCCGGTGACGTCGGGCCTAACGCTCACGGTACGCACGACGACCGCGCCGACCAGATCGGCCGGCTCGCCAAGCAGGCGAGTGGCTTCCACGTCTGGAAGACGCGCTACGCGAACGTCGGCGTCCTGATCTGCTGGGACCAGTGGTATCCCGAAGCGGCGCGGATCACCAGCCTCCTCGGCGCTGACATCCTCTTCTACCCGACCGCAATCGGTTGGCATCCCGCCGAGAAGGACGAGTGGGGCGACGCCCAGGTGCAGGCGTGGCGGACGATGCAGAAGTCGCACGCGATCGCCAACGGCATCTTCGTCGCCTCGCCGAACCGCGTCGGCCACGAGGACGAACCGAACACCAACGGCATCACGTTCTTCGGCCACTCGTTCATCAGTGACCCGTTCGGCCGTTTGCTCGCCGAGGCCGGCACCGAAGAGGCGATCCTCACTGCGACGCTCGATCCAAAGCTGATGGAGACGATACGCCGCAACTGGCCCTTCCTCCGCGATCGCCGCGTCGATGCCTACGCGCCGATCCTCAGCCGCTACCTCGGCGCCGCCTAACGCGCGATGGCCGGGGAAGAGGGGCTGGCCGGGCGGCCGCGCAATTCCGGAGGCGGGTCTGGTGCGCCGACCATGTTCCGCGGGCAGATGCCCGCGGAATGGGCGCGCCACGACGCGACCTGGATCGCCTGGCCCCACCACGAGCCGGACTGGCCGGGCAAACTGGCCCCGATTCCGTGGGTCTACGCCGAGATCGTCCGCGTCCTCCACGCGCACGAGCGCGTCGAGATCCTCTGCCACAACGCCGAGGTGCGGGACGCGGCGCGCACGCACCTCGTCGCGCACGGCGTGGCGCTCGACCGGGTCGGCCTCCATGTCGTGCCTAACGATCGGGTCTGGCTGCGCGACTCGGCGCCGACCGGCGTCGTGGGGACTGATGGCGGCATCGCGCTGGTGAACTGGCAGTTCAACGCCTGGGCGAAATACGACAACTATCAGCGCGACGCCGAGGTCGGGCGGGCGGTCGAGAAGATCGCCCGCCTGCCGCGCATCGAGCCGTTCCGTCCCGATAACGGTGAGCGCGTCATCCTCGAGGGCGGCGCGATCGAGACCAACGGCGAGGGAATCATGCTCGTCACCGAGGAGTGCCTGCTCTCCGACGTGCAGGTGCGCAATCCGGGACTTTCTCGCGAGGACTACGAGCAGGTCTTCCGTGAATATCTCGGCATCCGGGAAACGATCTGGCTCGGGCAAGGATGCGTTGGCGACGACACCCACGGCCATGTCGATGACATCGCCCGCTTCGTTGCCCCCGATATCGTCGTCCTCGCCTGGGAGGAGGATCCGGCCGACGACAATCACGCGCGCTCGGTCGACAACCTGCGCCGGCTCGAGCTCGCCGGTGGCCGGGCGCTGCGCGTCGTGAAGGTTCCCTATCCGCGGCCGGTCGTGATGAGCGGCGAGCGCCTCCCCGCCAGCTACGCCAACTTCTACATCGCGAACGGCGTCGCCATCGTCCCGACCTTCAACGACCCGAACGATCGCATCGCGCTCAACACGTTAGGCGCGCTGATGCCGGACCGCCAGGTCGTCGGCATTCATGCCGTCGACCTCGTCTGGGGGCTCGGCACCCTCCACTGCCTGACGCAGCAGCAACCGGCCGCGGGACGGGCGTAGAAGCGCATCGTCAGGCAGCCCGTTCCACGCCGTGACGCCGGTCAGACCGAACATATCCCGGCGTTACCCGATGGCGGGGCAAGCCGTCTCTAGCATGAACGGGCCGCAAGGCCTGGTTCATCCTGTGAGCCCCCCAAAGGAGAACGCCTCATGATGAAGCGTGCAATAATTGGTTTTGCGGCTGCCGCGATCGCCTTCGTTCCTGCAGTGAGCCATGCGCAGCGTGCGGCGGCGTCCGCGTCGCAGCCGCTGCATTTCGCGATGGGCGCCGGCCTCGCGTTGCCGATGAGCGACTTCGCGGATGCCGTTGGTACCGGCTTCCACCTCGAAGGCCTCGGCACCAAGCAGCTTTCCGGTTCGCCCGTGTTCCTCCGCGGTGAACTTGGCTTCGCTGTCTACGGCGACAAGGCGTACGGCGGTGGCCTGTCGGGCAAGGGAAACCAGCTCGGCGCCGTGATGGATCTCGGTTACAGCTTCGTCTCGACCTCGACGATCAAGCCGTACGTTCTCGGCGGACTGGGCGTGCACCGCACGTCGCTGACCGTCAATGCTGGCCCGAACAACGGTTCGACCACCAGCGACAATACCGCGCTCGGCTTCAACGCCGGTGCCGGCATGCGCTTCAAGATGGGCATGCACGTGGCATATGTGGAAGCGCGCTACATGAACCAGGGCAACTGGAATCGCGCGAACATCGCGTCGTTCCCGATCGCCTTCGGCGTCGAGTTCTAGTCGGTATCAGCAGGACGGCGGGCCGGCTCCTCACGGAGCCGGCCCGTTTTTTTTGTCTGCGAAGAGGGCCGCCGCCTAACGCTCGCCGGGCTCGGCCGGCGGTACCGGCACCGACGCCGGCCGCGGTGTCGTGTCGAGGATCTCGGAGTGGTGCACGATGGCTCCGCCTAACGACGCGGTGCGGAAGACGAGCGCGCAGCCGTTCAGCGCGCTGATGAGCACCAGCGCCCGCAGCCAGATCGGCAGTCCGCCATTCCGGATAGGGCGTGCATCGGCGGGGGCGTCGTCGCCCGCTCCGCGATTCGCTGGCGATGCAGGGACTCCGGCGCTACGCCACGCACGCCACCAGGCGTACGCCGCGATCAGTCCCATGATGCTCAGTCCCCAGAGCGCGAAGTCGGCGGCGTCACTGTGCGCTTCGATCGCCTTGCGCGTCACCCACCAGGTGTCGCGGAGCTGTTCGGCTGCCGGATCGCCGGTCAGGAATGTCGGAACCACCGCGACGCCGGCCAGGGCGAGTGTCGCCGTCGCGTAGAGCCAGCTGCCGCGCGTTCGCACGATCATCGCGAGCAGCAGCGCAGCGGTGCCGACGATCGTGAGGATCACCGGGAAGTGATTGATCAGGATATGGAGACTTCCGAGATCTGACACGTGAGTCCCGCGGTGATGGTTTCGTCGGTGAGGGGTGGCGGCGACTGGAGCACTCCTTGCACCCTGTGGGCGCTCGCCATTGGGCCATTCGCCCGTGTACGCATTCAACAGCGAGATCGTTGCCGTGAAGATCATACTGACGGGAGAGGATACGATTCGGCTCGAACCGACGGAGGGGCCGATGACGATCGAGGCACCATCCGCCGACCGCCAGTTCTCTCCGTTTCACATGCTGGCCAGCTCTCTCGCCTATTGTACGTTTTCGGTGCTGTACTCCTGGGCAACGCACGCGAACCTGTCCATCGACGGCATGTCGATCGACGTTGCATGGAAATTCTCCGAAGAACCGCACCGCGTGAACGATCTGAAGTTGACCTTTCACTGGCCGTCGCTGCCGCCGAACCGGCTCGCCGCGGCGAAGCGCGTTGCGGCGATGTGCACCGTTCATGAGACGCTGCTTCACCCGCCGGCGATCGCGATCGAGGCAGCGTGACCGCTCCCGGCACGACCACCGTTCCCGTGGTGCTGTTCACGGTGCAGGGCGCGCCAGTCACGCCGCTTCCCACTGCAACGCCCCCGCTCAACCGGCCCTACACCGTTGTGTACGACGGCTTCTGCAAGGTGTGCAACCGGCTCGTCAAGCTGTTGCGCCGATGGGATCGCACGCAGCAGCTCGAGATCGTACCGTCACAGCAGCCGGGAGTGCACGCGCGCTTTCCGTGGATCCCGGCGCGGGCCTACACCGAATCGGTGCAGCTCATCGGAGCCGACGGGCATACCTGGCAGGGCGCGGCAGCTATCGAGCATATCCTCGACGTGCTCCCCAAGGGGAAGCTGCTCTCGTCGGTATTCAGCATCCCCTTCATCCGCCCGCTGGCCGAGACGTTCTACCGCTGGTTCGCCCGCAACCGGTACATGCTCGGCTGCGGTGACCACTGCCAGTCGCGATCGCTGAACGTGATGTTCGACGAAGCGGACGACGCGCCGGAGCGCACCGCCAACCGTTAGGCAGTGTGCTCTGCCCGCTCGTCCGTTCGCGTTCCCTCGCCCTCACCGGGCGCAACCCCGTCGCGTGAGGCCTCACGGCGCTGGTGCATGACCAGCTCGCGGAGCCACTCATCGACGAATCCGGTCTGTGCGGCATCGAGGTCCGATTGCTCGTGCTCGACACCGTTCAGCGCACGGCCACCGCTCGCGTCGACGACCGCCTGAACGACATGGTCCCATGAGCTGCCCTGAAGCAGTTCACCAAATGGACGCATCACGAGATGATCGAGCATCGTCGCCGGACGGTCGTACACTTCGACCTGGAAGCGGACATTGTCGGCTCGCTCTTCGGCGAGAAATCGTACGGCGCCGGCGAGCGGATGGCCGGCGAGCGTGCACAGCGTCGCCCGCCGATCGGTGACTTCCTCGACGCGGACCTGCACGTGCCCGCGGAGTGGCAGCGACATCGTCAGCGTCGCACCTGCCGCGAGGCACTTCGGGGTATCGGGCTCGGCGTGGAGATCCATCGTCATCGGCGTCAGCTCGGCGAACCGGGTCCGGAACAGCGCGAACAGCGTCTCGGGAGTATGCCCCGATCCCGCGATGTCCGCCCAGAAGTGCTTCCGTTTGAGCTTGCCGACGCCGTCTGACGGCAGCGCTTCCGGCAATGCGTCAGCAAGGATGCGCAGCCCTTCGTCGAGCGGAGTGGGCGTGATCCCGAAAACGTCGGTCAGCGCGTTAGGCCGGTCGGCCGCGATCCGGTTCCCCTCGCGCAGCATCGTCAACTGCGACTGATGGAAAGGCACCGGCACGCCGGCAGCTTCGGCGAGCGAAATCCCGAACGACGTCATGAACTCGGGCACGCCGAGGCGGGCCGGCTCACGGTTGGTGATTTTCGAGAAGCGGTCGATCAGGTCGTTCTGCGAGGTCTCCTCGCTGCCGGCCACATCGAGCAAGCGACCGGCGAGGTCGCTCCGATCGACGCTCATCGCCAGCGCGCGGCCGAGATCGCCCGCATAGATCGGCTGGAATGTCTCGTCGCCGCCGCCGATGACGGGGATGACCGGGAGCGTCCGCACCATTCGCAGGAGAAGCGAAATTTCGTCGTCGCCCGGTCCGTACACATTCCCCGGGCGAACGATCGTCCACTGGCCCGGATAGTCGCGCACGAGCGCTTCTGCCTCACGCTTCGACTGGTGGTATTCCGACTCGCCGCGATCGGCGCCGAGCGACGAGACGAAGATGAAGCGGGGCCCGCCCGAGCTGATTGCCTCGCGCAGCATGCGCTGCGTCCCCTCGACGTTGATCTCGCGGAGCGATGGACCCCCCTCGCTGGCGTGGACGACGCCGACAACGTGAAGGACCGCGTCACAGCCGTCGGCGACACCGGAGAGCGCGTCGTCCTTGGCGACGTCGCCCGTCCACGACTCGACCGACGAGCCCCACTGGGCCGCGTCTCGGCGGGCGTTTCGCGACAACAGGCGGATGGTGTGCCCCCGGTCGATGAGCGCGGTCACTGTCGCGCGTCCGACGACGCCAGTTCCGCCAGTCACGAGCACTTTCATCGTTCGCACCCCGTCGCGTTGAGGCTCTCGCTGCCGTTGATCATGCTGTGTTTCCTGCAGCGAGAGCAAGCAGAACTGGTGCCAATCGGCGCGTGACCGATGCGCCCCCTCTCTAGTCATCTGTTTGATGCCACGTCCCCTCTTCCGCCCTGCACCACGGTTCGCGCCGTTGATGCTCGGGGCAATGATCGCGTTAATCCCCGCCTGCTCCGGCTCTGCTCGAACCATCGCCATCGGCG
>JBKJQR010000012.1:0-15346 GCA_046593895.1 Gemmatimonadaceae bacterium | reverse complement strand
CGCGCGCCTACCCCGCCGCGATCCGCCTAACGGTTCGTCAGCTTGACCAGCGCGTAGTCGCGCGCGCCCTTCCGCAACAGCGCATGCCCACCGGTGAGGAGCCGGCGGCTGTCGATCATCCGGTCGTCCATCGCCACCCGCGCCCCGTTCACGGACACGCCACCCTGCTCGACCAGGCGCTTCGCTGCGCCGCGCGACGCCGCGAGCTTCGTCTCGACCAGCAGGTCGAGCACGTCCACACCGTCCGCCGGCAGCGACAGGCTCGCCGTCGGGATCTCCCTCCCTAACGCGGCGATCGCCGCCGGTGACAGCGCCGCCGCGTCGCCCCCGCCGAAGAGCAGCCCCGACACCTCCGCTGCCACCCGCGCCGCATCGGCGCCGTGCACCCGCGTCGTCACGTCACCCGCCAGCGCCCGTTGCGCCGCCCGTCGCTCCGGATGCTCGGCTGCCTCACCGTCGAGTGCCTCGATCTCCTCGCGCGACAGCAGCGTGAGGAACCGCAGCCACCGCCCGACGTCGCGGTCGTCGGAGTTCACCCAGAACTGGTAGAACCGGTATGGCGACGTCAGCGCGGCGTCGAGCCACACCGCGCCACCCTCCGTCTTCCCGAACTTCGTCCCGTCCGCCTTCATCATCAGCGGCATCGTCATCACGTGCGCGTCGCCGGCGCCGGAGCGGCGGATCAACTCCATCCCCGCCGTCATGTTCCCCCACTGGTCGCTGCCGCCTAACTGCAGGCTCACGTCGTCGCGCCGCTTCAGCTCGAGGAAGTCATACGCCTGCAGCAGCATGTACGAAAACTCGGTGTACGAAATCCCGGCGTCGAGCCGAGACTGCACCGAGTCCTTCGCCAGCATGTAGTTCACCGTGAAGTGCTTGCCGACCTCGCGCATCAGGTCGATCGCCCGCAGCGGCCGAAGCCACTCGGCGTTGTCGCGCAGCAACGCGGCGTTCGACCCGCCGAAGTCGAGGAAATGCGCGAGCTGCGCACGGATCGCCTCTGCCTGCTCCGCAACCTGCTCGACGCTCGCCAGCGGGCGCTCGGTTGTCTTCCCACCCGGATCACCGATCAGCCCCGTTCCACCCCCCACCAGCGCAACGGCCCGATGTCCCGCGCGCTGCGCATGCACCAGCCCCATCACCGGCAGCAGGTGCCCCACGTGCAGGCTGCTCGCCGTCGGGTCAAACCCCGCGTAGATCCCGCGCGGCACGCTCAGCCACTCGGCGATCCCGTCGGTGTGCTGGTAGAGCAGTCCGCGCCAGGAGAGCTCGTCGAGTAGCGACAGTCGTTGGGCCATGGCACAAAAATAGACGGCGTGGGGTGGAATGTGAGAGGACGATTCGCTCCAGTGTGCGGCTCAAGGCTGCGGCTTCCCTGCCCGCGGGTTAGGTTTTCCTCTCGATCACCCTGACCGCTGCCGTGGCCTTCTTCCGCACTTTTCGGCGACGCCACCCGCGCCTCGTGCGCTCGGTGCTCGTCCTCGCGACATTCTTCATCGCCTTCGGCCTCGGCTTGGCAAACGCCGCCTGGGCCCTCGTCTGTCGCGGCGATGAATGTCCCTCGATCGATGTCCTCGAGGACTACACCCCTCGGCAGACGTCCAAACTCTACGCTGCCGACGGCCGCTTCATCGCCGAGATCGGGCTCGAGCGACGCACGCTCGTCCCGCTGCGCGACATCCCCGTCGTCGTCCGCCAGGCGTTCCAGATCACCGAAGACAAGCGCTTCTACCAGCACGCTGGCATCGACTGGTATCGCGTCATGGGCGCCGGTCTCCACAACATCCGCTCGGGCGGCTACGGCCAGGGCTTCTCGACGCTCACCATGCAGCTCGCGCGCAACGTCTTCCCCGAGCGCATCTCGCGCGAGAAGACCCTCGTCCGAAAGCTGAAGGAAGCCAAGGTCGCGCGCGACATCGAGTCGCGATACAGCAAGGACAAGATCCTCGAGCTGTACCTCAACCAGATCTACCTTGGCAACGGCGCGTACGGTGTCGAGACCGCGGCGCAACGCTACTTCGGCAAGTCGGTCCGCGATCTCAACCTCGCCGAAGCCGCGACACTTGCCGCATTGCCGAAAGCGCCCGAGCGCTATAACCCGCGCCGCTTCCCCGATCGCGCCGTCACCCGCCGCAACACCATCATCGAGCTGCTCCGCCGCGAGAGTGCGATCTCCGCCGAGGACGCGCGCCTCGCTCGCGCCTTTCCGCTCAAGCTCGGGGGGAAGACAGTCTCCGGTGAAGTCGCACCCTACTTCGTCGAGTGGGTCCGCCGCCAGCTCGACTCGCAATTCGGACAGCAGCTCTACGAGCAGGGCCTCCGCGTCTACACGACGCTCGACATCGACATGCAGTCCGCCGCCGACCGTGCAATGGAAGGACAGATGCGCCGCATCGAGGGTGGCGAGTACGGCAAGTATTCCCACATCACCTACGAGCAGTACGTCGCCCGCGCCGCCGGCGGTGAGGACAACGGCCCCAACTCCCCGTACCTGCAGGGCGCGTTCATCGCGCTCGATCCGCGCACCGGCGCCGTTAGGGCGCTGATCGGCGGCCGTGATTTCGACGACTCCAAGTTCAATCGCGCCACGCAAGCCCTCCGCCAGCCCGGCTCCACCTTCAAGCCGATCGTCTACGCGACCGCGGTGCAGAACGGACGCCCCGCGTCGTACATTCTCGACGATTCGCCGATCGTCCGCGATCTCGGCAACGGCCAGACGTGGACCCCGCAGAACTATGACCTCAAGTTCGAGGGTCCGATCCCGCTCCGCCGCGCGCTCATGCTCTCGCGCAACATCCCGACGATCAATCTCGGCATCGAGCTCGGCGAGAGTTCGGTGATCGACATGGCGCATCGATTCGGACTGTCCACCGACATCCCGCCATATCCGTCGATTCACATCGGATCGGCCGACGTCTATCCGATCGAGATGGTCGCTGCCTACTCCACCTTCTCGACGTTAGGCACCCGTGCCGCGCCGATCGGCATCGTCCGTGTCGAGAACGCAAAGGGGCAGGTCCTCTGGGAGCCGCAGCCGGTGCGCTCGCAGGTGCTGTCGCAGGAAGAAGCCTGGTTGATGGTCGACATGCTCAAGGATGTCGTCCAGCACGGCACCGCGTACCCGGCGGTTTACGGTGCCGGCTTCCGGATTCCCTCCGGCGGCAAGACCGGCACCACGAACGATGGCACCGACGTCTGGTACATCGGCTTCACCGCCGATCTCGTCGCCGGACTCTGGATGGGCCTCGACCGGCCGCAGAAGATCAAGTCGAACGCGCAGGGCGGGGTGCTCGCCGCGCCAGCGTACACCGCCTTCATGAAGGAAGTCTACACCCGCAAGCCGGCGCCCCCGGATTGGCCGCGCCCCGAGGGAATTGTCGTCCGCGAAATCGACCGCAGCACCGCGAAGCTCAAGAATCCGTTCTGCCCGGTCGACCTCGTCGGCACTGAGTTCTACATCCCCGGCACCGAACCGATCGAGGAGTGCCCGGTGCACTCGCCCTTCACCGGCGTCGTCGACTCGGCCGGCGCCCCGGCGCCGCAGACGTACGATACCTCACACAGCGCCCGCATTACCCCCGGCTCAGCGCCGATTCCGCAGGCATCGCGCCCCGCGCCGCGGACAAAGCCCGTCCCCGACAGCCTCAACCCCTTCGCCAACCAACGCCCGTGAGCGCCCGGCAGTTGCGCCGTTCTCTCATCGCTCCGCGCAGTGACCCACGCCGTTAGGCCCGTCGACTGTCACGCTCACACTACCTTCTCCGACGGTGTGCTCTCCGTCGAGCAGCTCATCGCGCAGGTCGCCGCACAAGGCGTTAGGCCTTCCGTTGCCGACCACTGTTCGCGCGATGTGCGCGACGCGCTCGATTCCCTGACCGCGATCCGCAAGTATCTCGACGAGCTCGATCGCCACGATGTCCTCCGCGGCGGCGAGTTTTGCTGGCACGACCAGCTCTGGCGCGAATTGCCTGACGATCTCGCGGCCCGCTTCACGCACCGGCTGGGCAGCCTCCACGCGATCTTCCTCGCCGACGGCAGCCTCCTCCACGCTTTCGCGAGTCCCTGGCCAGCTGGTCTCGACCCGCAGGAATACATGGACGCGCACCTCGACAACCTCGAGCGATTTGCCGTCGAGATGCCCGTCGACATCCTCGCCCATCCCACGCTCCTCCCGATGGCGCTGCGCAAGACGCCGCTCGAGGTGCTCTGGACCGAGCCGCGTGAACAGCGCGCCGTCGCTGCGCTCGCCCGCGCTGGCATCGCCTTCGAGATCTCGAACCGCTATCGCCCCCACGAGCGCTTCGTCGCCCGCGCCGTCGCCGCAGGTGTGCGAATCTCCCTCGGCTCCGACGGCCACACGGCGGAACAGGTCGGCCAGATCAGCTGGTGCCATGAGCTGGCAACCCGGATCGGCGTCCGCGATGCCGACATCTTCGATCCACTCGTGCACGGCACTCGCGCCCGTTAGCTTTCCGATCATGGCCACTCCGCCCTCGGGACGCACCCAGAAAATTTGGCGCGACGGACAACTCGTTGGATGGGAAGAAGCGACCATCCACGTCGTCAGCCATGTTGTCCACTACGGCTCCAGCGTCTTCGAGGGCATCCGCTGCTACTCGACGCCGAAGGGACCCGCGGTCTTCCGGCTGCGTGAGCACATGCGCCGGTTGTTCGACTCCTGCAAGATCTACCGGCTCGCCATCGACTACAGCATCGATGACCTCGTCCAGGCGACCATTGACCTCGTCGCCGCCAACGAGCTCGATGCCTGCTACCTCCGCCCCATCGTCGTTCGCACCGGGGAACAGATGGGCGTCTTCGCGCCCAGTGCGCCGATCGAGACGTTCATCATCGCCTGGACGATGGGCGCATACCTCGGCGCCGGTGCGCTCGAGAATGGCGTCGACGTCTGCGTCTCCAGCTGGCGTCGCGCGGCACCCGACACCTTCCCGGCCATGGCGAAAGCGGGGGGCAATTATCTCAATTCTCAGCTCTCGAAAATGGAGGCCCGTCAGGACTCCTACGTCGAGGGCATCATGCTCGACAGCTTCGGCTACATCTCTGAAGGCAGCGGCGAGAATCTCTTCGTCGTTCGCGACAACGTGCTCTTCACGTCGCCACTCGCCTCCGGAATCCTCAACGGCATCACCCGCGACTCGATCAAGCACATCGCGCAGGATCTCGGCTACGAAGTTCGCGAGCAGGTGCTCCCGCGTGAGATGCTCTACATCGCCGACGAGCTGTTCTTCACCGGCACCGCCGCCGAGATCACGCCGATCCGTTCCGTCGACCGGCTGGTCGTTGGGGAAGGGAAGCCAGGACCGATTACCCTCGCTGTGCAGGATCGCTACATGGGGATCGTGAGCGGACGCTACCCCGATCCCGATAACTGGCTCACGATGGTGCCAGCCGCCGTCGGAGCAACCCGCTGAACTGCAGCTGACATCGGAATCTCCCGCACTCGGCCTCACCAGGGAACCGGAGCGGGTTGTCGCGGTTATGGCCAGCCCGTAGCTTGGCTCGCAGGGGCATGTCGCGTTTCGTCGGCATGCTCGCAGTCGTCGGATTGAAGGAGGTAGCGCCCCGCATCCAGTGGGACTCGCTCCACCTCACGCCGTACCGGGAGGTTCGTTCGTGATAGTTGGCTGTCTCGCGCTGAACGCATCGTTCGAACCGCTGACGATGGTTCCACTCCGTCGCGCGCTTCGCCTCGTGATCGACGGCAAGGCCGAGATCGTCGAAGCGGACGGCGGCCGTGCGGTTCACTCCGAACGCCTGACGCTACCGCGACCCGCGGTCATTCGGCTGAAAGCGTTCGTTCACGTACCGCGCCGCTTCCGCCGTCAGGTCACCAACACCTTCCTCTTCGCGCGCGATCGCTACCGCTGTCAGTATTGCGGCCGGCTCGGCGCCGAGTTGAAGCATCGTGAGACGTTGACCCGCGACCACCTGATCCCGATTTCGCGCGGCGGCACCAACGACTGGACCAACGTCGTCACCGCCTGCAGTCCCTGCAACACGCGCAAGTCGAACCACCTGCCGGAAGAGATCGGGATGCACCCGCTGACCCGCCCCCTCGAGCCACACTTCGTCCACCTGAGCTGGGCCGTCCGCAAGCTGACCCCGACCCAGGCCCGCTACATCCGCCTCTTCTACGGCGAAGGCGTGCTCCACCAGCTCGAGAAGACGCTGTAACTGCAGCCGTTAGCCTTGAGCCATTAGCGGGAAGCGATATCGGCAACCGCCGTCGCTCGACGCTAACGGCTAACGGCTAATGGCTAAGGAGTAACGGCTGCCCCTACGGTTCGAACGTTGGGCTGCGCCCCTCGATGTGTCGCTTCGTTCCGCCTAACAGCCGCACCACCAACGTTCGCACGCCGCGCGTCACCGCGGTGCCGGGATTTCTCTTTCCCCTCACCGCCGGCCGCAGCTCGCCGCGCAACCATCGCTCGAGCTCATCGAGGTCTGTCAGCGACAGCACCTCGACGTCCACCGTCGCCGCGTAGTAATACCGCGATCGCGACGGCGCATTGAGCGGGACCCGTACCGCCCGGTTAACCGCGTCCCCCGCGCCCACCACATCCTGGAACTTGCCTAACGCGACAGCCCGGTCGCCGGCGATTCGTACCACCTCGTAGACCCGCTCCAGCGGGTCGTAGCGGACGATCACGTCCCAGGCGGTGCTCGCCTCGAGGCTGTTGAAGAATCCCCCTGCCGACCACAGCTCGACCCGGAAGCTGAACCGCGCCGGGAATCCATTGCGCACCAGGTCGCGCAGCTGCGAGTCTGCCAGCAAGTTGCTGCCGCGCAACGTCGGGCCGTCCCGCAGCAGGGCGTTCTGCGCCGGGAGCACCACGTCGAGCCGCGGGACAGCCTGCGCGGCCGCCGGCCCCGCCAGCGCGATCGTCGCCAGCAGTGCTGGCACGACCAGCGGCCACTGCCCCCGGAGACGCCAGCGACGCATGCGCTAGAAGCGGTGACGGATCCGGACGAACACGTTAGGCGGCTCGTTCGCTACCGAGACCGCCTTCGCGACGTAGATGCCGACGACCGAAAAATCGAGGCCGGCCCCGACATCCGTCATGAATGTGTTCAGCGCGGGAAACGTCCTCGTCCCGAAATCCACCGCGTCGAACACATCGTCGCGCACCCGCCAGCCACGCCCCGCGTCGACGAATGCGACGATCGCGCCGCGCCCGTACCAGTAGGGCACCACCCGGTGCAGGCGTTCGAGCCCGAGATCGGCCCGGTACTCGAGTTGCGCGAGGGCGATCCGGTCGCACTCCGCGGGGCGCCCCGGCTGGACGACCGCGCCCGTGCAGCGCAGCTTGTCGCGCCCGACCGTTCCGTCGTTGAAGTCGTACCCGGGCAGTGTTCCAAAACCGCCCACCGACAGTTGCCGCTGCAATGGCAGCGGATCACCGCCGAGCCATCCGCCGGTCACGACGCGCGCGTTGAGTTGCGTCTGCGGCGACAGCCGGCTGTAGCGGCGCAATTCGACCAGTCCGCGCGCGTATGTCGGATGCGTCGATTCCTCCCGGACGTTATCACCAGGCACCGCTTGCGGCCGCGACCGGGCGCCAAAGGACGTCACCGATCCGTGGCCGCGCTCGATCTCCGCCGTCGCCAGCCACCCGTCCCGCGGGTCCTCGGGATCGTTGCGCGTGTCGATCGTCCCCGTTAGGCGAAAGCTGTGATAGCGGCCATCGTCGATCGTCGGATTCGCCCGCCACGGCTGCGCGTCGCGGAACAGCGTCCACGGGTCGCGCTCGCGGCGCGATGCCCATCGCTCGTCCGACAGCGACGCGATCAGCGATGCACCCCGTGGACCCGAGACCCCGGCGAACAACGTCCCGCCGAGCCGTGAATACCAGTCGCGGAAATCGCGGTGCAGGAAGAACGTCGCCAGCGCGGTCTCGCTGTTGGTCATCTGCCACGGCTGTGTCGACTCGACGATGTCCTGCAGTCGCCCCCCAACGATCAGCTGCAGCTCTCCGTTCGTCCGCGCCTCGATCGTCGCCCGGTGGCCGACGTTCTCGCTCGACCAGCGGAAATTCTCGGCGCTCCGCAGCACGCCGAACAGCTCCGCGGTCACGACACCGTTCCGGATTGGTCGCGTGATGTACGGCCCGGCGTAGATCGGCAGTCCCTCAACCCGGTTGTACGTCGCGTAGTTCCGGAACCGGAACCCGTTTTCGTGCTCCGACCCGTGATGCAGCCGCACCCATGCGAACAACGGCTCGCCTGACGTTCCGTCATCGACCGTGATCGCGTCGTCGCCGTTAGGCACGTAGCGGAGCTCGGCCTGGTACGTCCGCACCTCACCACCCACTCGCGCCGAGTCGAGCCCGCTGACGATTCCTCCGACGACGAAGATCCCGCCGTCCACCCGCGCCCCCGGTCGCAGCGTGACCGGCGCATTGATCACGATCACGTCCCCGCGCACCGTCCCCCCGATCGTCAGCGGCGCGCCGAGTGCGGCGACGTTGCCCGCGACCGTCTGTGCACTGTCGATCGTCGTCGCAACCTTCACCCGCAGCGCGACCGGTGCGTTGTACCGCGACGCCGCCTCCCGCGCCACCAACGGCGACAGCGCTGGCATCGCGATCGGCAACGTGTCTACCTGCTGCGCCCCCGCCCGCTTCGCCCCCGGTCCACCCAGCGCCGCTGCCAGCGCTGCCGCGACCGCCGCCATCCGGCAGCACGCCCGCCCCGACATGCCTAACGTCCGATTGTTCATTCGCGTTCCTCGCGCGATCGTCTCACGCATGCCGGTTGCCTGTTGCGCTCGGAGCGCTCCCCGTGGTGCCGCCTTCCGTCACCCCCAGCCGCTTCATTCGTCGGTACAGGTTCGGGCGGTCCGTCTTCAGGCGGCGCGCCGCCTCGGCGACGTTCCCGCCCGCCGACGAGAGTGCCCGCACGATCACCGCCCGCTCGAACTCGTCCAGCGTCTCGGTCAACGACCCGTCGAGCGCGACTGGGTCCGGCAGCGGCGCGCGCGTCGGCCCGCCATCGCGGTCCACCGGGATGACCTCGCGTACCTGCTCCGCGTTCACCACCTGGCCAGCGTGCAGGATCGCCAGGCGCTCGACGATGTTCGCCAACTCACGCACATTGCCCGGCCAGCGGTGTCGCGACAAGACCTGAAGCGCGTCGTCCGTCCACATCGGCAGCGCGCGGCCGGTCCGCGCGCGGTGCAACGCCGAGAATTGTCGCACCAGTGCCGGAATGTCACCCGGCCGATCGCGCAACGGTGGCACCACGATCGGAATCACGTTCAGTCGAAAATACAAATCCTCGCGAAACGTCCCATCGGCTACGCATCGTGACAGGTCCTTGTTGGTCGCCGCGATGATGCGAACGTCGACCCGTATCGGCTTCGCGCCGCCAACGCGCTCGATCTCGCGTGCCTCGATCGCTCGCAGCAGCTTCGCCTGCGCTTCCGGACCGAGGTCACCTACCTCGTCGAGAAACAGTGTGCCCGTGTGCGCCAGCTCGAACCGTCCGATCCGCCGATCGGTCGCGCCAGTGAATGAACCCTTCTCGTGCCCGAACATCTCGCTCTCGACCAGATCACGCGGAATCGCGGCGCAATTCACCCGCACGAATGCCTTGTTGCTCCGCGCGCTCCCGAAGTGAATCGCCGCCGCGACCAGCTCCTTGCCCGTGCCCGACTCGCCGGTGACCAGCACCCGCGCATCAGTCGGCGCGACACGCGCGATCATTTCGCGCAGCGCTCGCATCGACGGATCATCACCGATCATCTCGGTCGTCAGGCCGAGGTCAGCGCGAAGCGCGCGCGCTTCCTGCCGTGCGCGCCGCAGCTCGAGCGCTGCCGCCAGCGCGAGCAGGACACCCTCTGGGGTCAGCGGCTTCTCGAGAAAGTTTGCCGCACCGAGTTTGGTCGCCTTCACCGCGTCGGCCAGCCCGGCCCGCCCACTCATCATCACCACCGGAACGTCAGGCGACCGCTCGCGCAGCCGCGCCAGCGTCGCCAGTCCGTCAAAACCGCCGGGCATCATCAGGTCGAGCAGCACCACATCCGGCTCGGCCTCACTTGCCTTCGCGATCCCCTCGGCGCCTTCGGCGGCTTCGCGGACGTCGTACCCCTCGCTGCCGAGCAGCGCTCCGACCATCCGACGGATGTTCGGTTCGTCGTCGATGATGAGGACCGAGGGCACGCGCTATCGACCGCTGCGTTCCGAGATCGATCGACTCCCCGCATCCACCGCCGAGCGGTCGGCGAGGAGCTTCGTCGTGAACCGCTGCCCTTCGGAGATCCGCTCGACTTCGACCGCGATCGCTTCCACCGCGTGTTCGATGCGCTCGAGCCGTGCGTCCGTCGCCGGCGCGATCTGCGCAGTCGGCGCCTTTCCTTCGATCCGGCGGGCCACCGCGCGCGCCAATGGAAAGAGCACCACCGCGGTGATCCCGAGACTTCCCAGAATGCCGATGATCTCTCCCGGATCGGCGTACATCATGACGTGCCGCCCGCGCTACCGGCGCGCGCGCTCGACCGCTCGGAGAGCAGTTTTGTGGTGAATCGCTGCCCCTCGGCGATCCGCTCGACCTCGATCGACATCGCGTCGATCGCGTACTCGATGCGCTCGAGCCGCGCCGTCGTGTCCGACGACGCCGCGGCTGGCGTTGCCAGGCGGGCGTCGAGCCGCTTCGACATCAGCCGGATCATGGGATATCCGAGGCAGATGACGACGATCATCGCCATCCCGCCCAGTGGAACCAGTACCTCTGCTCCGTGCATGCGTTGTCTCCCGATGTCCAGGTAGTAATTAGTACCACCCTGCTACCAATTCGTTCAGCTGCCGCTCGCCGGCAGGAAGAATCGTATCTCCGTCCCGGCGCCGGGCGCGCTCGACGCCTCCACCTGGCCACCGTGCGCGTCGATCGTCTGCCGGGCGATCGCCAGCCCGAGTCCCGTTCCCCCCTGCTTGTACGTCACGTACGGATCCCAGATGCGGGCGAGTCGTTCCGCGGGCATCCCGCACCCGTTGTCCTTCACCGCGACGACCACGCGGGTCGCCCGCTCGCCCTTCTTCTCCCCCGTGACGCGCACTTCGATCGCCCCACCGCGCGCGCACGCCTCGACAGCGTTGATCAGGACGTTCGATAGTGCGCGCGCCAGTGCGTCGTGATGCCCTTCGACCATCGGGATACCCTCCGCAACGTCCACCGTCAGCGTCACGTTGTGCGGCACCGTCGCCCGTGCCGTGTATCGCGCCAGCTCGCCGACGTCGACCGCGGCGCTCGGTCCCTCCGGCAATCGCCCGAACTGCGCAAAACTCTTTGCCATCTCTTCCAGCCGCCTCGACTCGACGGCCAGCACTTCGACTGTCTCTGCCAGCTCCGGTGCGACGTCTCGTCGGAGCCGCTCCACCGCAAAACGAATCGGGGTCAATGGATTCTTCAGCTCGTGCGCGATCTGTCGTGCCGTCTCCCGAAATGCTGCCGCGCGCTCGGCCTCGATCGCGGTCCGACGTCCCGCCTCGAGCTCGTGTGACATCTGTCGCATCCGCTGGCGCAACACCTCGAACTCCGGCGCGCCTCGTCGTGCTGCCACGTCGGGCAGCGTCTCGCCGCGTCCGATTCGCCCCGTCCACTCAACCAGCTCCGCGAGTGGACGACCCAGTTGCCGGCTGAGGTGACCCGCCACTCGCGACGCGAGAAAAACCAATATCCCGACGACCGTCAACGACACGACCACGACGACAGGCAGCGCCCGCTGGCCAACGTAGCGAAAGCGAAGCGCCTGCTCGAGCGACGCCTGCAACTCCTGTTCGTGCGCCGCCATCGCCGCCTGTTGCTTCGACGTCAGCGGCGCCGCACGCGCTGCGGCGATTGCCCGCTCCCCCGTTGCCGCGACGCGATCCCAGGCCGGACTCGCACTGAAAAACGGAATTGCCTTGCCCATCGCCCCAGCCCAGAGCAGTGTCAGGACGACGGTCGGGACCACCGCAAAACCGAAGAGGATCGCCGACAGCCGCGCTCGAAAACCGAGAGCTCTCGCCTGCGGATCGCCGGGCGCGTCCGCCTTGCTCGACTCCTCCCCGACGAATGACCCCACGAGGTTTCCCCTGTACGTCTGGTTTCCGCGACGGTTTCGGTGCCGACCGCCACCAGCCCGTCGCCTGCGTCCAAGATAGGCGTCAGCCCCTCATCCCGCACGCCTGCCTTCACTTACATCAATGAAGCGTCACACCGACTATCTCACCCTCAACACGCACCCCCGATCGAAGATCATCGACATCACCGACGACGTTGCGCGCTAGCGCGCGGCAGCCGCGATCACCGAGGGAATTATCCGCCATAGCTCCAACGCCGTCGCTCAACGCTAACGGCTAATGGCTCAAGGCTTTGGATTCCCAGACGCCTCGCGAATCCCGATTGGCTAGGCTAAGTTGAATGGCTACCCTGTCTCACTCATCGGAGGTCGATGTCGAACGTCTGGACCCTGGACCACGTCTTCGCGACGCGTGCGGATGCGCACCCGGATCGAACGCTTCTGGTCGCTGCTGGTCGGACGATGACCTACGTACAGGTGCAGGCGCGTGCAGCGGCGCTTGCCGCGGCACTCGCCGAGTTGGGCATCGGCGCCGGCGATCGCATCGCGATCAACCTCCCGAACTGGCCCGAGTGGATCATCACCCTTCTCGCCGCATCCAGGCTCGGTGCGACGATCGTCCCGGTGAATCCGCAGCTCAACTACCATGAGCTGAAGTATCAGCTTCGGCATGCCGAAGTCTCAATCGTCGTGACCGCCGAGCGCTTTCGCGATACGGATTACCTCCAGCTCTTCGAGGATCTGATCGCCGAGCTCCCCGACCTGCAGTACATCGTGACGGTCGGGAAGGAAGAGCTCTGGTACGATGACCGGATCTTCCAGTTCGAAGACCTCGTCTCCAGTGGCGAGGGAAGACCGGTGCCCGTTGCGCTCGATCTCCGCGACGACACCACCCTGGCGATGATCTACACGTCAGGCACGATGGGCAAGCCGAAGGGCGTCTGCCTGTCGCACCGCAGCATCGTCGAGTCCGCGGTTCGCAGCTTCGAGGCAATCGAGATCGAATCCGCGGATCGCGTCCTTGCTGCAGTGCCGCTCTTCGCGGTGTTCGGCTTCAGCGTCGCGGTCGGAACGCTCGCCGCCGGCGCTACACTCGTGCTTCAGGAAACCTTCAACGCGGCCGACGCCATCGAGCTGATCGCCCGCGAGAAGATCTCCCTGCTCCACGGCGTCCCGACCATGTACCACCTGTTGATGCGCGAGCCCACCTTCGATCCATCACGCTTCCGCTATCTCCGTTCCGGAGTGATCGGCGGCGCGTCGGTTCCCGCCGACGTCGTTAGGCGGATCCGGAAGTGGTGCGACGTCCAGATCGCGTACGGCCTCACCGAGACGGGGCCGACGGTCGCCATCACACGCTTTGCCGATACCGAGGAGAAGCGCGCCTCCACGGTGGGACGCCCGCTTCCCGGCGTCGAGATCCGTGCGGTCGATTTCCGCACTGGCGCGCTGCACGGTCCCGAAGCGGTCGGTGAGATCGCGGTGCGGGGCTACAACGTCATGCAGGGCTACGCCCGCATGCCCGGCGAGACCGCCCGGTCTTTCACGCCGGAAGGGTTTTTCCTCACCGGTGATCTCGGAATCATCGACGATGAGGGATACCTGCGCGTCGTCGGACGCAGCAAGGACACGATCATTCGCGGCGGATATCAGATTTATCCGCGCGAGGTCGAGGATCAGTTGCGCGCCCACCCCGCCGTCGACGACGTCACCGTGATCGGCATCCCGCACGAAGTGCTCGGGGAGCTGATCTGCGCCTGCATCGTTGCCGTCGAGGGCGCCGTCCTCACCGGACACGAACTCCAGGAGTTCGCCCGCGACACGATGGCCGACTACAAGGTCCCTGACCTCGTTCGCTTCTTCGACGCCTTCCCGATGACCGGGACCGGGAAGGTAAAACGCCGTGAGCTCGAGCGCCTCGTTGCCCTCGATGCCGCGGACCTCAGACTTGAGACATCCCAATGAATTCGCGTTACCCGTCCCGACCATCGGCCGCCAAGCGGCCCGCGGTCGCCCCGATGCACCGCGGTCCGCAGGCTCACGCCACCCCGCAGTCACAAACGCTCATTCCGTCATACGGCGGCTATGCGCCGCAGTTCCATGCGCCTAACGCTGCGCTTCTCATCGACTTCGACAACGTCACGATGGGGATTCGCTCCGACTTGGGCAACGAGCTGCGCAACCTGCTCAGCAGCGACATCATCAAGGGCAAGGTGGCCGTCCAGCGCGCCTACGCCGATTGGCGCCGCTACCCGCAGTATATCGTCCCCCTTACCGAATCCTCGATCGACATGATCTTCGCGCCCGCCTACGGGTCGTCGAAGAAGAATGCGACCGACATCCGGCTCGCTGTGGACGCGATGGAGCTCGTCTTCACGCGCCCCGAGATCGGCACCTACATCCTGCTCTCCGGCGACTCCGACTTCTCGAGCCTCGTGCTCAAGCTCAAGGAGTATGGCAAGTACGTCATCGGCGTCGGCATTCGCGAGTCGTCGAGCGACCTGCTCGTCATGAACTGCGACGAGTATTACAGCTACAACGCGCTCGCCGGACTCGTCAAGACCAACGAGGAGGAAGCCGTCGCCAAGGATCCGTGGGAGCTCGTCACCGAAGCGATCAGTCGCATGCAGCGCAACGGCGACGTCATGCGCTCCGATCGCCTGAAGCAGGTCATGCAGGAGATCGACGCGAGCTTCGACGAGAGTGATCTCGGCTTCTCGAAGTTTTCCAAGTTCACGATGGAAGCCGCGCAGAAAGGACTGCTCAATGTTTCGCGGCTCGAAAACGGGCAGCTCGAAGTGTCGCCGGTCAGCGGACGCGTTGCTGCCGCGACACCGCCCGCTCCCGCGGCCCCGTCGGCCGGCGGTCGCGGACGAGGGCACGGCCGCGCCGCGCCTCTCGCCGCGGCGGATGCCCCGGTTGACGGCGTCGTCCCGATCTCCGTCAGCGCCGACGGTGAGGAAGAGCGGCCATCGCGCCCACGGCGCGGTCGTCGCGGGCGCGGCGGACGGGGACGCGAAGGTCGCGAGGATCGTCCCGCCAGCGAAGGCACCGTCACGGGCGAGCATGACGCAACAGGTCTCGCGGCAGCCGATGGTGCCGACGTCGAACGGACCGACCGCGAGGCCGAGCCAGCCGAGGCACGGCCGCGCATCGAGCGTCCGCGTGGCGATCGTCCCCCGCGCGACACTGCTGTCGAGCGCGTCGTCGTCGCCGACGCAATCGGTGACAGCGGCGAGCGCCTGACGCGTGACGAAGCATTCCAGC
>JBKJQR010000290.1:0-2615 GCA_046593895.1 Gemmatimonadaceae bacterium | reverse complement strand
GGCGCGCCCATCCCGCGCGACCTCCTTCGACCCGACCGATGTGCAAGCCATCCGCGCGAAACTCGGCACGTCGCAGGCGGAGTTCGCGCTCATGATTGGCGTGAGCGTGGCCACGCTACGCAACTGGGAACAAGGGCGTCGGACGCCCGACGGCCCGGCGTTGGCGCTGCTCCGCGTCGCCGCAAGAAATCCGAAAGCCGTGATCGAAGCACTGCACACCGAGCGCAAACGAGGGGCGGCATAACATCGGCTTGCAGTTGACGGCGGCCGAAGACTGCGTAGTCCGCAGCGGCTGAAGCGGGAGCGTTAGACCGGTCGCATCAGAATGACTCCCAAAATGACGGCTCGCGCTCTGCCGCCGGCCGTTCGGCTCTCGCTCGAGTCACGGGGCTGCACGATTCCACAGACGTATGCTGAACGCGCGCCGCACAATGTGACGGTCGGCAGCATCATGGGGCGCGGCGGGACAGATTGGGCGGTGCTGTGTTCAGTGCAGCGAGTATCCCGGGTGCTCATCTTCCCCAGCGGACAAGCAGATCACGTCGTAGAGTGGGAGTCGAGCGACGATCTCGGGTGGCTCCAGGGCATTGGTGATGGAGCGATTGGGTACTCCAGGGCGATTGACGTTGTGTCGCCGGAATCGATACATAAATACGCCAAGGACGACCTCCCGAACCCATTGGATCACGACGGGATCGACGAGGCCTTCATCGAAAAGGGATCGACTATTCATTACTGGAATGGAAGCGACTGGCTCAACATTCCCGGGTCAGACTGACCGGCTGCGGCGGCCCAACCACCGCTTGCAGCCATCGGCCGCCGGCGCGATGATGGGCCGCCGCGGCTGGTGTGGCAACGGTTGGCCAGACGAGACACCGATCCGAATGAACAGGTCAGCTTTTCTTGAATGCATTCGACTCGTCGTCGACGGCGACGTGGGCAAGGTGGCACGTCGACTCCGCGCCACTCCAGTGCTGGCCACGATGGCTTCGCCGTTTGGTGCAACTCGGCACGAGGCGACGGACTTGTTCTTCACCGAAATCTCTCACTACCTGTATGCCGGCGACACGGCCCTGCACATGGCTGCTGCCGCGTGTTGTCGCCCTATGGCGGAACTCCTGGTGTCACATGGAGCCGATTGTCGAGCCAAGAATCGGCGCGGCGCGGAGCCGCTGCATTACGCCTCGGACGCGAATCGGTTGGAGCTGCGGGCGCAAGCGGATGTGATCGGGTACCTCACATCGATTGGCGCGGATCCCAACGCAGTGGACAAGTCGGGTGTGGCGCCCCTGCACCGAGCGGTCCGAACGCGGTCGCTGGCGGCCGTCCGCACGCTGCTGGATGGCGGTGCGAATCCGCGGCAACCGAACAAAACTGGCTCGACACCATTGCATCTTGCCGTTCAGACCACTGGGCGGGGCGGAAGCGGTTCGGACGAGGCGCGCGTGCAACAGGCCGGGATCATCAAACTCTTGCTAGCGCGTGGCGCCAGACCGACCGATAAGGATGCGCGGGGCAAGCAGGTCGATCAGGCTGCGTCCAGCGAGTGGATTCGAACATTGCTGAGCGCCTGGATGAGCGGTCGGGGAGATAGGTAGCAGATCAGTCCGAGGACGCGGCGCTCCCCGCGAGACGACTTCGAGCGGGTGCGATGGCACTCATCACCAGGTTCGAAGCGTATTCGGACTGCTCGAGGCGCCAACCCTCGACGAAGGGTTCGACGACATTATCGTGGTGACAGGCGGTGCTCGCACCGTGGGGGCCGGCCATTGGCGGTCAGGCCAGGCCGTGGGATTAGCAAGGAGATCTACCGATGTCCAAAGTGACGCCGTTCCTGATGTTCAACGACCAACTCGAGGCGGCCATAACGTTCTATACCGCCACGTTCCCGGACTCCAGAATCACGAACGTTGCACGCACCGGAAAGGACGGCCCAATCACCTCCGCCGAATTCGTCATCGGTGGCCAGTCCTTCATGGGCTACAACGGCGGCTCGTACTTCAGTTCTTCCCAGGGGTTCTCGCTCTTTGTCGACTGCGACGACCAGGCGGAAGTTGACGAGTACTGGAACACGCTCGTCACCGCCGGCGCAACGCCATTGCAGTGCGGCTGGATTACCGACCAGTTCGGGGTCACGTGGCAGATTGTTCCGAGGCGCTTCATGGAACTCATCAGCGATCAGAACCCCAGGAAAGTACAGTCGGTGATGGACGCCATGATGACGATGGTGAAGCTCGACGTCGCAGCACTCGAGAGCGCGTACGATGAGGCATGACGATCGCGCTGGTTAGAGCGTCGGCTCCTCGATGAGCGACGACGCGCTCGACACGGTGTACCGCTATCACGACGGGACCAAACACCACTTCCATCGTTTCGCACGTTCGCTTGGCTATATGGACTGGGCGTCACAACCCAGGCCGTTTCGTGCGTTCGGCGAGACGTTGACCATCCCGTTGTATCCGTCGGCCGAAGCGGCTGGCGGCGCATACGCGCCACCACCGGCGACATTCGCCGCGCTGCGGCAGCGGCCTGCAGTGGCCGAGCCGCTCTCCGCCGCTCTTGTCGGTGATGTGCTGCGGCACTCTTTGGGACTCTCGGCCTGGAAGCGCGCCGGC
>JBKJQR010000160.1:0-19976 GCA_046593895.1 Gemmatimonadaceae bacterium | reverse complement strand
CCAGTGCGTTCTGGAATCTGCGCGCGCATTCAGGCGCGCAGATTCCAGAACGCACTGGTCAGGCCGATTGAGCTGAGTAGCGCCTCGGTTTCTTCCAGCGTATGTCGGCGCCAGTCTGGCTTCACCTTGTTCCGATACCACCCGTCCGCAAGTCGCCACGTCTGCTCGGGTGTGATCGTGGCGCCGCGGGATAGGTCGCGCGCGGCGCACCATTGATCAACGTGCTCTTCGTCCCGGAAGAGCAGCATGGTGCTTCAGGTAAAGCCAATATTGTCCCACCAATGATGCGCCGGAATCGCAAAGTGTACGACGCCCTCGGAGCGGACGAGATTTCCGTCCCGAACTTCGAGCGACATCGCGACGCCGCAATCGCCACAGGGGGCCGAGATCACGGCATCGAAACCGATGGCCGCCGCGATCCCGAGTGCGTCCCAGATACAGATTCCCCAGTAATGCTTGCCCGCTGCCGCAACGCGGAAGCCTGACGGCACCGCACAAAACGGATTGGCTGCCCAGATGTCGCCGTCATTCGGCGCGAGAATCAACACCTTCGCAGCCGCGAGTTCACGCAGTGCGGCACGAACCTCTGTTTCGGACCGTCCGAGAGCTCGGCTGATGGCCGGCGCCTGCGGGACACGAGCGGTTGCAGCGGCCTCCCGGAACACGTGAATCCGGACGTCGCGAGCAAGCAAATCGAGATCGTTCGCGCGTTCTGTCATCGGTCGATCTCCCGGATGGTATGGATCGGCACACCGCCTGGAGCTAGCTGTGAGCGAGTAGAATAGAGGGAGCGCAGCGAACGTTCGCAAGATCGCCGACCAGCTTCAGTGAACGTTAGGGCGCCCGCACTTACCGGGTCTGCTGTCGTCTCCAGGCGAGCCTCGCTCCGGCGCGCGAGATTCACGGCGGCGGCAACCGGCGCAAGCGCGCAACGCAATACTTAACGATCGCGGTCGCGCACGCACGGTCAGCCCAGGGACGTGCGCAGGGCGCCGAGGCGCATCGCTCATCCGATGCGCCTGGGTTCCCCGACGTTACGACCGACGCGACGACAGTCTACCCACCGGGCGGCTGCTACCTGACGGTGAACGTGTAACACTCGCTCGTGAGCGCGACGGCTCCGGTAGTCGCGTCGACGACACGGAAATGGATATCGAAGGTCGTGCCCGGCGCGAACGCGCTGAGATTCCGGAACAGGTGCTCGCGCCCCGTGCCGCGGTCGTCCGTGGTGATCGCCTGCGGCACCAGCCCGCGGCCAAGCGTCAACCAGTTGGTGCTCGTGCAAGCTCCGTCGAGCGTCCGGTCAACGGCGCGTTGCAGCCGATAGTCCGTGTTCGGCGCCAGGTCGCGCACCCAGACATCGAGGTTGACGATCCCGCTGCCGTCGTTCGGCTGGCGAAAGCGCACGAGACCGAATCCCTCCTCGCCGCGGAGCACGACCTCGAGGTTGAAGTGGGGGTCCTCCGATGCCGCGCTTGACGCGACGGCGGGCGAGCCGAGCGGCGACGTTGGAGACTGGCCGTCGGACGCGGCGCATGCGGTGACCGCGACAGCGAAAAGTGCGAGATGGAGCTTCGTGGGGATCAGCATCGATCTTCTCCGGGGGCATGATGGACAGGGCGGATCCGGGCCGGCGGCGTCTCGCGAGTCGGCGCGTCCTTGACGCGGCGAATGGCGGAATGTATGAGTCCACTCGCGAGCGACGCAGCGATCTACGCTCCCGCCGTCACCGTTGCGTTATGCACGCGTTACCAGGTTCCGAATGATCGAACTGCGAACCCTCGGTGGGGCGAGCCTGCGCAAATCGGACGCGGCAGATGTCTTTCCCGCCCTGCAGCCGAAGCGGCTTGCGCTGTTGATCTACCTCGCCGTAACCGATGGCACTCCCTTACGGCGCCGGGATGCCGTCGTTGCGTGGTTCTGGCCGGAACTCGACACGCACCATTCCCGTGGGTCGCTCCGCCAGGCGCTGCATTTCCTCCGCCGCTCGCTGGACGATGGACTCATCGCGACGACGGGCGACGACGAAGTGGGAGTCGACCCTTCGGTGGTCTGGTGCGATGCGGTTGCCTTCCGCGAGCTCGCCGATAGCGGGCACCACGACAAGGCGCTTGCGCTCTATCGGGGAGAATTTCTCCGCGGTTTCTTTGCGCCGGACGTGGCTCCGGAATTCGAGCATTGGGTTGACGCCACGCGCCTCGACCTGCAGCGGCGCGCGGCCGCGTCGGCCTGGATCATTTGTGACAATGCGCGTGGCCGGGGCGATCACACGGCCGCCGTCGTCGCCGCTCGGCGCGCCGCGACGCTCGCGCCGGACGACGAGCGCGCTGTCGCGCGCCTCATCACAGTGCTCGATGAAGCCGGCGATCGCGTCGGCGCGCTGGGCACGCATGAGGCGCTGGTCGCTCGCCTCCGCAACGAGTACGATGTCGAGCCGTCGCCGGAGACCGAGGCGCTCGTGCGATCCGTGCGGACGCGAACGAAGGCCGGCGCATCCGACATCGTCGTGCGTCCGCCCGCGGAGACGGCGGACGCCCGTATCCCAGTCGGCGCGCCCGCGAAACCGGCCGCGGCGCGCCGATTCTATTTGTCGGCGATCGTGATATTGGCAGTGTTGGCCATTGGCGGCCTGGCACTGCTCAGGGGTCGGCGAGTTGATGCGCCGATGACCATCGCGGTCCTTCCGTTCGAGAGCGAGGATGCCGATTCCTCGCACGCCTACGTTGCGGAGGGGATGACGGATCAGTTGATCACCGACCTCGCTGAGCTGGGCACTCTGCGCGTGATCAATCGGCGCACGATGATGACGTACCGGGGTTCAAAAAAAACCGCGGGCGTCGTCGCACGCGAGCTCGGTGCGGACGCGGTAGCGTCGGGCACATTGCAGTACTTTGGCGACACGATCCGCATGGCCGCGCAACTGGTGTTAGGCGGTGAGGAGGCCGCGGCGTGGGCGCAGAGTTTCGAAGGCAGCCGGGGCGACCTGCTCCGGATGCAGCGCGAGGTGGCGCGTGCGGTGGCGACCCGCACCAATCGTGATCCCGCGAACGCACGGGCCTCCTCGCTCGCTCGCGTTAGGCCTATCGATCCCGATGCGCTCGATGCTTACCTCAAGGGTCGTTATCTCTGGAACGAGCGTCGCCCGGCAAGCCTGCTGCGCGCGATTGGAATGTTCCAGCAGGCGTTGCACGTCGATCCGACCTTCGCACTCGCGTACGCCGGGATGGCCGACGCGTACGTCCAGCTAGGCTACGGCAACAGCCTGGCGCCGGGAGATGCGTTCCCGAAGGCGCGGGAGGCCGCACAGCGCGCGCTGATGCTGGACGCGAGCCTCGCAGAGCCGCACGCATCGCTCGGGTTCGTCCACTTCTACTATGACTGGGACTTTCCCGCGGCCGAGCGTGAGCTGCGGCGGGCACTCGCGATGCGCCCGAGCTATGCGACCGCGCACGAGTGGTACGGACTCTATCTCGCGGTGATGGGGCGATTCGCCGATGCAGAGGCGGAGGAGCGCCGCGCGAAGGAACTCGAACCGCTGTCGAATGCCGTGATGGCGACTTCGGGATTCGTCTCCTTCTACTCCGGTGACCTGGAGCAGGCGACGAGCGAGCTTCGGATGGCGCTCCGGATCGACAGCGTCTTTCCGTTGGCGCATCTCTATCTGGGGCGTGTGCACCAGGGACGTGGTGCGCTGGATAGCGCATTGGCGCAGTACCGCATGACTGGAACGCTGCGCTCATGGGGCCCGACGGTTGCTGCCGAAGGCCATGTGCTCGGCACGCTGGGCAGGCGCGATGAGGCGCGCGCGGTGCTCGCGCGGCTCGACTCAGCCTCACGAACCGGGTACGTGAGCGCGTACGCGATCGCGCTCGTGCAAGCCTCACTCGGTGATGCTGATCATGCCTTCGCATTCCTGGAGCGCGGACGCGCGGAACGGACGAACTGGATGGTGTGGTTGAACCGCGACGCGCGCTGGGCGCCGATCCGGGCCGATCCGCGCTTTGCGGCGCTGACCCGCGCCATCGGGCTGCCGAGGTAGGGGACGCGAACGACGGTCGGGAAGCAGACCTCGATGACCCGTGTCGCGCGCGAGGTGGGCGATCCTGCCGAGGGCGGCGATCGGCGTTCTCGCGGATCGTCGGCGGATAGCCCGCTGGTGTTACTCCGGCGCAGAGGATGAGTCCAATCAGGGGGCCCGACCGGCCACCGACGCGTCCTTCAGCAGCACATCATGCTCCGCATCGCTTCGACATCTCGACGCGCCGGGTCAATCGGCGCGTTTCTCGTAATGGCCGCTGGTTCGCTCGGCGTCGCGCAGCTGCACGCCCAGGCGGATACGCCGCGTCACGCCGACCACGGCGCGGCATTGGCCGTTGCCGCGCAGCACGACACGACCGACGTCCTTCTCGCGTTCAGTGGCGCCATCAGCCTCGGGGCCTACGAGGCGGGTGTCGACTGGGCGATGATCCAGTTCATCAAGCGCGTTCGCGCCGACTCGGCGTATCGCAGCGCGCGGCGATTGCCGGTCTATCGTGTCGCGGCGATGTCCGGCGCTTCTGCCGGCAACATCAACGTCCTGCTCGCATCAGTCGAATATTGTGATGGCGGCCCGCTGCAGCCGCCGCAGAATAGCCTGCTCTGGCAGATGTGGGTGAACACCGGCTGGAATGAGCTCTCGCCACCGCACGCCCGCCGTGACACGCTCTCCGGGGACAAGGGGGTCCTCGACCGCGGGAGCACTCTGCGGCAGCTGATCCCGTCACTACGGGAGGCGATGCGTGGCTCGGCGGCGTCGGCGTCGACGGAACGTCGCGTGGCCTCGGCTCGGCCGATGCGCACGTTCGTGCCCGGGTGCCACGTACCGTTAGGCGTCGTCGCGACGCGCATCCGGCCCGGGAACCTGGCGTTTGACAGCCATATCCATGTTCCCAACCAGCGGTATGTCGCGCTCTTCGACGTCGCGGAGCACGACGGCCAGCTCCAGCTGCGGTCGCCCGCCGACACGCTGCTGCGCGATGCCTCGCTCGGCGCGCAGATGGTGTTGCCGCGCGAGAACCTCACGACGCTCGAGCCGGACCGTGTCTTCGAGGTGGTTGAGGCGTCGGCGGCCTACCCGGTCGTTTTCGCGCCTAACGTCATCTTCTATGAGGATCCCGCCTGCGTCTTCACGCCGATCGCACCGGGGTGCACCGACAGCCACGGCGAGAGCTTCATCGACGGTGGCGTCTTCGACAACGTGCCCGTCAGCCTCGCCGTCGGGATCGCGCGGGATCTCGCTCTTCCTCTGGACGACTCCGCGGTCAAGCCGGCGCAACGACGCATCTACTATGTCGATCCGATCGCCGCTCGCGGGAAGCTCGCTGCGTATGTACAGAGTCGCGAGCAAGCCACGGCTGAAACGCGCACCGTCGGCATCGAGGCGATGCTCCAGTTCGGGAATGGATTCGTTTCGGCCGCACGCAGCTACGAGCTGCAGACCTTCATCCGTTCGCAGCTCGGCCTCAGGCGTGAAGAACGCGCCCTGATCCGGTCGAGCACCCGCGCACATCCGGTGATCGGCGAATACCTCGGTACCTTCGCGGCGTTCCTCGGCCGGCCGTTTCGCGAATACGACTTCTACAATGGCATCGCCGACGGCATTCAGCTCGTCGCCTCCGATATCCTCTGTGATCGAGGTCGCACCGCGGTCGACAGGCAACCGATCGCTGCTGGCGCGTCAGAGCCGCCGAACGATCCGCAATTGGCCTCTCGACGAGCATCCCTTCCGGGGGACATGGACCTCGGGGCGTGTACGGGGCGCGAGGTTGGCCCGCTCATCGAGTCCCTCGGGCTCGACGCGACGGCGCGCCATGTCGTCGCGTCGGTCCTCCAGCGCGAATACGGAGACGTCACCCCGGTCGGCGCCGGTGATAGTCCCGTCGCTGACGGCGTGCCGCCGAGCGAGCGCGTGAAGGTGCTCGATGCCGTCGAGCGCGCGACGAACGACATGCTCGACGACAAGCGTCCGTTCGATTGCGATCCCGGCGACCTTGCGGGATCGGTCATGTGCCGCGATGGCTTCGATCGCGTCATCGGGCTGCTCGCGCGCGACTCGGTCTTTACCGATCGGGTGAATGCATGGTCGACCTTCCCCGCGTGTCCCGCGCCAACGCCATCGCTCGCCAAGCGGATCGTGACCATCCTGTCGCCCGGCGCGGGACCCGATTCGAGTGAGCGCATCCGTCCACTGCCTAACGCGTCGGGCAGGCCATCCGACTGTCTTGCTGAAACCATCCTCGTGCAGCTCATGGCCGACCAGCACTCGGCGATGCGCGGCATCATCGACGAGTCGTTCTGGCAGCTGCGACGCACGGAGAGCGAACTGCACGGCAAGCAGCCAGACCACAAGTCGGCGGTCAAGGTAGTCGAGCTGGTGTACCGGTCCATGGACCAGCGGTCCCGGCGCGGCCTGGAGATCGACCCGTCGTCCGTCAGGCCGGGCGAGTCGATGGGGTGGTCGTGGATGCACCTGCTCCCGTACTACGCCGGTGGAACCGTCGGATTCTCCGGCACCCAGATCGGCTGGCAGCCGCAATTGCACACCGGATGGCACTCGACGACTGTCCAGATGGCGATCGAGCTGACGCATCTCCCGGCCGGCGGTCGAACCACTCGCTACGAGTGGTCCCACGCCGTGATTCCCGGAGTGGGGCGCGATTTTTCGCTCGTCTGGCTCAATCACCTCGGCGTCGGCGCCCGCATCCAGTGGAACACCCTCAGCCCCGAGATCTCCGCGGTGGCGCTGTTGAGCAAGGCGCGCTTCTCACTCTATGCGATGCCGTCATACATCTCGCCGTCAGGCCACACGCGAATGGTCGCCTCGGTGTCGCTCGCCGACTTGAACGGGTTACTGTATACGCTCGTGCGCTGATCACGCCCGGTCGCGACGCTGCGTGCCATCAGCAGCGGAAAACGTCGCCATAGACCGCCGATCACCGCCAACTCGTTACCTCCCTCGCGCGCGCACTCACGCTGGCCGGTCGTTCCATCTCGGCGGCGGAGGCGGGGGGACTGCTCCGGCCGAGGACACACTGAGTGGCGAGCGCGCGGCGCACGTTAGGCTACGCCCCGTCCGGGATGTCCGGCTCGACGATGCGCGCCAGCATCGCGAGCGACTCCTGCCAGCCGAGGTAGCACATCTCGACCGGAATCATCGGCGGGATGCCCGACTGCTCGATCTCGAGGTCGGTCCCGCAGCTGAGTTCGCGAAGCTTGGCGGTGACCGTCATCTCGCTCGGCTAACATAGGTGAATCCGACCCCGTAATTCAAGAGGCGGTGAGACTGTTCAAATGAATCACGCGGTGGCGTGGCGCGCGCAACGCTGCGAAGCCAGTACGCCGCACGTCACCGCCAGGAGAGCTAACGCGCGACCCGCCGCGTCCCATGAAGACCTTGGGTCGGCCGCACACGTTCCGTGACCAGCCACCAAAGAACGGGTCAACGCATTGCCCCCGCGCTCAAATTCCGTTGCGCCCCATCGGACCGCGTGACACCTTGGGTTCGCTGGTCCCGCCACCGATCCCCCGCCACACCACATCCCGCTCATGCCAGACGAACCCGATCGCCTGTCGCCGACGCCGCCCGTCTCACGCCGCGCCTTCGTTGGAACCGCACTCTCGGCCGGCGCGCTCGCCGCAACCGGGCTCGCCCTCCCGATCGCCGTCGTCGCCGAGCCTAACGGCGCCAGTTCCGTCGATCCCGCGCTTGCCGCTACGCCCCGCCGCGCGAAATCCTTCGCCACACCACCGGCCTTCGCGCTCGACGAGGCGACCATCGCCGGACTCCAGGCGATGATCGCATCCGGCCAGCACACATCACGCTCCCTCTGCGAAGCGTACATGGCGCGGATCGCCGAGATCGACAAGGCGGGGCCGATGCTTCGCTCCGTGCTCGAGCTCAATCCCGATGCGCTCACCATCGCCGACGGACTCGACGCCGAGCGGCGCGCCGGGAAATCGCGCGGGCCACTGCACGGCATCCCTGTCCTGATCAAGGACAACATCGCGACCGCCGACGCGATGCAGACGACGGCGGGCTCGCTCGCACTCGTCGGCGTCAAGCCACCGCGCGATTCCACCGTCGCCGCACGGCTGCGCGCGGCCGGCGCGGTCATCCTCGGCAAGACGAACCTCAGCGAGTGGGCAAACTTTCGCTCCTCGCACTCATCGTCCGGCTGGTCGGGACGCGGCGGGCAGACGCGCAATCCGTACGCGCTCGATCGCACACCGTCCGGCTCGAGCTCGGGGTCGGGGAGTGCGACTGCGGCGAGCCTCTGCGCAGTCGCGATCGGCACCGAGACCGATGGATCGATCACGTCGCCGGCCGCCGCGGCAGGATTGGTCGGGATCAAGCCGACGGTCGGTCTCGTCAGCCGTTCGGGAATCATCCCGATCTCGCACACCCAGGACACCGCCGGCCCGATGGCGCGCACCGTCACCGACGCGGCGATCCTGCTCGGTGCGGTCGCCGGGATCGACGCGACCGACCGTGCGACGACGAGCGCGCGCGGCCATGTTCAAGCCGACTACACGAAGTTCCTCGACCCTAACGGTCTCCGCGGGGCGCGGATCGGCGTCGCCCGGAAGAGCTACGCGGGTTACCACGACGCGACCGACGAGATCCTCAAGGGGGCGCTCGACACCATGCGCGCGCAGGGCGCGACGATCGTCGATCCCGCCGACATCCCGACGGCCGGCAAGTTCGGCGACCAGGAGTTCGAGGTCCTCCTCTATGAATTCAAGGCCGACCTCAACGCGTACCTCGCCGAGTGGGCGCCTAACGCTCCGGCGGGAACGCTGGCGGCGCTGATCGAGTGGAACAAGGCCCACGCCAGCGAGGAGATGCCGTACTTCAAGCAGGAGATCCTGGTGAAGGCGCAGGCGAAGGGCTCGCTCTCGGCGGCCGGGTACAAGAAGGCGATGAAGGCGCGGCAGATGGCGGGCGCGCAAGGGATCGACGCAGTGATGAAGAAGCACAAGCTCGACGCACTCGTCGCGCCGACGCAGGGGCCCGCCGCGCTGACCGACCTGGTATACGGCGATCCGAATCAGGGGGGGAGCTTTACCTCGCCGGCGGCGGTGGCCGGCTATCCGCACATCACCGTCCCGGCGGGTTTCGTCTTCGGGCTGCCGGTCGGGGTATCCTTCGTCGGCGGGGCGTGGAGCGAGCCGACGCTGATCAGGTTCGCCTACGCCTTCGAGCAGGCAACGAAGGCACGGCGTGCGCCCACCTTCGCGGGGACTGCGACGACCAGCGCGGCGCGGTAACGCACGCGTCGTCACGTTGCCTGACGCGACCGGCCGGACCGGCCGGTCGCGTTAGGCAACGGCTCAGGGGATAGACACCAGCTGTACGACGTCGCCGGCGATCACGAACACCCGATCGCCGGCGACCGGCTCGACGCCCGCCAGGCCCGTGAACTCGCCGAACGCCGGGAGCACCGCCCACTCCGCACCAAACCAGAAGCAGGGCAGCCGTTCGCGCTGCCGTCCGCGGCCGACCATCGTCGCCGAGGGATGCAGGTGACCCGCCAGCGCATACGCGCCGGCGACCGCTGCCGGATGGTGAACGAACGCGAACGGCAGATCGATCATCGGCGCGTCCACGCAGCGAATCCGCAGCTCGCTGGGCGGGTCGCCCGCGCGCATGTCATGATTGCCGCGGACGAGGACGACGTCGAGCCCGGCATGGCTCGCGCGCCAGCTGCCTAACGTTCCAATGGTCGCCGCAGATTTCCCCTCGCGCGCATGGAGAAAATCGCCGAGGAAGACCAGGCGCGCCGGGTCGGTCCGGGTGATCGTGGCGTCGATGCGGGCGAGGGTACCCGCGGTCGTCCCGGCGGGCACGGGGATGCCGGCGCTGCGGAATGTCGCCGCCTTCCCAAAATGTGGATCGGCGATCAGCAGCGTCCGCGTGCGCTCCCACCACACGGCGCGCTCGGGCAACAGCACCAGCGCCTCGCCGCGCACGGTGCATTGTGCGTCGCGGGGGACCGGCGCGGCGTCTGGCGGCGCGCCGCTCATCCGGCCGCCTTCTCGAGCGCGAGCTGCATCTTCCGGATCCGCTCGCCTAACGTTTCCGACGAGACGCGGTCGCGCACCCGATCGACCAGCAGCGGGAAGGCGAGGGGGGGAGTACGCTTCGGCTCGGTGATCACGACGTCCGCTCGGGCGAGACGCTCGAGTGTCCGTCCAAGCCGGCTGCTCTCGAGCTGTCGCTCGAGGACCTCGCGGTGCGCCTGCGAGAGCAGCAGGTTCGCCGGGTCGTAGCGCTGCAGCACGTCGAAGAAGAGGCCACTCGAGACCTGAAGCTGGCGCGCCGTCTTCCCGGAATGCGGCAATCCCGGGAAGACGAGCCCGGAGACGCGGGCGATCTCGCGGAATTGACGCCGCGCCATCTCGGTGGCGTTGAGCGACGCGGGGATGTCCGCCGACAGCTCGCGCGGCGCCAACAGGCCGGCGGCGAGCGCCTGCTCGAGTGGCGCCGCCGCCGGCGCGAGCAGCTCGAAGCCGTAGTCGTTGGCGGCGAAGGTGAAGGTGATCGGCGCCAGTCGCGCGATGCGATACGCGAACAGCGCGGCCAGTCCTTCGTGAACGAGCCGCCCCTCGAACGGAAAGAAGAAGAGGTGATGTCCTTCGCGCGTCCGCACGCGCTCGATCAGCAGCTCACCGGCGCGCGGAATGCGCGACCAGCGCGCCTGCACTTCCATGATCGGACGCACCGCCCGCATCTCGGCGTCCGTCCACTCACCACGCGAGGCTTCGTCGAGCTTTCGCCGGAGCGCCTCGGCGAGCGCGCCGGAGAGCGGCAGCCGGCTCCCCATCCAGCGCGGCACCGCCCCGCGCGCCGATGGTGCCTTGCGGACCCAGGCCCTCATGTCGCGGACCCGCACGAACTCGAGCGACTTGCCCGCAAAGGTGAAACGATCACCGGGCTTCAACCGGGCGATGAACGATTCCTCGACGCTCCCTAACGCTCCACCGCCACCGCGCAGGTACTGCACGACAATCGACCCGTCGCTGACGATCGTCCCGATGGTCTGGCGGTGGCGCCGGGCAATCGACGCATCGCGAACCACGTAGCGGCCGTTCGCCTCGACGACGACGCGCGAGTATTCGGGATAGCCGCGCAGCGCGTCGCCGCCGGTGGTGACGAAGGCGAGCACCCACGCCCATTCGTCGTCCCGCAACTCGGCGTAGGCGCGCGTCCCCCGCACCTCGGCCAGCAGCTCGTCGGCGACGAAGCCGCCGCCTAACGCGACGGTGACGACGTGCTGGACGAGCACATCGAGCGGCCGCTCGACCAGCGCGCGGGCCTCGATCGCGCCACGCTCGATGCCATCCCGCGCGGCGGCGACATCGATCAGCTCGAGCACGTTCGTCGGCACGCAGGTCACCCGGCTGATCGCGCCCGGCTGGTGGCCGCTGCGCCCCGCACGCTGGAGCAGCCGGGCCACGCCCTTCGGGCTGCCGATCTGCAGCACGCGATCCACCGGGGAGAAATCGACGCCGAGGTCGAGGCTCGAGGTCGCGACGACGCAGCGCAGTTCTCCGCGCCGCAGCCCTTCTTCTACCCAGTCGCGTTGCTTCCGGTCGAGCGAGCCATGATGCAGCGCGATGCGCCCCGCCCAGTCGGGGCGCGCAGCGAGAATTGCCTGGTACCAGATCTCCGTCTGCGAGCGGGTGTTGGTGAAGACGATCGCGCTTTCCCCCTCTTCGATCGCCGCGACGACCTGCGGTACCATCTGGGCGCCGAGGTGACCGGCCCAGGGGAATCGCTCGACTGTTGGCGGGATCAGCGAATCGACGACGACATCCTTCGTCTCGACGCCGCGGATGATCCGCGCCTCGGATGCCGCGGGCCCGACGCCGAGCAGCGTGCGCGCCGCCTCGTCGATGTTCCCGATCGTCGCCGACAATCCCCAGATGCGAAGTTGGGGACACAGCGCGCGGAGCCGCGCGAGGGCCAGTTCGGTCTGCACGCCGCGCTTGGTGCCGAGCAGCTCGTGCCACTCGTCAACGACGACGACGCGCAGATCGCTGAACAGCTCCGGTGCATCGTCGCGCGAGAGGAGCAGGGAGACGCTCTCCGGCGTGGTGACGAGCGCCGTCGGCAGACGCCGCTGCTGACGGGCGCGCTGCGTCGCGGAGGTGTCGCCGGTGCGCGTCTCGATCGTCCACGGGAGCCCGAGGCTCTTGACCGGGGCGCCTAACGCTTCGGCGGTATCGGCGGCGAGCGCGCGGAGCGGGGTGATCCAGAGGACGCGGAGCGCCGGTGCGCTGTCTCGCCGTGGACGGCGCGCATTGCCCTCGGATGCGGTCTCGTCAGCAACATCGTCCAACCTTTCGTCGCCGGCGCGCGTCGGCGCCTGCTCGGCGAGCCATTCGATGATCGGACCCATCCACGCTGCGAGCGTCTTGCCTGTTCCCGTTGCGGCATGGACTAACCCGCTCTCGCCGTGCTTGTACGCCGCCCACACTTCGCGCTGGAAGTCGAAGACGGTCCATCCGCGCGCGCCAAACCAGGTCTCGACGCGGCGTGCGGCCTGCGCGTCTGCGTCAGACATTGTGAGGCGGTCGGCGGAGCGTGGACGCTGCGTCGCCTTGGATGGATTCCTGAGCTGCATCGGACGCAGCAAAGGCACATCGCGGACCAGCGGCAACTTCAGGCTGTCGCGGTGGTAACGCGGGAACTTCTTGCTCCGCCACGTACTCGTGCGGTGGGCGCGGATTCTCGCTGCCGGGCAGCCGCAGGCCACCCATTCAGACCTCCTCACGCATGCTCTACTTACTGACCTTCTTTGGCGGCGTGCTGGCGATCTTCAGCCCGTGCATCCTGCCGCTCGTTCCACTGGTGTTCGCGCGTGCCGGACGCTCGCTGACGCGCGAGACGATTCCGATGTTCGTCGGGCTGGCCATTGCATTCGCTTTCGCGGCGACCATTGCGACGTCGGCCGCGCGGTGGCTGCTCGCTGCCGACGAGATCGGGCGCGCGCTCGCGCTTCTGATGATGGGCGCGATCGGCATCGCGCTGCTCTCGACGCGCGCCGCTGAGGCGATGATGCGGCCGCTCGCGCGTGCCGGTGTCACGCTGATGGATGCTGGTACGCGCTCGGCGCGCGTTCCCGTCGCGCTGAGGAATGCCGGGATCGGCGCGGCGATCGGGCTGCTCTGGGCCCCGTGCGCGGGCCCGATCCTCGGCCTCGTCGTCACGATTGCCGCCGGTGCGTCGACAACACGCATCGCTGCGTCGCTCTTCTTCACGTTCGCCCTCGGTGCCGTCCTCTCACTAGGTATTGTCATGTCACTCGCCGGCCGTCTGGCCTCACGGGCCAAGTATACTGCGCGCATTCACACCGGTTTCCGCCGTGCACTGGGTGTCGCGGTCCTCGCGACGGTGATCGCGGTCGCGTCGGGATGGGACGCGACGCTGTTCGCAAAGGGCGGGCTGATTCGCACCGCCAGCGCCGAGGAGGTTCTGGTGCGCCGCCTGGCGCCGGAACGTCAGGCACGCATCGACGCGGGCATGTCGATCGACGACTTCGCCAAGGTCGCACCCCCTCTGCTCGACCTGCACGATGGGATGCTGCCCGGCTTCGATGGCGCGACGGAGTGGATCAACTCGCCGCCGCTGACGAAGGAAGCGCTGAAGGGCAAGGTGGTGCTCGTCGACTTCTGGACCTTCGCCTGCTACAACTGCCTGAACGCGCTGCCGCACGTGAAGGATCTCTACGCGAAGTACGCGTCGCAGGGTCTGGTCGTCATCGGCGTCCATACTCCCGAGCTGCCGCAGGAGCGCGTGCTCTCGAATGTGCATCGCGAGGTGAAGCGGCTCGGGATCACCTACCCGGTCGTCGTCGACAACGACTACGCGATCTGGCGCGCCTTCGGCAACCAGTACTGGCCGGCCGCGTACTACGCCGACGCCAACGGCCGCCTGCGCTTCCATCACTTTGGCGAGGGCAGCTACGAAGAGCAGGATCGGGCAGTCGCTCAGTTGCTCGCCGAGGCAAAGGCAGCAGCACGTTAGGCCTGACGGCAGGCTGCGGTCATGACGGCTGGTCCATCAATGACCGCAGCGTGGCAATCGTATCGGCATCCTCCGGCTTCTTGTCGGTGCGCCAGCGGAGGATGCGGGGGAAGCGGACGGCGATCCCCGACTTGTGGCGCGGCGACGGCTGGATCCCCTCGAAGGCGAGCTCGAAGACCTGCTCCGGCTTCACCGAGCGGACGGGCCCGAACTTCTCGATCGTGTTGCGACGGATCCAGGTGTCGAGCTTCCCGATCTCCGCGTCGGTGAGCCCGGAATACGCCTTGGCAAAGGGGACGAGCTTCCCGTCATCCCAAACGGCGAAGGTGTAGTCGGTGTGGAGCGAAGCGCGGCGCCCGTGGCCGGCCTGGGCGTAGACCATCACCGCATCGGCGCTATACGGCTGAACCTTCCACTTCCACCATGGCCCGCGCCGCCGGCCAACGCCATACGCGGCGTCGCGGCGTTTCAGCATCAACCCTTCGGCGGCCAGCTCGCGCGACTCGCCATGCGCCTGCCTAACGGCATCCCAGCCGTCGCCGCTGACGACCGGCGAGATGGTGAAGCGATGGCGGAGTGCTGGTGTTGCGAGCAGTTCCGCGAGCCGGCGCCGGCGTTCCGACATCGGTTCGGTGCGGATGTCGGTGCCGCCGATCTCGAGCAGGTCGTAGCACATGAGGACCACCGGAACATCGGCGAGCATCTTCGGCCCGAGCGTCTTGCGGCCGATGCGGCGCTGCAGCTGGGCGAAGGGCAGGGGACGATCGTCCCGCCAGGGGAGCAGTTCGCCATCGAGCACCGTTCCGTCGGGGAGCAGCCGCGCCGACTCGGCGATCTCCGGATAGCGATCGGTGACCAACTCCTCGCCGCGCGTCCAGAGGAAGCTCTGGCCGCGCCGGCGGACGAGCTGCGCGCGGATGCCGTCCCATTTCCACTCGACCTGCCAGTCGGCGGCCGCGCCTAACGTTTCCGGATCGGCGTCGAGGGCGTGGGCGAGGAAGAATGGGTACGGACGCGAGATGTCGGCGTCTGCGACGTCGGTCGCCGCGAGGGCGAGGAAGGATTCGGGGCGCGGCTCCCAGTTGCCGGTGAGGCGATGGGCGATCGTGCCTTCGTCGATGCCGGTGGTCCGGGCCAGTGCGCGAACGACGAGGAGCGACGACACGCCGACGCGAAAGCCGCCGGTGATCAGCTTGTTCCAGACGAAGCGTTCGTTGCCGCCGAGCTCCCGCCAGGCGGCGGCCACCCCGTCGCGCTGCGCGTCTTCACTCGCCCCAGCGAGCGAGAGCAGCCGCCGCTCGATCCACTCATGCAGCGGGCGATCCGATCCCGCGGGCGCGTCAGGCAGGAGCAGCGAGATGGTCTCCGCGAGATCGCCGACTGCGTCATACGACTCCTCAAACAGCCAGTCCGGGACATCCGCTTCCGCCATCGCCCACGATGCGAGCTTGCGCGCCGGGATCAGTCGCTTCGGCCGCCCGCCGGCGAGGAAGTGCACCGCCCACGCTGCGTCGGCGGCGTCGGCCGACGAGAAGTAGCGCACCATCGCGTCCACCTTCTCGCTGGTGCGCGTGGTCTCGTCGAGTTCGGCGAACAGCGCGGCGAAGCGTTTCACGTTGCGACCTCCGGCTCCGCGCTCGCGACAGCGAGTCCCTCATCGGAAGTGCCTAACGCCTGGGCGTCGGTCTCCGTCTCCGGCTCGCCCTCCCATCGGCTGGCAACGGCGTGCGCCTCGATGGCGTGCTCACGCAGCCAGCGGACGACCGGTTCGCGGTAGCCGTGCGTGACCAGCACGCGTGACGCGCCGGTCGCGTCGATCGCGCCGAGCAGCGCGGGCCAGTCGACATGATCGGAGAGCGGGAAGCCGCGATCGAGCGAGCGCCGCCGCCGTGCGCCGCGGATGCGCATCCATCCGCTGGCGAATGCCGTCGATGCCGGCCCGAAGCGGCGGAGCCACGACGATCCGGCGGCCGATGGCGGCGCGACGATCAGCGCGCCGGCGTAGCTCTGTCCGCGCGGCGCGATCCCGGCGTACGTCGTCTCCGGCAGCCTGACGCCGCCGGCGCGGTAGTCGGCGTTCAGGCGCTCGACGGCGCCATGGGTGAAGATCGGCCCGATGGACTCGTCAACCAGTCCGGCCAGCAGGCGCTGCGCCTTGCCTAACGCGTACGCGAAGACGATCGAGGCGCGACCCGCGGCGACGTTGCCGCGCCACCAGGCGGCGATGTCGGCGAAGACTTCCCGCTGCGGCGACCAGCGGTAGATGGGGAGGCCGAAGGTGGACTCGGTGACGAAGGTGTGGCAGCGCACCGCCTCGAATGGCGTGCAGGTCGGGTCGCGCTCGGTCTTGTAGTCGCCGGAGACGACCCACACCTCGCCACGGTGCTCGACGCGAATCTGCGCCGAGCCGAGGATGTGCCCCGCTGGATGGAGTGAGACGCGGACGCCGTTGATATCGACCGGCGCGCCGAACTCGACGCCTTCGATGATCGCATCCGGCCCGATGCGCGTGCGCAGGACGCGCGCGCCCTCGTTCGAGCAGAGATACCGCTTGCTCCCCCACCGCGCATGATCGCCGTGCGCGTGGGTGATGACCGCCCGCTCGACCGGCATCCACGGGTCGATGTAGAAATCCCCCGCCGCACAAAACAGCCCGCGCTCCGTGGTCTCGAGCAACAAGTCGCGCCCCGCGGGCGGCGGCCCCGGGGGAACTGGCTCACTCGGGCGGAGAGGCGGTGGATGTGGCACGCGCGAGTGAAAGGCAATCGGTGCGCCAGTGCGGGGAAAGCCATTAGCCGTTAGCCATTAGCCATTAGCCATTAGCCGTTAGCCGTTAGCCGTTAGCCATTAGCCATTAGCCATTAGCCATTAGCCGTAAGCAGTGAGCGTCCCTGCGGGTCGGACGGTGGGCGATTCGCACGATCAAGCTTCCGCGGCCTTCCGCGGCCCTCCGCGGTGAGCAAACGCATCAAGCAGCTCGGCACTTTTCCGAGTGCAGCCATCCGCTAGTTTTCCATCATGAGCACGGCGAACCTCCCCGACATCCGCCTCCGCTTACTGCGGCTGCACCGCGCGCTGCTCGATGCCGAGAAGGTCGAGCAGGAGCGCTCGCATGGCGCGATCGCGCCGGCGGCGTTTCTGCAGCTGCTCATCGGCGATCCGCGGTTCGCCTGGCTCAGTGCGTTGTCGGAACTGATCGTGCAGCTCGACGAAGCGGTGCTTCCGGTACGTTCGCGTCGCGAGCCGACGCCCCCGCCTGACGTTCCGGCGCTCCTCGACCGCGTGCGCAAGATCCTCACCGGTGCGGTCCCCGCCTATCGCGCGCGGTACGATGCGCTGGCAGCGACGCGCCCCGCGCTGGCCGCCCTCACGAAGGACACGCTCGCCGCGGTCGACGGGCACTAACGGCGCGTCGTGCGCGTTCGAGAGGCGCACGACCAGATCGCATCATGCGCACTTCGCGGCGGACGGATGCCGACCCGCGCACCCACTAGAGCCCACCGAAAATGCACACCGTCGAGATTCGTCACTGCCCGGTTTGACCGGGTCGTAATGTCATTGCCGCCCGGGTGGCGGCCAAGCTGCAGGATCGTACGGACGTCGAGGTGACGAAGACCCGCGGAGAGCTGCTCGAACTCCGCATCCTCGTCGATGGGAAGGAAATCGGCGACTGGAGCGGCAAGGGCTGGCCGATGCCGGCGACCGTGCTGGCGAAGATCGAGGCCGCGCTGGTCACGGCCTGACGACCCTTGCGCGGAGTCCCGCCAGGTTATATCCTTCTATCCGGATATACGGATAGACTGAAATGACCCGCGCCACCATCTTCGACCAATTGAGCTCGCTTGCCGACCCCACCCGGGGCCGGCTGCTGCTCCTGCTCGACAAGCACGAGCTGACGGTCGGTGAGCTGTGCGCGGTGCTCCAGCTCCCACAGTCCACGGTCAGCCGCCACCTGAAGACGCTCGGCGACGAAGGCTGGGTCGTCTCCCGCGCCGAGGGGACGAGCCGGCAGTACTCGATGACGACCCCGCTCGATGCGGCGCCGCGCCGGCTCTGGCAGATCGTCCGCGAGCAGACCATCGCGACGTCGCTGGCCAACCACGACGCCGATCGGCTGCGCGCGACGCTCGCCGAGCGAAAGATGAAGTCGCAGGAATTTTTCTCCGGCGCGGCGTCGCAGTGGGACGCGCTGCGCGGCGAGATGTTCGGCCGCCGCGGCGACGTCGGCTCGCTCCTCGGCTTGCTCGACGACGAGTGGACGGTCGGCGACCTCGGCTGCGGGACCGGGCAGCTCGGCGAGGCGCTGGCGCCCTTCGTGCGGCGCGTCGTGGCGGTGGACAGCTCGCGGGCGATGCTGGCCGCGGCGCGAAAGCGTCTCGACCGGCTGCCTAACGTCGAGCTCCGCCACGGCGAGCTCGAGGCGCTGCCGATCGACGACGGCGAGCTCGATGCCGCGATGCTCTTTCTCGTACTGCACTACACGGTCGATCCGGCGCCGGTGCTCGCCGAAGCGCGACGCGCGCTCGCTCCGAACGGCCGGCTGCTGGTGGTCGACATGATTCCGCACGACCGCGATGAATACCGCCAGCAGATGGGGCATCTCTGGCAGGGCTTCGACGCGGCGCAGTTGAAGGACTGGCTCGACGCGGCGGGATTCTCCGCCGTCCGCTATACCGCACTGCCCCCGGACCCGGCCGCGAAGGGCCCGTCGTTATTCGTCGCAACCGCGCGAACGGCAGCTGTCAGCCATAAGCCGTTAGCAGCCAGGAACGACGGGAGAGCTAAACCCCGTAAACGCCGTCACTCCACGCTAACGGCTAAGGGCTAACGGCCGATGTCAGATCGATCTCCCCACACGCTCACCAATCTCAGAGGTACGAAGATGGCTACCGCGACAATGCCCGCCCCGACGAAGAAGCAAATCGCTCGTCCACCGTTCAAGGTCGCCGATCTCTCGCTCGCCGAGTGGGGACGCAAGGAGATGCGCCTCGCCGAGCAGGAGATGCCGGGACTGATGGCGATCCGCGAGGAATACGAAGGGAAGTTCCCGCTCAAGGGCGCGAAGGTCATGGGCTCGCTGCACATGACCATCCAGACCGCCGTGCTGATCGAGACGCTCACCGCGTTAGGCGCCGATGTCCGCTGGGTGTCGTGCAACATCTTCTCGACCCAGGATCATGCCGCTGCGGCGGTCGTCGTCGGGCCGAAGGGCAGCGTCGAGAAGCCTGACGGTGTGCCGGTGTTCGCGTGGAAGGGCGAGACGCTCGACGAGTACTGGTGGTGCACCGAGCAGGCGCTGATGTGGCCCGATTGCACGGGGCCGAACATGCTGCTCGATGACGGCGGCGACGCGACGCTGCTCGTCCACAAGGGCGCCGAGTTCGAGAAGGCCGGAACGATCCCGGCGTTCGACGAAGCGAGCGAGCCCGAGGAGTGGGGCGTGATCCTCGACCTGATCCGCGCCGAGTCGGTGAACAACCCCGGCCGCTGGACGAAGGTCGCCAAGGACCTCAAGGGTGTCACCGAAGAGACGACGACCGGTGTGCACCGGCTCTACGAGATGATGAAGGCGGGCACGCTGCTGTTCCCGGCGATCAACGTCAACGACTCGGTCACCAAGTCGAAGTTCGACAACATCTACGGCTGCCGCCATTCGGTGATCGATGGCCTCAACCGCGCGACCGACGTCATGCTCGCCGGAAAGCTCTGCGTCGTCTTCGGATTCGGTGAAGTCGGCAAGGGCTGCGCGCAGGCGCTCCGCGGCCAGGGCGCCCGCGTCGTCGTCACCGAGATCGATCCGATCTGCGCGCTGCAGGCGGCGATGGAGGGGTACCAGGTCGCGACGCTCGAGGACGTGATCGACAGCGCCGACATCTACATCACCGCGACCGGCAACTTCAACATCATC
>JBKJQR010000302.1:0-33598 GCA_046593895.1 Gemmatimonadaceae bacterium | reverse complement strand
ATGCGCGGAGTGGGTCGTTCGCATCGATGGACACACCGGGGGCGTACGAGAACAAGGCGACCGAGGCGTTCTACTACGTGACCCCACCGGAGAAGGAGTGGGACGCGCAGCACGTCGAGGAACACCTGCGGCTGTACAATCGCAGCGTGATGAACCTGATCACGGTGCACGAAGTCTTCCCCGGACACTACCTCCAGTTCATCTACGCGCCGCAGTTTCCGACGAAGACCCGGAAGCTGCTTGCGGCGAGCAGCAATGCGGAGGGATGGGCGCACTACTCGGAGCAGATGATGATCGAGGAGGGTTTTGGTGGCGGCGATCCGAAGACACGACTCGCCCAGCTCTCCGAAGCGCTGCTCCGCGACTGTCGCTGGGTGGTCGGGATGCGTGAGCACACCCGCGGCCTGTCGGTGGATGAGGGTGCGAAGCGGTACTTCGTCGACCAGTGCTTCCAGCAGCCAGCCAACGGCTACGAGGAAGCGCGGCGCGGCGCCTACAACCCGACGTACCTCTACTACACGTTAGGCAAGCTCGAGATCTACAAGCTCCGGGCGGATTATCGCAAGGCGCGCGGCACCGGCTATTCGCTGCGCCAGTTCCACGACGACTTCGTGAAGCAGGGGAGCATTCCGATCAAGCTCGTGCGGCGGATCCTGCTGCCGGGGGACAAGGGGCCGGTGCTGTAGGGGAGCTTGGGCGCGACGCTGACCATCCTTCTGGTTGGTGCGTCTGCCGCAGGTGAGCGCTCCGCTCGCTGGAAATTTCTTGCGCGCATTTATCGGCGCCGCTATTCTCTGGTCGCTCGAAGCGACCTGACCCCGGCACCGACGGCGCAGCTTCTACCGTCAGGTTCGCCCCGCGAAACCTCTGCCTGCATTTGATGCCGTGAGCGTCGCATATATGTTCGCCACGAATTTTCCGGCGAGGGTCCGCACTCCGAAGCTCTTCCCGGAGACGGACCGAACTAAATCGCCTATTCTGGCATCGCGCGCGAAGGAACGATGGTTCGCCCGACTTGCCGCCCGGCTCCGGCGCAACGCATCGACTCCATCAGGCAGCGGATCGGTTCGGGTCGAGTGCCTGACGACGATGGATGAGTTTCATCGGCTCGGCCCCGAATGGCAATCGTTGTTCGATCAGATCAACGATGCGCTTCCGTTCGCCACATTCGAGTGGGCGATCGCCTGGTGGGCGCACCTCCGACGCCGCTCCGGCGCGCTTCGCGATGCCTTGCAGTTGTTCGTCGTGCGCGACAGCGACGGAACAGCGGTCGCGATCGCGCCGATGATGTACACGGAAGTGCGCGTCGCCGGCGTGCGAGTTGCCCGCATACTACAGCCATTCGGAGCGGACCCGAACATAACGGAAGTCCGCGGAATGCTCGTCGCGGCCGAGCGTGAGGCGGAGGCGGTCGAGGCACTCGCTTGCTACGTGACGGCGCGTGATGCGCAGAGTTGGGTGCAATGGTGTGGGATTCGACGTGAGGGCAATGCGTTAGGGCGTCTGGAATCGGTCCGTCCGACGACGATGACGAGGGAGACACCGACTTTCGTCATCGCGCTTCCGGCGTCATGGGACGAGTTTCGGAAGACATTCCCGCGCAACCTGCGCGAGTCCCTGCGCAAGTGCTACAACTCGCTCGCGCGCGACGGTCATGCCTGGAGCTTTCGCGTCATCGATGAGCTGACCGAGCTTGGTCCCGCCGTGGATCGGCTGATCGCGCTTCATGGAGCGCGCGCTGCACGGACCGACACGGTCCGACACCGCGACTGCTTTGATGACCCGGCGGCGCGCAATTTCCTGCACGAGGTCACGACACGACTCGCCGAGCGCCGCACCGTCCGCGTCTTTCAGCTGGAGATCGCCGGCGAAATCGTCGCGACACGCCTCGGCTTCGTGTTCGGCGACCGAATGTACCTGTATTACTCGGGCTACGACCCGGCTTGGGGTCCATACAGCGTTATGACGACGGTCGTAGCCGAGGCGCTCCGCTATGCGATCGCTGGGAGCATCAAAGGGGCAAACCTGTCGACCGGTCCCGACGAGTCGAAGCTGCGCTGGCGGCCGACGATGGTCGAGTACGTAGATGCCCGGGTGGTCAGCAGCCGGGTCTATGCACGCGTGATCCATCGCGCGCTGCATGGAAGCGCTCGACGTATCCTGCAAAGAATCGCGCGGCGTGGCTGAGCCGACGGTCTCCGTCGTCGTGCCGACGTTCAATCGCCAGCACACGCTCGTCGCAGCGATTGCGTCGGCGCTCTCGCAGGATGGTCCGACAGTCGAAGTAATCGTACTCGACGACAGCGCGGACGGATCGGCCCGCGCGGCCGTCACCTCGTTTGACGACGCACGCGTGCGGTACGTGCCAAGGGTGACGCCGTCCAATGGAGTGCCCGCGATCGCCCGCAACGAGGGGCTGGCACTCGCGCGCGGTCGCTTCGTGCAGTTTCTCGACGATGACGATCTCCTCGTCGACGGCGCCATGGCCGCGCTCGTGGATGCGCTCGAGCGCCACCCCGCGACCGGAGTCGCGATCGGAACGGTCGTGCCGTTCGGCGATGACCCACGTGTTCTCCAACAGCAGCAGGAGTATTTTGCCGACGCCGCCGAACGCCTGCGGGCCAACCTCGGCGATCGCCGGCTCGTCGCCGCGCTGCTCTTCGGCCCGACGCTTCTCGTCAATTCGTCGTGTCTCGTCCGACGTTCGTGTGCGACTGCGGTGGGGGGGTACTCGACCGATGTGCCGCGCTGCGAGGACGTCGAGTTCTTCCTTCGCGCGATCAGGCGATGCGGGCACGTCTTCGTCGACCGCCACGTGTTGCGCTATCGTACCGGCGCGCCGTCGCTGATGCATTCACTCGGGCAAGAGTCGCCGTTGCTCGAGCTGTCGTATCACGCGATCTTCCAGCGTTATCGCCGCGAGCATGGCGGTGTCGAGTTTCTCCTCATGAAGGCCCTCGATCGTTGGCAACGGTGGCGCGCTCCCGTTAGGCGGACCGGCCACAACGCGGCGCAGCCTGGCGCATCGGCTCCCTCACCTCCGGTCGCCTGATTGACCACCGGCGCGACTGATCGGCGGACGAGGCAGCGCTGGCGCTCGATCGCCCTGATCACCGTCCTCGTTGTGGTGCTCTTCGGCGACGCCGTCGCACTGCGCGTCGCTCGCCGCGTCGAAGCAACGTTGCGCCCGGCGCGCGCTCGGACGACGGTGCCTGACAGCCTCGGTCCGCTCGTCCCCGTTGCGTTAGGCACCTCCGACGGACTGACGCTGCGCGGCTGGTACGTCCGCTCGCGGAACGGCGCCGCGGTCCTCCTCGCCCATGGCCATGGTGGACAGCGCGCGCAATTGGCGGCCGAGGCGTCGGCACTGGCCCGCCGCGGCTACGGCGTCCTGATGTTCGACGCGCGCGCTCACGGCGCCAGCGATGGCGATCGGACGACGTGGGGGGTCGACGAACAGCGCGACATCGACGGTGCGCGCGCGTTCCTCGCCGCGCAGCCGGATGTCGACTCGACGCGGATCGGTGCGGTTGGATTTTCCATGGGAGCGATGACGGTTGCGATGGTCGCGGCGCGTGATCGCCGCCTCCGCGCCGTCGTGCTCGAGGGTGCATTCACGTCGGTCGAGGCGATGTTCCGCCACGACGAGGACCATTACGGCTGGTGGAGCGGGCGCGCCGCGGTCGCCGCGCTGCGCCGCCGCGGGGTTCCTATCGACCGCGTACGGCCCATCGACGTGATCTGCAAAATCAGCCCCCGGCCAGTCCTGATCGTCAACGGCGCCGAAGATGTTGACACCCCCGTCGCGACCGCCCGGGCATTGTACGCCGCCGCCTGCCCGCCAAAATCGATCTGGATCATTCCCGGCGCCACGCACCTTCGATATGCGAGCGCCGGGGCGGAGCTGGCACGGCGACTGGGTGAGTTTTTTGACTGGTCGCTCGCGGCTTCGCCTTCCGCGCGCGCCGATCGTTAGGCAATCCTCCAGACCCCCCAGTTGGGGTGATGGGAACGCGCCAAGCGAGCGCGTGAAGGAGTTAAGGTGGTCGGATTGACCGATTAGAGGCCCTAATCGTTGTGAAGCGCCTGTTACTGTCGAGGACTCCGACAGAAGAGCGCGGGAACGCTGACAAATCAGCCGTTTTTTCGCGCTTGCGTGTGAGCCAGAGCACAGGTATGCTAGCTGCGCTCGCGTTCGCTCCGAAGGTAGTTCGAGAGGATTCACCGAATCCGCCGCTCGCAGCTCCCGAAGCGTATCAGCGCGAGGCACGCCATTCACCCGTCCTCCGCCGACAGACTTCGCGACGATGCCAGTCTCCGAGCGCCGCAATGCCGTTCGTCCCTCCATCGGGCTCGTCTTCCCGCTGGTAGACCAGCCAGCGCGGCGAAATGAATCAGACCCGGACGACCACAGGGACGTCTGTGGGATCGTCCTCGCGGGATCGCCACATTCGAGCGACAGCCCGTTCGATCGTGTGCTTCGCGACCCGCTCGTGCCCGTAGCGCAAACCCCGATCATTTGCTATCCGATCGAATGGCTGCGCAGGGCGGGCGTTGGACATGCGATCGTCTGCGCGGGAAGCGCGACGTCGGCCCTCCGCGCCTCCTTCGGAGACGGGCTGGCGCTCGGGTTGCCGATGGGATACTTCGAGGACGTCGAGCCGCGCGGCCCGGCAGGGTGCGCGCACGATGCCGCGCGCCGGTCGCACGCAAGCGTCTTCGTCGTTGTCGAAGGTTGCATGATCCCGGGACTCGACCTCGCTGCGCTGATCGCGGCGCACCGGCGTTCGCGCGCCATTGCGACCGTAGTCGTGGAGGTTGAACGCCGGCGACGGTCGCTTGGTCCGGCGCTCGATGTCGCGGGGGGTATTTACGTCTTCGATCGCCGTGCGCTCGAATCGGTGCCGACGCGGGGTTACCACGATATCAAGGAAGGGCTGCTCGAGCGGCTTTATAAAGCGGGCGAGAGGGTCCTCAAGTACGAGGTGCCGGGACTTGCGCCCCGTGTGCTAGACTGGCCGACGTACTCGTCGGTCAACCGCTGGTTGATTTCGCGCAGCGTCGAGCAGCCAGGATTTCTGAGCGAATATCGTCGCGTTGGCGACGCCCTCATACACCCCTCTGCATCCGTCGCATCGACCGCGCGCCTCTGCGGCCCGGTGATCGTCGGTCCGGCAGCGCGCATCGCGGACCATGCGCTCGTCGTCGGCCCAACATCAATCGGGACTCGGTCACAGGTCGGTACCTTCGCGTCGGTGTCGCGAACGGTCGTCTGGGAGGATTGTCTGGTTGGCGCTGCGGCCATCGTCGACGCGTCGCTGCTCGCCACCGGTGCGACTGTTCAACTCGACGAGCAGGTCTTTGGAGCGGTCGTGATCCCGCCGCATTCAGTGCCGCGCGCTGCCACCTCGTGGATCGCCCGGTTTCAGGCGCCAGCGGTGGCTGTCCCGCCGGCGCTCCGGATCGTGCGCCCCCCGCGCGACTTCGTGCTCCCGTCCCATCCTGGGCCCCAGCACCACCGACTCGACGATCGTCCGCCGCTGCGGTGAGCATCGTTCCGGTGGTTCTCGACTCACGCCTCCCCTACCTCGGTGCAGGCGCTCGAAGCGGCTCCGCGCTGCTCCTCCCGACTCCGCAGGGGCGGTTGCTCGACGAGGTCGCTCGCGCGCTCGCCGAGGTCACCGCGCTTCCGTTGATCGTGGTTACCGCGTTCGCGCCGTTCGAGGCCTACGAGCGGGAGCTTCGTGCTGGCGCCCAGGCGATCGACCACGTCTGCGCGAGTCCTGACCTCTGGCAATCGATCGACGGCCTCGAGGCATCCGATACGCTGTTGATGGTCGCGCCGACCCGCTATCCGGCCGATGGCTTCGACCTCCGCGACTTGTGCGGGTCGCCGCTCGACAGCGCCGGCCCCGTCAGGCATCTGCTCGCCTTTGACGCTCCGAGCGTGAGAACGAAGGAGCTGGTGCAGACAGGACACGATGGACGCGTCCGGCGAATCCAGCGCTTCTTCGATCCGATCGCGTGGCCTTTCGCCAGCGGAGTCGTCGCGTCGTTCATTCCGGTGTCATACCTGCGACTGATCGACGACTTCACGATCGACACGCTGGAAGAGCTGCGAGCCGCGCTTGCGCTTCGGGGCATCGCCGCGCACGACGTGCCCCTCGAAGGCGATTGCTATCCGTTGACGGACGAAGCTGGCGCACTCGCGCTCTCCGCGCGACGGCTGCTGCGCCCGCGGGTAGCCCGGAGGAGCACGCGGCTTCCCCGTCCGGTCGACACTCCGTTGCGCTCTGCGGCCGCGTTCGTCGACCCGACCGCACGGGTGGTGGGACCGGTGAGTATCGCGGGCGGCGCGCGCATCGAAGCGGGCGCACTCGTCATCGGACCGTCGATTGTAGCCGCCGGGGCGACGATCGGTCGCGGCGCCGTCGTTGCGCAGTCGATCATCGTCGCCGACGCGGTCATCGGACCCGGTGCCGTCATCAGCCATCGCGTCGCCGACACGGACCACCCGACTCGCGTCAACGACGATCGACGCCACGACATGCCCGGGATCGAATCGCCGCGAGGATCGGACGCGTCGACACGACGCCGCGAACGCTACGCCAGGCTGAAGGCCGCCGCCGAGCCGCTCGTCGCGGCGGCGGTACTTATTGCCATCTCGCCCCTGATGGTCGCCATCGCCGCCATTGTCGGCATGACGTCGACCGGCCCGATCTTCTATGGCGATGTTCGCGAGGGCAAGGACGGCAATCGATTTTACTGCTGGAAGTTTCGCACGATGCTCGTCAACGCCGACGAGATGCAGCGAGCGCTGAAGGCGCAGCAGCAGATGGATGGGCCACAGTTCAAGATGGATCGCGATCCGCGCGTGACCGCGGTCGGCCGCTGGCTGCGGCGCGTCAACTTCGACGAACTGCCACAACTCTGGAACGTCTGCCGCGCCGAGATGAGCTTCGTCGGGCCGCGTCCGTCGCCGTTCCGCGAGAACCAGATCTGCGTTCCGTGGCGCATCGGCCGCCTGTCCGTCCGCCCGGGAATCACGGGCCTCTGGCAGGTCTGCCGCCACGATCGCGAACTCGGCGACTTTCACCAATGGATCTATTACGACCTGCTGTACGTGCGCCACTTCTCACCACTGCTCGACGTTCGGATCCTCGCGGGAACGGTGCTGACGCTCGGCGGTAAATGGCCACTGCCACTCGCGACGATGATTGGATCGCGAGGCGAACATGGGGCGGCGCACATTCCGTTGACGCCTCGGGCCGGCGAGCGCCGCGCCACGCCGGCACGCGGCGACGTGTCAGCGGTCGGGTAGCGGCACCGGCATGACGCGCCGTTTCTCGTGGCTCGCCGGTGTGCGAGCGGCCGGCATTATCGTTCTCCTGTCTGTGCCCGATCGATCCGTCGCGGCTCAGCAGGAGAGCCATCTCGGCTATCGCCTCAGTGCACGAACCGACGGCGCGTACGAGACGAACCCGCAGTTTACCCAGGGCGGCGGCGACTCGTTCTCGACGCGGGCCGGCGTTGGTACGGAGCTACGCTACGGGACGAAGCGCACGTCGGCAGCGCTGGCGGCGTCCGGCAACGGCGCGCGCTACGATCGCGTCGCGACGCTCAATCGCTACGGCTACCTGCTTCGTGCCGACGTCACGAGCGACATCACACCGCGCCTGACGACTCGCGCGACTGCCAGCCTTGTCCGCTCGCTCGCTCGCGAAGTCAACGTCGCGACGACGGGTCTATCGCTCTTTCCCCTCAGCGTCACCCGCTCACGCGAAGCGACGATGGCGCTGTCGTACCGGGCCGACCCGCGTTCCACGATCGACGTCGGGGCCAACTACGACAATGTCGTTTTCCCGGACAGATTTCTGCCCGGTGGCTCGCTGCGCGCCGGGCATCTCGGGGTACGTCGCCGCTACTCCGTGACCGGCGACCTCGGCCTCCAGTACCGGATCGACCGCAACTCCCTGAGCGGGGGAATTGTCAACGTGCAATCGGCGGTCAGCAGCTGGCAGCAGAACCGCGGCAGGAGCGGCGCGCGGATCGCTGTCGGCGCCTCGCGGCTCGAGTCGTCCGCCACGGCCGGTCATCACTGGCGTGCGATCGGCGACGCGGAGCTGGTGCAGCGATTCCCAATCGGCGTCGTGGCGATGCGCTACGGTCGGTCGGTCGCCCAGGTCTACGGCTTAGGGGGCGTGCTCGCGAGTGATCTCGTCAGCGTCGATTACGGAATCCTGTCCCGCCGGCGGGTCAAGTTCGGCGTCGAAGCGCACCACGGGTGGTTTTCGGACCCCGCGGTTGCCGGGGCTAGCGCGTCGCAGCTGACCAGCAGCGGCGCCGCGCTCTTTCTCGGTCGACCGGTCGGGCGCACATTCGGGATTGAAACGCAGCTGTTCGCGCGTCGAACGACTGGGCGCGTGACCATTCCGAATCGCGGCGCGCTGGTTGGTTTCACCTACAGTTATTGAGGCAGATGCCTAACGTTTTTCCTGGTCGGCGCCGCCCGCGGTGCACTGCCATCGGTGGACGGTTCCTCTTGGCCACCCTCGCGGTCGCCGCCTGTTCGGTCGTCCGCGGGCCGTTCGTCTGGGTCGACCAGTACGCGCTGGCGCAGCCATCGTCGGGCGCCTACACGATCGGCATCGGCGATCTCCTCAACGTGCAGGTGTGGGACAACGACAAGATGTCGACGCGAACACGCGTCCGTGTCGACGGCCGCATCTCGATGCCTTTGGTCAACGACGTCGATGCCGCCGCGAAGACGCCGACCGCGCTTGCGCGGGACGTCGAGGCTGCATTGCGCGACGGGCATTTCGTCCTCAGTCCGCGAGTGAACATCGTGGTCGAGGAATCCCGCCCGATCGTTGTTCCGGTGCTCGGAAACGTCGCGCATCCGGGAAACTACCCGCTCGAAGCCGGTTCCGCGCTCGCGCTCGCGATCGCGAGTGCCGGCGGTTTGAATGACTTCGCGCACGAGGACCGCATCTTCGTCGCGCGGAAGACGCCGACCCCGGTGCGGATTCGGTTCAGCATGCGCGCCATAACGGCGGCCAGCGGGCAGGCGCCGTTCTTTCGGCTCCAGTCCGGCGACGTCGTCGTCGTCCAGTGAAAGCTCCCGTTGAGCCGTCAGGCTCTCTCACATTCCGGTGCTCTTGATGTCGATGCGTCGTAGACGACCCCCGCTCGCTGAACCCGCACCGCGTGGTGCCTACGGGCACGCCGCCGACCTCGGCGGCGGCCAAGCCGGTTCGCCAGCGGCGGCCGACGATCCCCTATTCGATCCAACGCTTGCCCGGGACTTCGGTGGCTTCGCGGTGCGTGCGGTTAGGCGCCATCGGCGGGCGGCCGCGCTGACGGTCGGCGGCGGCCTCGCGGCAGCGGCTATCATCCTCGCGATCTGGCCACGGACGTACGTCACCGAAGCGAAGCTCCTCGCGCAACGCAACCTCGTCATGCCCGTACTCGGCAATCCCGGACGGAACATGCCGAGTGAGAGCGATACGCCCACACGGCTGGCGAGCGAGGCAATCCTCAACCATGACAACCTGGTTGCGATCGTGAGTGGCACCGACCTCGTGGCGCACTGGAACAGCCACCGCTCGATTCCCGGTCAGCTCCGCGATCAGGTCCGGCGGATGATCACCGGCCATGTGCCGACGCACGACGAGCAGGTCGAATCGCTCATCTGGGCCCTGCAGCACCAGATGTGGGTGACCGTCGGTGAGGGAACCGTCACCATCGGCGTCTCGTGGCCGGATCCGTACATGGCCTATCGAATCGTCCAGACCGCACAGGAGAATTTCTTCGAGGAGCGGCATACGAAGGAGCTCGCGCTGATCTCCGAGAGCATCGACATTCTCGAGGGGCACGCAGCGGACGTGAACACCGAGATCCGTGCGTCGTTGGACTCGATGGCGCTGGTCCGTGCTGCGCTCGCGCCGTCGTCAACGGTCGCGCCGCCGCGCGCGCCGGCGCCGCTGTCAGCCGACGCGCGCGAAGCACAATCCCGGCTCGACGCCGTGCAACGGACGATCGCCGACCTGGAACAATTCAGGAGTCGTCGGTTGGCCGAAATGCAGGTGACGCTCGCGGACCAGCAGCACATCTACGGGAGCGCTCATCCGCAGATCGAGGCGACCGAGCAGATGATCCGTGCGCTCGGCGTCGACTCGCCTCAGCTGGTCGAACTGAGGCGCGACGAAAAGCAGTGGCGCTCTACGCTTGCCCGGCTGGCGCCGGACGGCGCACGCGCCGCTGCGTCGGCGAGCCCCGAGCCCTACCTCGCGGCGGCGGCGCTACGCAGCCTCGAGCGCATGCAGTCCGATTCGCTGGTCAACGAACGGCAGCAATACGCGAGGTCCCGACTGAAGATCGCTGTCAGCTCCTACGAGGATCTTCTCTCGCGCCTTGACGCCGCGCGCATCGAGTTGCAGACCGCGCGGGCGGCGTTCAAGTACAAGTACGCCGTGCTGGTTCCAGCGCAGGTGTCACGCAATCCGGTCAAGCCGAATCCATCGCGAATCATCGTCGGCGGGGTCGTGCTGGCACTCATGCTCGCGCTTTTCGTCGCGGTCGGTCTCGACGTTGCCGGTGGAGTCGTCCTCGAGCGGTGGCAGATCGAACGGTTGCTCGGCCTCGACGTGCTCGGCGCGACCGGTGGAGGCTGAGACATGGAACACACATATCGCTCGGCCGATTCGGAACGGTCGCCCCGCCTAACGCCGCAGAGCGGGACGGCCGCACCGCGCGGCACTGCGCGCGGCAGCGGTGCGTCCGGGACGGCGCACGACGACGGCTGGGCGCACGTCTGGTTCACCGCGTCGCCTGAGGGATGGTCGACGCTGGTCGTCGTTCCGGCGAGCCGTTCCTTCAACGTGATTGCGATCTCTGCTGCGCTCACCGCCGCTGGCGAGACCTACGGCCATGCAGACATCCAGCTGCTCGACGCGACCGCAGTCGAGCCGGGCGCGATCGGAGGTTTTATCGACACGAGCGTGCGGCGTGCGGCCAACGGCCAGAAGACGATCATCGCCGTTGACTCGCCGTTCGACAATCCGGCCGCGATCTCGATTGCGCGCAACGCCGACGTCGCGATTCTCGCCGTGGCACTTGGTACGACCAAGCTGTCCGAGGCACGGCGAACGACAGAGATCATCGGCCATGACCGCTTCGTTGGCGCGGTCGCCATCGGCGCCGACGGACGTCCCGACGCGGTGAGATAGCGCGTGGCGGTTTCCTCTCCGTCGGTGGCCGGCTCGCCGGATCGCGGCGCGGACGCGACGGTGGCCCGACGGGGCGACGCACCGTCCGCTCCGAAGCGGCGTCTCCGCGTGCTCGTCATCGCCGAGCTGGCAAACCCCGAGTGGGCGTCTGTTCCCCTCGAGGGTTGGTCGCACTGGCATGCACTGGCGAAGATCACCGACGCGCACCTGGTCACCCACCTGCGCAACCGCGAGAACATCGCCAGGGCGCAGTTGGCGGCTGACCGATTCACGACGGTCGACTCGCGCGGTGTGGAGCGGCGAATGGACGCATTGGCGAGGTTGCTCGGCAGGGCGGGCGGAGGGTTGACGACGGCCACGGCATTCAGTGCCGCGGCCTACTACTACTTCGAGCACCTCGCGTGGCGTGCCTTCCGCTCGCGTATCGTAAGCCGACATTTTGACGTCGTCCACCGCCTCACGCCGCTGTCGCCGACGACGCCCAGCCTCCTTGCCGGCAAGTGCGCTCGCGCCGGGATCCCGTTCGTCATCGGTCCTCTCAATGGCGGATTGCCGTGGCCGACGGGGTTCAACTACGCGCGCATCCAGGAGCACGAATGGCTCACCTTCGTGCGCGATGCCTACAAGCTGCTACCCGGCTATCGCGGTACACGCAAACACGCAGCAGCGATCATCTGCGGGTCGATGGCGACACGCGACCAGATCGCGGCGCGGTACCGCGAAAAGACTGTCTACATCCCGGAGAACGCGATCGAGCCGCAGCGATTCGCGTTGACGCCTTTGCGGACCGCGGTGCGTCCGCTGCGCGTGGCATTCGTCGGTCGCTTCACGCTCTACAAGGGTTGCGACATGCTGATCGAGGCGGCAGTGCCGCTCGTTCGCGCCGGCGCCTTGGTGCTCGACCTGATCGGTGACGGCGCGCAGATGTCCGCGCTGCGTGCGCTCGCCGCGCGCGAACGCCTGCCGGACACGATCTTCGCCGGTTGGGTTCCGCATGCCGAACTCGCCGCCCGTCTGACACGGTCCGACGTATTCGCCTTCCCGAGTATCCGCGAGTTCGGGGGTGCGGTCGTGCTCGAGGCCATGGCGCTCGGGCTCGTGCCGATCGTGATCGGATACGGGGGCCCAGGTGAGTTGGTGAGCGATGCGACCGGGTTCCGGATCCCACTCGGCCGGCGCGACGAAATTGTCGTCGCGCTGCGCGGTGTCCTCGAGCGGCTGGCCAGTGATCCATCGCAGATCGCCACGATCGGCGCGCGCGCGCGCGATCGGGTGCTCGGGCAGTTCACGTGGGATGCAAAAGCCGCCCAGGTGCACGAGGTCTACCGCTGGGTGATCGACGAGCGGGGAAAGCCTGATTTCGGCATGCCCCTTCCAGACCGTTCAGCCGATGCGTGACCGGATCACGCCACGGAGGTCCGCCCGGTGCGCACGCTCCTGCTGATGTCGCTGGTGATCGCCACTTTTGCGCTGCCGATGCGATTCGCCCGCGATGCCTCGGCGGTCCGCGGCCTGCAGCGGACAATCGTCGCGATGGCGGTGGCCGTGGCGCTGTACGTGATCGCTCTCATATACGTGTTCCCACACCTTTCATGAGTGGGCTTCGTGCGCGGCCATAACGTTCCGGAGGCGTTCAGCGGGCCTGGAGCGGCCAGCGACGGGTTCCGGCCACCCGCGGGCGCGGCGCCGGAGATCTTCGGCCGTTCATTCGCCGCGACGACGACGGTGGTCTTCATCGCGTTGATCACCATCGCGGTCTTCCTCCTCACGGCGCAGCCTGCGCTCGCTGTCGCTGCGCTGCTCGCCTGCGTCGGCGGCTACGGTGTGTGGAAGGCACCGCTCCGCCGCGTGTTGTACCTGCTGCTGTTCGTCGCCTGCGCCGTGTTTGCACCGCCGGCTGTGGATGGCCTGCTCTGGCGCGTCGTGCGTCCGGTTCAGGACTTCATGTTCGTGTACCTCAACCGCCTAACGGGGTTCGAACCGCTGGCGCTGCTCGGTCTCGAGGCGGTCTACCTGCTTCTGCTTGCGCTGGCCATCATCCGGGTGTGGCGCGGAAACGCCGTCGACGCCACGAACCGGTCACCGAGTGCGAACGCGCTGCTCGGGCTGCTCGCCTGTTCGTTCTGTGCCGTCGTCTGGCTGGAGCTCTGGGGGCTGGCACGGGGTGGCGATTTTCGCGGCTCGCTCTTCCAGTTTCGCCAGTTGCTCTGGCTTCCGTTGCTCACCTGGCTCGCGACTTACGCCCTCCGCACTCCACGGGATTGGTACGGCGTCGCCATCGCGGTGACCGCCGGCACGAGCGTGAAGGCCGCGCTCGGCGCGTATTACCTGATGCACGACATGTGGCCGACAGGCATCTACCCCGTCGTGATGACGAGTCATCACGACTCCGTCCTGTTTGTCGCGGTTTTCTTCCTCTGGTGCGCGGCGTGGCTGCATCGGCCCCGGGCGCGGACCATTCTGCCGACGCTGCTCGTCTGCGGCTGGATGTTGCTCGCGCTCGTGCTCAACGGTCGGCGCGTCGCGTACGTGAGCCTGCTCGCAAGCCTGTTCGTGCTCTACGTGCTGCTGCGCGGACCGGTGAAGCGCTGGACGACACGAAACGCGCTCCGCGCATTGCCCCTCGCGCTGTTGTACCTCTTTGTCGCGAGATCGCATCCAAGCGGCGTCTTCAAGCCCGGCAATGCGATCGTCTCGGTGCTCCAGCAGAACGATGCGTCCAGCACCTGGCGAGATGCCGAAGATTTCAATCTTCGCGTCACGCTCGAGCCGAACAAGCTGCTCGGATCGGGATGGGGGCACGAGTACAACGAAGTCCTCAAGCTCGACGACATCTCGCGGTACATGCCGCAGTATCGTCTCGTGGCACACAACAGCATTCTCTGGCTCCTCGGCATCGGCGGCATCATCGGTTTTGTGTTCCTTTGGCTTCCGATCGCCGCGGGCGTGTACTTCGGAGCGCGTAGCTACCATTTCGCGCGAGATCCGTTCGAGCGGACGGCGGCGGCCAGCGCGCTGGCGGTGCTCGTCGCGTTCGTGAACCAGTCCTGGGGTGACATGGGTACGCAGGGGAGCGTGACGATCCTGCTCGTCGCGTTCGCACTCGCACTTGCCGGAAAGCTCGCCCGCGCAAACGGCGCCTGGCCGAACGGGGTCCGGATTTTTGGGAGACGCGAACGTGACTGACCGCGTTGCCGACGCGATGCCGCTGATTACCGAGCCGGGCGATGCCGGCCCGGGCGTCGGGCACCCGTCGATCGGCGAGTATCTGAGCGCGCAGGTCGCCGAGATACACCCGTGGCTCGCGTTGATCCAGGTGGTCGGATGGTTCATCCCGTTCAATGCATTCGCGAGACTGCGCGGTGCACTCTACCGCACTGCCGGCTTTGCGATCGGACCGCGAGTCCGCATTGCCGGACCGCTGGCGATCCGGGGCAACGGCCGTCTCTCGCGGCGCCTGACCGTCGGCGAGGCAACCTTCATCAACTCGCCCGCTCATCTCGAGCTCAACGCCGACGTACGAATCGGGGCACGCTGCGCGATCGGACATCATTTCGTGCTGATCACTTCCAACCACGTGCTCGGCCCGGCGGACCAGCGCGCAGCTGACCTGATCCACGCACCGGTAACGATCGGCGATGGCGTCTGGATCGGCGCCTGCGTGACGGTGCTCCCCGGCGTCGTGATCGGCAGCGGCGCGTTCATCGCTGCCGGCGCTGTCATCACTCGTGACGTGCCGCCGAATGCGCGCGTCGCCGGGCCGCGCATGGAAATCGTCGCTACGATTGGCGATGGGATGCCGCGCCGGCGGGAAGCCGGCGCGAGCGCTGCTCCCGGCACGCGCGGCGAAGCACTCGATGGTCGGTGATCGAGTGCTCGGCACGCCGAACGCCGGCGCGGCCTCCGCGTCCCCGGGCTCTGCGGACTCGGCGCCCGCGCTCAGCGTCGTCATCGCGACGTACAACCGCGCCGACTCCGCTTGCCGGCTGCTTCGCCAGCTCGGGCAGCAGACCATCGCCCCTTCACAGTTCGAGGTCATCGTAGTCGACGATGGATCGAACCCGCACGTCGCGACGCAGCTTGCCGGCCTCGATGTGCCGTACGCTCTGCAGGTCGTTAGGCAGGAGAACGCGGGACCGGCCGCCGCGCGACACAACGCCCTCGAGCGGGCCCGCGGAGCCGTCGCCGTGCTCGTCGACGACGACATGTCGATCGAACCGTCGTTCCTCGCCGAGCACGCGGCGGCGCATCGCGCCAGCGTGCGGCGCGTGGCGCTTGGACCGCTTCGCGGTCGCGACACGCTGGCGCTGCCCCTGTTCGAGCGTTGTCACCTCGCACTGCTGGAAAAGCTCGAGCGCGAGGTGAAGGCCGGCCGCAGCGCGTTACGCGGGACGAACCTGTACACGGGCAACGTCTCCTTTCCGCGCGCCGATTACTTCGCAGTTGGTGGCTTCGACCGCGACTTTCGCCTCTCGGAAGACACCGAACTCGGTGTCCGGCTGGAGTTGGCTGGCCTGGACTTCGTCTTCGCCGAGGCGGCGATCGCGTGGCACGACTCGGATCACACGAGCCTGCAAATATGGATGCGACGCTCCCGCGCGTACGGCGCATCGGATGCCCGTGTGGCGGAAAAGCACCCCGACCTGGCGTCAGCGAGTCCGTGGCGTTTCCTGCTGCTGATGAATCCACTGGCGCGCCCCTTCCTCGTCGCGAGCGTGGTCGCGCCGACGTTGGCGGTTCCTGCAGCTCGCGCCGCGATGATGGTGTCGACGGCCCTGGCGAAAGTTGGCGCCGAGCGTCTCGCGATCGCGGGCACGACTGTCGTCTATGGCATGCTGTACTTCGCCGGCGTTCGCACGCACGCTGGCTCGCTCCGGCGCGCGGGCTCGCAATTCAGGCGCTATCTCGCGCGCCGGGGTCGACCGCCGATGCCCATCGAGCAGGACTCGATCGCGACATGACACCATCCGCAGCACGGTTCGGCGACGCGGCGTCGCTGGCGCTGGCCGTCGTCGTTGCGGCACCCAGTCTGTACCTCGCGATGCTCGCGGCGATCGCCCGACGGGTGTCGGCACCGCGCCCAGCCCGCACGGTGCGGTTCGATGTGATCGTGCCGGCGCACAATGAGGAAGTGGGCATCGCGACGACTATCACAAGCCTGCTCGATGTCGATTATCCACGGTCGCACTTTCGCGTGATCGTGATGGCCGATAACTGCACCGACGCGACGGCTGAGCGAGCAATCGACGCCGGCGCGGAGGTGATCGTTAGGCATGATGCCGAGCACCGCGGCAAGGGCTATGCGCTGGCGACGGCGTTCGCCGCGAGCGCGCGGGCGAACGTCGCCGATGCCGTCGTCGTCGTCGACGCCGACACGACCGTGTCGCGCAACCTGCTTACCGCGTTCGCGGCGCGGGTCGTCGAGGGCATCGACGCAATGCAGGCCGAGTACGGCGTCCGCAACCCGGCATCGTCGTGGCGAACACGGTTGACCGTCATTGCGTTCGCACTCTTTCATACGACCCGATCGCTCGGCCGCGAACGACTCGGTCTGTCGTGTGGGCTTCGCGGCAACGGGATGTGCTTCACACATTCCCTGCTCCGGCGCGTGCCTCACGACGCCACATCCGTCGTCGAGGATATCGAGTACGGGATCGAGCTCGGATTGCGGGGGGTTCGCGTCGCGTATGTCGGTGATGCGTGCGTCGCGGGGGAGATGCCGGCGGACGGCAGCGCCGCGCGGTCCCAGCGGGAGCGATGGGAAGGCGGTCGTGCCCTGCTCGTCCGCCGGTACGCACTGCGATTGCTGCGGTCCGCACTCGCGAGACGCGACCTGTTGACGCTCGACCTCGCGGCTGACCTGATCGTTCCACCGCTGACCTTTCTCACAATCGCGAGCGTCAGCGGAACGCTCATGTCGCTCTACTCGGCGCGCCATGCCGGGAGCGCGCTCGCGGCAGCCGTCTGGACAGGATCGATGGTCGCGCTGCTCGCGTATGTCGGGCGCGGGCTGCAGCTGTCCGGGCTTGGCCCGCGCGCGATCGCCGACCTGGCATGGGCACCGCTGTACGCGGCCTGGAAGATCACGCTTCTGCTCCGTCCGCGGAGACCCGGGGTCGCGGAATGGGTGCGTACCGCTCGTCGCGGGGACGGATGACCGGAGAAGCGCCTAACGGTAATCACGACCAGCTGGCATCAGACGTCGCGAAATCGATACGCGATGGGGCGCAACTCGCACTCTCCCTGCTGGCAACGTGGGCGGTCGCGCTGGTCGTCCGCGTCATGATTCCGCGGCACCTCGGTCCGGAGGCATTTGGGACGTTCGACTTCTCCGATGCATTCACTGCGACGGCCGTCGTGATCGGATCACTGGGAGTGGACACATACATCCGGAAGGAGATCCCCTCTCGCGCGTCGCATGCGAGCACCTTCTTCGGCGGGACCATCGTCATCCGGATCCTTGTCGGCATCGTCGTGATGACCGGTGCAACGGCAATCCTTCGTGCGGCGGGGGAACCGCCGCTCGTCCTGCACCTCGTCGCCATCCTCGGCGCGGCGCAGATCGTCGCCCAGTTGAATGGCAGCTATGGTGCGCTGCTGCAGAGTGTCGGTGCGGTGAGCGCCCAGTCGGTGGCGAACGTCGTCGCCAAGCTGGTGTGGGGTGCGGGTATCGTGATCGCGTTCGCCGTCGGACGCGGCGTCGTCACCATCGCGGCGGTGATGCTGTTCGCCGAGCTGGTGCGACTCGCGTGGCTTGCAACGCTGACTCGCACGAAAGCGAAGCTTCGTTACCGGCTCGACCTGGCAAGCAGTTTCGGCGTGCTGTTCGCCAGCTTCCCGTACTACGTCACACAGCTCGCCCAGACCGTCTACACGCGCATCGACATCAGCATCATGGCGTTCATGACGTCGAAGCTGGAAGTCGGCTGGTATGGTGCGGCGCAGAACATCGCCGGTTTGTCTCTGCTGCTCTCGCCGATCATCGGCTGGATCCTGCTTCCTCTCTCGTCGCGGGTCGGCGAGCGCTCGCGTCAAGAGATGCTGCACGTCTTTCGACGGGCGATGGATGCGTTGCTCGCGATCGCGTTCCCGATCGCGCTCACCCTCGGCCTCGGCGCCGACGTGATAACGCGCCTTGCCTTCGGTGAGGCATTCGAGCCGGCGGCGCGCAGCCTCCGGCTCCTCGCGCCTGCGTTCGTGCTGACCTACATCACGATGCTCGAAGCGAGCGTCCTCGTCCGCATCGACCGTGGATGGGCACTGACGGCGATCGTGCTCTCGACGATGGTCATCTCGCCGCTCCTCAACGTCTGGCTCATACCACTCGGATTGTCGCTCTATGGGTCCGGAGGCGCGGGCGTTGGTTCATCCGTCGCGCAGTTGATCACCGAGGGGTATTCGGTGTTCGCGATGACGATCGTGCTGCGCGGGCACGTCTTCGACCGGACCACGACGGTGCACCTCATCAAGACGACGGTGGCTGCGGTGGTCGTCAGCGGCGCGCACGTCGTGATGGCGCCGCTGCACGGCTGGCGATATCCGCTCGACGTATTGTTGTACCTGACGATCGTGATCGGCTGGGGTGCGATCGACCTCCGCGCCTGGTCGACGGTGATCGGAAACGCGCTTCGCCAGCGGCGGGCGGCATGATAGCGGTGGCGCCGGGTGCGCGTGTTCGTCTCGGCGAGCTGTGGATCGACGCTGTAACCTTCGCCGGCGCACTCCATCAGATCGAGCGCATGGTAGGTGCGCTCCATGGCGGAGTCGTCTTTACCCCGAATGTCGATCACCTCGTCACCGCCATGCGCGACGAATCGTTTCGTCGAGCCTACGCATCGGCGGACCTCGTGGTCGCCGATGGAACACCGGTACTCTGGGCGGCACGACTTGGCGGCACTCCCTTACCGGAGAAGATTTCCGGCTCTGATCTGGTCGCGCCGATCGCCCGAGCTGCCACCGCACACGGGTGGCGAGTCTACATCGTCGGCGGAGCGAGCGGGGTCGCCGCCCGCGCGGCCGAGCGGCTGCACCATACTCACGGGGTAAACATCGTCGGCACCGATTCGCCAGCGGTGTCGGCAGCAGGCATCGCCGACGACGAAGCAGCGGTGATCGAACGGATCCGATTCGCCGACCCGCACCTGCTGCTGGTCGCGTTCGGGTCGCCGAAGCAGGAGCTCTGGATCGGGCGCGTTGCAGCGTTGCTCGCGCCCGCGGTCATCCTCGCGGTCGGCGCCGGCATCGACTTCGCAGCCGGCGTCCAGGTGCGGGCACCGCGATGGGTCTCGCGCATCGGTCTCGAGTGGGCGTTCCGGCTCGTGCGCGAACCGCGGCGACTCTGGCGCCGCTATCTGGTGGATGATGCAGCAATCGTGGTGGTCGTGCTGCAGATGCTGCGCATTCCGCGCGCCGAGCGCGTACGCGCTCACCGGCGTGGTGCCTAACGCGGATTGCCTAACGCGCGTTGCTTCGGCGGTTCGCGCGAGTGCACGCGCTGGGTTGCAGAGCAGGATTGACGCGACGCACATCGCGAACGTGATCGTCGATACATGCGACAAACGCATGAAGCATTCGCGCGTTGTACCCGACGTGACTGCGTCATGGTGTCATCCGTCGAGCTTTTGGAGCGCGAGGCGCGCAGAGTTCTGATTGCGCGCCGCGATCGCTCCACGAAGCCACGGAGGCGATCACCATGCCAGTCAATTTCTCCGGCGCGCGCAACGGCGCGTCTTTCCATTTCGCAGGGACCGACCGGACGATGCTGTTGAGTGCCACGCTTTTCGTCTCTGCGCTTGCCTGTGCCCCCGGCGCGGTGTCCGACGCAGTCGGCCCGGCGACGCCGGCGCCTGTCGCTACGATCGCGGTCGTCCTCGCGTCGACGAGCGTCGTCGCCGGGAGCGCGACGCAGGCGACGGCTACCATTCTCGATTCGACGAACCACGTGCTCACCGGCTACAGCGTGGAGTGGAGCTCGGCGAATCCAGCTGTCGTCACGGTCGGTAGCGATGGTGCGGTGCGCGCCGTCGCTTCCGGCAGTTCATCCGTCATCGCCACCAGCAACGGAAAGCATGGGGGCGCGACCATCGTCGTCACGACGCCGGCAACAGTGGCGAGCGGCCGCTGGGTGACCGGGTATTACGTCGGTTATCAACGCGACCTGTATCCTGAGCAGACCATCGACTTCACCAACCTGACGCACATCACCGTTGGACGGATTCGGCCAACGGTTACCGGCGGACTGATCACGGACTTCGACATCGACGCGATCAACGGGCCGGCGATGGCGCGTACCATCTCCGCGCGGGCCCATCAGGCGAATCGCAAGGCGCTGCTGATGCTCGGCGGTGCCGGTGAGCACGACGGATTCGTCGGCGCGGCATCGAGCGCGAACCGGGCAGCGTTCGTCCAGAAGCTGTTGTGGGTGATGTCCGACCTCGGCTACGACGGGCTCGATGTCGACTGGGAACCGATCGACGCCGTTGACCAGGCACCGCTGCTCGCGCTACTGACCGACCTGCGGTTGGCGCGGCCGGGGATTATCCTGACGATTCCGGTCGGGTGGGTGAACACCAATTTTCCAGCGATCGACCCGTGGTACGTGCGTGTCGCATCGGTTGTCGACCAGATGAACATCATGACCTACGAGATGGCCGGGAACTGGGGAGGGTGGACGAGCTGGTACTCGGCTGCACTGTTCGACGCGCAGCCAACGCACCCGAGTTCCATCGCCGCGAGCGCGGCGGCTTACAAGAGCGCGGGTATCGCCACTTCGAAACTCGGCATCGGCGTCCCCTTCTATGGGACATGCTGGCGCAACGTTATCGCTCCGCGCCTAACGCTCGGTAGTGGCGCTGATGTTTACGCGAGTGATAACGACATGAGCTACACCAACATAATGTCGCTCTACTATGTGGCCGCCGCCCGCAGCTGGGACCCGGTGGCGCAGGTCCCGTACCTGAGTTACTTGACGGCCAAGGGACCGAATAACTGCAATTTCATCTCGTACGACGATCCGCAGTCGGTCGCCGCGAAGGGAAACTTCGTCAAGGCCAATGGCTATGGCGGTGCGATCATCTGGACGCTCGCACAGGGGCACCTGCCCACCGCGGCGGCCGGTCAGCAGGATCCTCTGCTCACCGCGCTGTACGGCGCCATCGCGCCGTAGTGCGGGGTCATTGATGAGCCGCACGCCGAGATCGGCTGGTTGAGATGGAACACTGATTCGACAGGCTGCCGTCACGAACAGGGTGCGCTCCGCGAAGCGCGCCCTGTTCGCGTCCTGGCAGCGGCCCTAGCTTGGTGTCTCGCGAGAATCGGCGGCGCGCGAGCCCGAGAATCGGCGAGGCGCGAGGCTTCGATCCCGTCGTCACGAACGCGCCGCAGCGCCTACGCCCCAATCCATTTCCGCGCAATGTCGATCGGAATCCTGATTCCTGAGTTCCCATCCCAGACCCATAGCTTCTTCTGGCGGGAAATCGTCGCGCTCCGCACAGCCGGCGCGAACATTGAACTCCTGTCGACGAGACGCCCCCCCGACAACGCCTGCCGCCACGACTTCGCACCAGCGGCGCGCGAGGAGACACACTATCTCTACCCGCCGCGCTGGCTCCGCGCGGCCGGGGCGCTGCTTCGGCGGCCGTCAGCGGCGCTCCGCGCTGTCCGCTACGTCCGCGGACTGGAGCGCACGACGTTGCGAAACCGACTCCGCCATCTCGGCTTGATGCTCTGCGCGGCGGATCTGCTCGATTTCGCGCGTGAGCGCGGTGTCGAGCACGTCCACGCCCACTCCTGCGCCGACGCGGCGCACGTTGCCGCCATCTGTCACGTCCTCGGTGGACCATCGTACAGCCTGACGTTGCATGGCGACCTGTCGGTTTACGGTCGCGATCACGCGAGCAAGATGGCCGCGGCGACGTTCGTCTTCTGCGACGGCCCGCACCTCGTCGATCAGATCGTCCGCGGCGCAGGAGTTCCGCCGGCTCGCGTGGCATCGAACTGGATGGGCGTCGATACCGCGCGCTTTACCGATGGCGGCCGGGCACGTCGCTCGAGTGACGGACGCCTCCGCGTCGTCACCGTTGCCCGTCTCGATGAATGCAAGGGACATCGCTTTGCGCTCGAGGCAATACGCGCGGTCCTCGATCAGGGCGTCGATATCGATTACACGCTCGTCGGCGAGGGTTCACACAGGGCGGTGATCGAAGCGGAAATCGAGCGTCTCGGTCTTGCCGACCGGGTGACGCTCCTCGGAACTCGCGGGGAGCGCGACGTGCTGGACATTTTGCAGACTGCCGATGCTTTCGTGCTCCCCAGCGTCGGTCTGGGCGAAGCATGCGGCGTTGCCGCGATGGAGGCCATGTCGTGCGGCTTGCCGGTGGTGTGCTCGCGCATCGGTGCAATGCCAGTGGTCGTCGATGATGGTTCCGCGGGGATGCTCGTCAACCAGGCGGACGTCGCCGAGCTGACGACCGCATTCATCGTCCTTGCGACCAATCCGGCACTCCGGCACCAGCTGGGCGCCCGCGCGCGGTCACGAGCGGTCGCGGAATTCGATGTTCACGCGACCGCTGGCCGCCTGCTGCGCGCGATCATCGCTCGACCCATGTTGAACACGAAATAAACACGGCCGCGGTATTCACCCGATGTTTATGTTCGCTGGTGCAGTGTTGGGACGTCCGTGATTCTCGTCGCCCGCCGAGCGACGCTTCGAACCATGCTCGCAGCGTTCATCCCACCGACTGACACGCGCCGCGGCGTCGAGCGCGCTGAACTCGCTTACCACACACATTCTTGTCGCGCCGGCCACCCCCGATCCTGCTGACGAATGCCGACTACTACGGCACGCTCGCGGCAGTGCGCGACCTCGGGCGCCGAGGGATCCCGGTGGTCGTCGCTACGCCGCGGCAGTTGGCGCCGGCGCGCTGGTCGCGATTCACCTCGCGCCACCTCCACTGTCCACCGACCGATGCGCCCGAACAGTTCCTCGACTGGCTGATCTCCTTCGGGCGTCGCGAACCTGGCCATGTCCTCTACCCGACGAGCGACGAAGCGGCCTGGCTCTTCGCGAACAATCGCGCCGAGCTCGCACGGTATTTCGCGATGTATCAACCGCCGAGCGACACGCTCGCCCAGCTTCTCGACAAGCGCCAGCTGGTCGGCGTGTGCACGCAGGTCGGCGTCGCCACACCGCAGACGTTCGTCCCCCGCGACGATACGCAACGCGGCGTCGAGCGCGAGCTCGCCGCAGCAGTCGACGACGCGTCATTCCCGATACCCTTCCCCCTGTTGGTCAAGCCGACCACCCAGGTCCTGCTCAACGTTCACCTGAAAGGTTCCGTCGTTCCCGATCGCGCATCGCTGGTCGGCCGGTATCGCGCGTTTCAGGGTGCGGCGCGCCATCACGCATTGCTGCTCGCGCAGGTTCCGACCGCGGGTAATCCGATCCTGCAGGCGTATTATCCGGAGGCGGCCGAGGGGATCTATTCCATCGCCGGCTTCGTCGATGGGGACGGCGAGATCACCGCACTCGCCGCGCGCAAAGTTCTGCAGCTGCCACGGCGGCTCGGCACCGGTCTCTGCTTCGAGGCCGTGCCTCCAATCCCTGCGCTCATCGACGGATTGAGTGCTCTCTGCAGGCGCGTGGGCTACTTCGGCGTCTTCGAAGCGGAATTCATTGAGGCATCTGGACGGTCGATGATGATCGACTTCAATCCGCGGTTCTACGGACAGATGGCATTCGAAATCGATCGCGGGCTTCCGCTGCCGACAATTGCCTACGAAGCGGCGCTCGGGCGCTTCGACGAGTTGGCAAGTGCGCGTGCGGCGCTCGACACGATGCGCCGCACGCCGATGGCGGTTTCCCCTGATCGCGGCGCCGCGTACACGCACCGCGCGATGTTCGAGCTCGTGACTCGCGGACAGCGACTGTTCCGCCGCATGACTCGCGCGGATGCGCAGCGATGGAGCGCATGGCGGCGATCGCATCGAAGTCGCCTCACCGACGCGGTCCTCGACAACTCGGACCGGATGCCGGCGCTGGTGGATTTTGCGCGAACGGTGGGCGAGTATCTCCGACACCCTCGCGCGTTTGTCCGGTCGGTGCTGCTCGATCGGTGAGTAGCGACGACCCATCTGACATCGGTTCGTAAGCCTCCTCCATGCTCTCTCGTCGCCTCCATCGGCGCTGGCAAAAGTGATCAGTTTCCTCAAGCGGTCGGTCCGGTCGGGCCTCGGACGAGTGGCTCGAGCAACGATGGGCGCGAGCGCCGGCCTGGCCCCCGCTCAATGGCGGCTCGTGCCGGACCCCGAGAGAGGACTATGTCTCGAGGGAATCGCGCTCCGCGACCTCGTTGAACGATGGGGCTCGCCCCTGCACGTCGTGCACGCTAGGCGAGTCGTCGAAAACGTCGCGGCGATCCAGCGACCGTCAGCGAGCGGCGGATTACGTTGCGAACTGTTCTACTCGTGCAAGACAAATCCGGTGCCCGGTGTGCTGCAGCTGCTGCGCGAGCACGGGGCGGGAATGGAAGTGACCTCGCCGTTCGAACTGTGGCTCGCGTTGCGCGCCGGGTTCCGTCCTGGCGAGATAATTTACGACGGCCCGGGGAAATCGGAGGCAGCCCTTCGCGATGCGGTAGCGCAGGATCTGCTGCTGATCAATATCAATCACCTGGAAGAAATCGCGGTGGTCGCCCGGGTCGCGCGCGCGCTCGGTCGGCGGCCGAGGGTTGGAATACGCATCGTCCCTCACGGCGCGTGGGGCGGTCAGCTCGGTGTCCCGATCGCCGGCGGATACGCGCTGGCGACCTACAAGGCTGCGCTCGAAACCGATGCGATGGATGTCGTTGCGATCCACGCACATCGCGGATCGCTGATCCGGACCAACGCCGACCTCGATTCATTTGTGGACGGCATTCTGGACTTCGCCGACGAGTTGCAGGCCAACCTCGGCTTGACGATCGAGATCGTTGATTTCGGGGGCAGCCTTGCGGTTCCCACCGTCGCACCGCTGACCTCACGAACGCGGCGGTTGAGCCAGGCGCTACGCGTACCGCCGCAACCGCCGGATCCGTCGCTGACGCTCTCGCTTCGCGAATACGCGGACGGATTGGTTGCCCGTGTCCTGCGACGCATGCGCGCACCAGACTCGCCGCGCCCTCGCATCTTCGTCGAGGCCGGTCGCGCGGTGACAGCCGACACCCAGCTGTTGCTTACTACGGTGGTGTCACTCAAGCGCGGGTCAGATCGCACCTTCGCGATTCTCGATGCCGGCAACAGTATCGCGGAGCCGGTGCAATACGAGTATCACCAGGTGCTCCCGGTGCGACCCAGCACGCTCGCGCCGACGATCTACGCGTTGACCGGTCCGGCCTCCACTCCTGCCGACGCGATGTATCCAGCGGTCAGGCTGCCGGAACTGCAGGTCGGGGATGTCCTCGCGATCATGGACTCGGGCGCGTATTTCGTTCCGTTCGCCACGTCGTTCTCGTTCCCGCGACCGGCGATCGTCGTCGTGCGCGACGGCAAGGACGCGCTATTGCGGCGAGCGGAGACATTCGACGACGTGGTATCCCTCGATGCCTAACGTCCAGCACCTTCCCGCCGCAGTGTGGGCGCGAGCTCAAGCAAGTCGAGCGGGTTGGCGCTGAGCTGGCCGTAACGCGCGGCCCAGTGCAGGTGTGGGCCGGTAACGCGGCCGCTCGCCCCGACGAGACCGATCCGCTGGCCGCGCGCGACCGTATCGCCGACCGCGACGAGCGCGCGACTGAGATGCATGTACGCGGTGACGACCCCCTGCCCGTGATCGATGTAGATGATCCGGCCACCGAGATAGAAAGTGTCGACCAGCGCGACCACGCCGCGATTGGCCGCCTGCACGGGCGCACCGGCCACACCGCGAAAATCGACGCCGAGGTGGCGACTCGTGACGCGACCGTTGAAGGTGCGCCCCGCGCCGAAGGCGCTGCTGATCGCCGACGGTCGCGGTCGACGGAACGACGCACTCCACAATCGCGGCGTGTTGTGCGACCTCCGCCCGATTTCCCGCGCGAGCGCGCCTTCCCGCGCAACGCGCGCTTCGAGGGCTGAATCGAGTGGCGTTCCAAATTGTGCGGCGACGGCGAGCGTCTCCGAAGGCTTCGGGAAGGCCGGCGGCTTGATCGCGATGTCGGCGGTGTCGGCGCGTCCCGATGCGCGCCCGACGATTGCCCGTGCACCGGCGCTCATCGCCGAGTCCACCGGGACGGCACCGATGGCGTGATACGCTCCGGTTCTCGCTCGGACGAAGTGCAGCGGCTCACCGGCCATCGCACCGCTGACACTGATAACCGAATCGCCGTGCGCTGACTCCGGCGTCAGCGTCAGCCGGACGAATGCGCCAGGCGCCGGATGGGCCGGCGCGACGCGCAACTGCGGTGCCTGCGCGCCCGTCGTGCAGGGGGCGGCGAGTGCGCCGGCCGCCGCGGCGAGGAAGAGCTTTGAACGTGCGAGCTGTCTCATACCCCGTCGCGATGCAGGAATCAGGCGCGCCGCGAGGATCTCCTGCGCGGCTTGTCTGCCTGACGTTCCAGCGCCCGGCTGCTGCGCCGGCGCCACCAGAACTCGAACAGCACCCGCCCCGGCTGGCCGACGCAACGGTCGTGTCCCAGCGCGTTATGACATCGAGCGCCGCGGATATGTCAGGCGAACACCGGCCGGACGCGCAGGTAATTCAATAAAGCGCAGCGCGCTCCGCCGGCACAGCCAGCGCGCTGCCAGGCAGCTTGCGCGCCCGCTGCGGGCGCGTCATGTTCGACCCGCCCGATCAACTCCTTCTGGAGGTGGATATGCCCGTGTTCATGGCAGATCGTGAGCTACCCGGCGTCACGCTCCCACAGCTTGCCGACGCCCAACGTGCGGCGATCGAAACCAGCCAGCGCTTCACCGCCGACGGCCATCCTGTAAAGTACCTGCGATCGATGTACGTCCCCGGCGAATCGCATTGCATGTGCCTGTTCGAGGCGGCAGATGCCGAGAGTGTGCGAGCAGTTAACGAGGCCGCGGGGATTCCCTTCACACGGATTGTCGAAGCTGTCGACCTGCCGCCGGCGTAAACGCAGCAACGCGACGCGTGCCGGCAACGCTCGCACCCGCGACATCGCGCAACGCGTCTGCTCGCGGACGCCGACTGTTGCCGAATCCGCTCGATGTGGAGCAGCATGACGTCAAAATGGCAACTGCGCATCATCGGCGAGAGCAACCTTGTTGGCCCCGATGGCGCGCAGTCCAACCTTTCGGCCAAGTCGAAGCGGTTCGCCGTCCTCGTCTTTCTCGCGTTGCCGACTCCGGGGCGGCGCGTACGGCGCGACGTCTTGCTCGCGACCTTCTGGCCGGAACTCGATGGCACACGGGCGCGCAACGCGCTCCGAGTCACCCTCCATCAGCTCCGGCAGACGATCGGCCCCGACGCGATTCGCGGATCGGGTGAGGAGGAGCTCTGGCTCGACTCGGCGGCGATCCATGTCGACTTTGCCGACCTCACCAGCGCGCTCGACGGTGGCGACGTGTCGCCATGGCTTGCCCTTCCCTCGCTCGAGCTCCTGCCCGGGCTGCATGTGCCTGACGCTCCCGCATTCGAGGAGTGGCTCGACGCGCTGCGGCACTCCCTCGATACGCGCATCGTGCGCGGCGTGTCCGCGCTCGCCGACACCGCGGAACGTGGCGGAGACTTCCCGCGCGCAGTGATTGCCGCGCGGGCCGCAACACGAATCGCGCGTGCCGACGAGGTTGCGATGCGCCGCCTGATTTCGCTGCTCGATCGCAGTGGCGATCGTGGCGGAGCGCTCGCCGAGTTCGAGTCGTTCGAGCGCTGGCTCGGCGAGCAGTTCGAGGCGACCCCGTCACCGGAGACGATCGCGCTCGTGCAACGCGTTCGCGGACGAACGCTCGCCGCGCTTCCCGCCGCGGCTTCGCGCCCGACCCCTCCCAAAGAACCGGCACCCGATGCGACGCTCCTCTCCGCAGGCGAGACGCATTCCGCACCCGCGTCCTTTACGCACACGGTGTCTGCTGTGCGCCGGCCGCTCTGGCCCCGCTGGCTCCCGTTAGGCGCCGCGTTCGCTGCCGCCATCACACTGATCGCCGGCGCAGCGGTCGCGCGCAGCCGATCGGGGCGCGCGCCTGACAATGTAGAATCGACACCGATCGCGATCGTCCCTTTTCACAATGGCGTTGCCGACTCCGCCGTCGCCTACTTCGCCCCGGCGCTCGGCGAGAGCGTCGCCGACGGGCTGCCCGCGTCGGTCGTGATGCCATACGCGGCTTCGCGTGCCGCACATGCCGCGGATTCGGTCAACACGGACCAGCGCCTGCGCGGCTTTGGCGCAAGAACAATCGTGTCGGGCACGCTCAGCGGGGCGCGCGACTCGCTGGCGCTTCACCTGACGATTGCCGGTCCCGATGGGCGCGTGCTACTCGCGCGCTCGTGGCTGCACGGTTCGGAGCGTGGCCTGCGCTTTCTGCGCGATTCGGTCGTGGCTGCGGTGCTGCAGACGGCCAACGTCCCGGCGCGAAAGGTCCCGCCCCGCCATGTGCCGGTCGCCGAGGCATACCAACTCTCGCTCAACGCCGCCTGGCTGCTCGGGCGCCGGTCGCGGGCCGAGATGCTGCGATCGCGCGATCTCTACACCAAGGCCCTCGAGATCGACCCCGAGTGGGAAGACCTCTGGCTCGGACTCTCACGCGTGACCGGCAGTCTCGCCTATCGCAACTTCATCGACTTCCGCACCGGCATGCTGGCGTCGGAGCACGCGGCTGACGAAGCACTCGAGCGTGCGCCTGACGATGGCCGAGCGTTGATCGAGCGATCGCTCGCCCGCTTCCAGCTCGGTGATCGCGCCGGCGCGCAGGCAGATGCCAAGCGCGCCGAGGTCTTCGACACCACCGACGCGCGCATGCAGTCACTGATCGGAACGTGGTGGCAGTGGAGCGGCGACCATCTCGACTCCGCGCTCTTCTACACCCGGCGCGCGGAGCGGCTCGCGCCGTGGGACCGCCAGATCCACCTCAACATCCTTCAGATCGTCGGCTGCCTGCCGGACAGCGCGCTTACACTGCACGAAGCGAGGAACGTTCTCGATATCGACCCGCACGAACCGGAAGCGTTGGAGACGCTCGCCTGGACGCTGACTCGCTTCGGGCGATGGGACGAGGCGGCAAGTGTCTATCGGCAGCGCTACGCGGCCTGGGTCCCGCGTGACTTCACGCGCCGCGTCGGTGCGCTCACCGGGGAGGCGCGGTTCCGCGCGACGGTGCGGGCGATTCGCGAAACGATGTATGCCGACCAGCTCAACCATCCGCCGCCCACGGCGCCATTGCTCGAAACACGCATTGCACTGTTCGAAGACGTCGCGATGCGCGATTCGTCGCTCGCCGCGCTGTCGTCGGTTGTCGATTCACTCGACGCGCACCATGCGAACATGATGTGCGCGCCAAACCTCCGCGCCTTTCGCGAGGATCCACGCACGCGGGCGATTGTCCGAAGGCGCGGCTGGGTTGCCGCCGAATTCGCCCGCACCCCCTGACGCGGCAGTCATCGCCCGTCACCTCTGCTCGCCGCGGCCAGCACACGCTCGACCGCGCCCAAGTCGGCATCGATCTCGATCGGCTGGTTCGCGTACGCGTTAGGCGGCTCGGCGTCGCGATGGTAGTCGAGCAGGATCGTCGAGTCCTTGAGGATGTGCCCGGTCAACACTGCCACCACCGTCTCGTCGCGTCGGATCGTGCCATCGGCGACCAGTGCCCGCACACCGGCCACACTCGCCGCGCTGGCCGGTTCGCACCCGACCCCTGACGCATCGACGACTGCCTTTGCGTCGAGGATGGCAGCGTCAGGCAGGTCGATGACCACGCCGTTGGTCTGCCGGATCGCCCGCACGGCGCGGTCGTACGACGCCGGATTGCCGATCCGGATCGCCGTCGCCACCGTCGCGGCGCGGACCGTATGGCGCGTCCGGAACTCCTCGCGGTAGCTGGCCGCAAATGGCGCGGCGCCGCTCGCCTGGATCGCAGCGATCCGTGGCAGGCGGTCGATCAGCCCGAGTTCCATTGCCTCGCCTAACGCTGCGCCGAAGGCTGCGGTGTTGCCGAGATTCCCGGCCGGGACGACGATCCAGTCCGGCGCGCGCCAGTCGAGCTGTTGCAGCATCTCGAGGACGATGGTCTTCTGGCCGGCGAGACGATACGGATTGATCGAGTTGGCGAGATAGACGCCGAGCGTCTCGGCCGCGGCGCGGACGAGGCGGAGACAGTCGTCGAAGTCGCCGCGGACGAGCAGTGTGCGCGCGCCGTAGGCGATGCTCTGGGCCAGTTTGCCGAGCGAGACCTGTCCGTTAGGGACGAGCACCAGCGCCGGGATGCCAGCCAGTGCCGCGTAGGCGGCGAGCGACGCCGACGTGTTCCCGGTGGACGCGCAGGCGACCGCTGCCGCGCCGACTCGCCGTGCCTGGGTGACCGCGACCGTCATCCCGCGGTCCTTGAACGAACCGGTCGGGTTTGCGCCCTCGAGCTTGAGGTGCAGCGCGTCGAGCCCGCACCACGCCGCGACGCGCTCGCGCCGGACGAGCGCGGTGTTTCCCTCGGGTTGCGTCACGATCTCCGCGTCGCGCACCTCAGGCACCACCAGCTCGCGGAACCGCCAGACCCCCGACGCGGCCGGCGTATCACCGCCTAACGCTCGCCGCTGGTCGAAGAGCTGCCGCAGTGCGCGGCCGCGTTCCGTGGGCGGTGCATAGCGCAACGAGAGCAGACCGCCGCAGTTGGCGCACTGCGTCCGCCCATCGAGCGGCGGGAGCTCAGCGCTGCAGTCATCGCAGATCTGAATCGTGGCGGCCCGCTCGATCACCGCGACCCGGCGAGCTTGAGGACGTCGTTCAACACCCCGGCCGCGGTGACGGCGACACCGGCGCCGGGCCCCGTGATCACGATCGGATTATCGCGATACCGCTTCGTCGTGATCGAGAACTGGTTGTCGGTGCCGGTTAGCGCACCGAGCGAGCTCGCCGCGCGCACGGAGACGAGGCCGACGCGCACGCTGTCGCCGCTCACCGTTGCGCGATAGCGCAGCACACTGTCGCGCCCGCGCGCTTCCTCGACGCGCTCCTTCCACTGCCCGTCGAGCTCCTCGAGCCGCGCGATGTACTCGGCTGCCGGCAGCGCACGATAACCGTCAGGCACCAGCGACTCGACGTCCACCGATTCGAGGTCGCCATCGAAGCCGATCAGTCGCCCGAGGATGAGCGCCTTGCGCGCGACGTCCATCCCGGAGAGATCCTCGCGCGGATCGGGTTCCGTGTAGCCGAGCGCCATCGCGGCGCGCAACGCGGTTGAGAATTTCTCGCCGCGTCCAAGCTCGCCGAACAGGTAGCCGAGCGTGCCTGACGGACACCCTTCGATGCTCAGCACTTCGTCCCCTGACTCCTGCAGCTTGCCGATCGTGTCGATGATCGGTAGCCCGGCACCGACCGTCGCTTCGTGCAGCAGCCGCCGGCCACGCGTCGCCGCCGATCGCGTCAGCCCTCCATTCGAGCCGCGCCCCGCGGCGAGCGGACGCTTGTTGGCGAGGACGATGTCCATCCCGCCGACCAGCGCGGCCTCGAGCACGGCGCCCGTATCGCCGGCGGTGACGTCGACGAGGATCGGGCGCGACAACGCATGCCGGCGCACTTCCGCCAGCCCCGCTTCGGCGCCGGCACGAATGCCGTCAGGCATCTCGGCCAGCGGCGTGCCGTCGGCCTTCGCCGCGGCGAGCGCGGCCAATCGTTTGCCCGACAGGCCGCGCGGTTCGAAGACGTAGCCACTGCTGTCGACGACGGCGACGACGCGCAGTCCGCGGGCCGCCGGCACCGCGCCTAACTGTGTGGCGAGCTCGCGCCCGATGCGGCCATAGCCGAGGATGACGACGTCGGCGTCGGCTGATGGTGCCGCTGCGCCACCACCGATCTTGTCGAGCCGGAATGCCGCGTGCACCGCGCGCTGCACCGCGGCAACAGCGCGCTCCTCGACGACGACCGAGATGTTCAGCTCCGACGCGCCCTGGGCGATCGCGATTACGTTCGCCTCCGCTTCGGCGATCGCGCTGAACAACCGCGCCGCGACGCCACGCGTTCCCGACATCCCGAGCCCGACGACGGCGACGATCGCGACATCCGGCCGGACGTCGATCCCTTCGACCTCCTGCCGATCGAGTTGCTCGGCGAATGCGGCGCGCAACGCGTCGCCGGCCACTGTCGCCGCAGCGTTAGGCACGACGAGGCAGAGCGAGTGCTCGGACGACGCCTGCGAGATGAGCGACACCGACACTCCAACGCGCTCGAGCGCGCCGAATGCGCGAGCGGCGATGCCGGGCACGCCGACCATGCCGTCTCCGGAGATATTGATGATCGCCTGCATCCCGATCGCCGTGATCGCCCGCACCGGATGCTTCGTCTCGGCGGCGACGTCGCGCCGGGTGGTGACCTCGGTGCCCGGCGAGTCCGGATCGGCGAGCGGGCGGATGAAGAGCCGCGTCTCCTTGCCGAGGCCGACCAGCGCGCGCGGGTGCAGCACCTTCGCCCCGTAGTACGCCAGTTCGGCCGCCTCGCGAACATGAAGTCGCGGCACGAGCCGGGTGTCGGGCACCACCTGCGGATCGGCGGTGAGGACCCCGGGCACGTCCTTCCAGAGCGTGACACTCTCCGCGCCTAACGCGCGGGCGAGCAAGGTCGCCGTCAGGTCAGAACCACCGCGGCCGAGGGTGACCAGTGCACCGTCAGGCGCGGAGCCGATGAAACCAGCGACGACCGGGATGATCCCAGCGCCGATCAGCGGCCGCAGCTGCTCGTCCACCGCGCGCCGCGTGCGCGGGAAATCGGGCGCGGCGTTCCCGTGATGCGCGTCGGCGTGGATGACGCGCGTCGCGTCGAGTACGGTCGTCCGCAGGCCGAGCGCCTCGAGTGCTGCGGCGAGCATCGATGCCGCGATGCGCTCGCCACGCGCGGCGACGGTGTCGCTCGTCGCGCTGTCCACCTGATGGGCGCGGCCCAGTCGCGCGATGATCGTGGCGAGATCGTCGAACTCCCGATCGATGACCGCGGCGAGTGCCGCTCCCGCGGTGCCCTTGCCCGTGAGCTCGGCGCCGGCGGCCAGGTGGCGTTGCCGGAGTGCGTCGCTCGCTGTTCGTGCCGCCTCGTGCTCGTCACGGCTGGCCAGCGTCGCGATCTCGAGCAGCGAATCGGTGACTCCCTTCATTGCCGACGCGACGACGACCGCGCCTGACGGCCGCGCCGCGACGATCCGCGCCGCGTGGCGAATGGCATCGGCATCGGCCAGCGCCGCGCCGCCGAATTTATGAACCG